>CAYJFK010000004.1:0-44115 GCA_964369475.1 uncultured Oscillospiraceae bacterium | reverse complement strand
TAGGGGAGTGCTTCGAGCTGTGAAATAATGTCGTCGATCGGTGCGGAGAGCACCAAGAGATACATTATTGTATCGCCTAAGTCAAAAATATTATCAACAGATACGACACCCAAGCTTTTTAGTTCATTATTTATTGTACCGTCGTATTCTTTTGTTACATTTATAATAACTTCGGTTTCAATAATTTGCGGCTGATCTATCGGGTTTTCCCAGTTCCAATTGTTGTAAATGGCATAGGCAATAATTTCTTCCGTGCTGTCGTCCTCGGTAAAGCCTGATATTAGATTTCCAACTCTAAATGTTGGCTCGAAAAACTGTTTTTCGATAGGGGCGGCATTTGGTCCGCCTATGCCCATTTCTGTTTGTTCTGTTATTACAACAATCTTACCGTTATCAAGAGTTAGCCGTGTCCCGTCATTGCTTACCTCTGTTATTGTGCCTTCGATGTTTACGATGGCACTTGCGGCAGGTGCTGTCAATCCCTCGTTTAGGCTGATGTTAGATGCTGTTACCTCGTTGTTTTGCACATCATCCAATGTATAGCCTTGAATGTAGTTGCCAACCAATATTTCTTCATTTACCGAAGTAAAGTTACCGACATTCTCGGTTTCGAAAAGAGTTTGGTCGTTTATTAACACTATTGTCCCATCATCAAGCGTGATGGAATTACCGTCGACACTTGTAACGACACCTTCAATGTTTACTGCAACCTTACCTTGTATCGGTTTTAGTTCTTCTGCTTCTATATCTGAAATATCATCTTCACTATCGCTATCAAACTCACTTGCAAGGGTTATATCTGTTACGTTGATTTGTAGGGGATAGGACTCCATTATCTCGCCCGTGTAGTAAACAACAACCTCGTCGCCAGCAACAAAATCGCCGTACTCTGTAAGGTTTACGCCTACTTTGTCACCGGATGACAAAATGTGCTCTTGATCTTGGTTTGGAACAACAATGGCAGAGTCTTCGTTTATTTCTTCTATTATACCTCTGAATATAGAGACCGATTGACCGGACATATCCTCGCTTGTTATGTCGGTCGGTGGAGTTTCCTCGGCTGTACAGCCAAAGAACAATGTTGTAGATAGTATTGCTACCGTCAATAGTAATAGTGCTTTCTTCATAAGATTTTCTCTCCTTTTAATTTTTGTCTTACACTTATACAGTAGGAGTTTGAAACAAAAGGTTACAGATTTTTCTATTTTTTTCAAAAGGTTAGAGTTGAAAGTTTTTTTGTCTATTAATAATGGATTTTATGCCTTGGTGAATTATACAACAACATAAACTAACGGTCAATTAAAAGAGTAAAATAGCAAAAAAGGATTTTTACTTGCTATAAAATGAAAATTACAGGCTGGAGAAAAACCAAAAATTAAGCCCCTTCGGAAGGTGGGGGAGCGGCGAGTGGGCACCATCAGGGGGACGTCACGCGTTAAATTTCCGCTCCGAGGGAGAAAAAATCAGCATTGCTGATTTTTTCTCCAAGCTGAAGGGTGTTTTGCTTGTTAAAAATTTGTTATTAAATTAGCCGTATTTATGTACAGATAAAAGTATTGCTTATATATAAGCGTGCTATATATAAGCAATAACTATAACTGCGGAAAACGTTTAAATGTTTTAGAAATTGACTGTATAATCAATAAAACAAAATGCATATTTTAAATAAAAAGCAATAATATTATCAATTTTTATGTAATGTGTGTGTATTTTGAATAAAAATTGCGTGTAAAACTTGGTAAAATTGTGGTCAATTACTGTGGACAATTGTATTTTGATTATGTATAATTGTATGCAATAGTCGTAATTGCATACGACACACACAATTTTAGGAGGGAAATATGATGATTTTTAAGAAATGGGCTTCGCTACTTCTTGCAACTACTATGATGGCAGGCGTTGTAGCAGGATGTTCCGGCGGAGGCGATGATGCGGACACAGGTGGAGATACAGGCGGTGAGGTTGATACATCAACTTACATCAACTATGCGGAAAACGTAGAACTTGCTTCTATGGATGCACAGGTCGCAACAGACGGGTACTCCTTTACAGTTTTAAGAGCGTGTAACGATGCACTGGTAAGTGTTGATGCTAATGGCGAGTTTGTCGGCGGCATAGCAGAGACATGGTCAACCAACGACGATCAAACAGTTTGGACATTTAATCTTCGTGAAGATGCAAAGTGGAGCAATGGTGCTGATGTAACAGCAGGCGACTTTGTTTTTGCATGGCAAAGACTTGCAAGCCCTGACACAGCGAGTGAATATCAGTATTACATCGCAGACATTTCGGCAATCGAAAATGCAGCTGCAATAGCATATGAAGGTGCAGATCCTTCGACACTTGGTGCTAAGGCTATCGACGCTAAGACACTTGAAGTTACTCTTGAGCGTCCTGTTCCCTACTTCCTTGCAGTTATTCAGTTCCCCATCATGACTGCTGTTAACGAAGAATTCTACAACACAGTAGGTGATCAGTACGGCCAGAGCCCTGACACAATTCTTGCTAACGGTGCTTACATGCTAACATACTGGGAGCAGGGCGGCACAACTGTCGTTGCAGAGCGTAACCCCAACTACTGGAATGCAGATGCAGTTGTAGCAAACGGTATTAACTTTATCACAGCTAAAGATGCACAGACAGCGTCTCTTGCATACGAGCAGGGCACAATAGACCTATTTAAGCTAACGGGCGAGCTTGTAGACCAGTACAGAGACAGCGACGAGTTCCAAGTTATCCCTGCAACATACTTCTGGTACATCGGAATGAACTTTGATGTTCCTGAGCTTCAAAATCTAAACCTACGTAAAGCTCTCGGTATGGCATTTGACAAGGCAGAAATCTGCGAAGACGTTCTTAAGGACGGCTCTGTACCTGCCGACTTCGTTATCCCCCACGGTCTAACAACAGGACCTACAGGAAACGACTTCCGTGAAGACTCTGTAACAGGTATGGAGTACAATGCCACAGAAGCACTTGCGTACTGGGAAGCTGCTAAAGCAGAGCTTGGCATAGAGACACTCGAGCTATCGCTTCTTGCTGAAGATACAGATTCGGCAATAGGTGTTGCTACATACATCCAAAATGCTATTCAGACAAACCTACCCGGCGTTACAATCAATGTTGAGCAAATGCCCAAGAAGACACGTCTTGCAAGAGGCACAGAAGGCGACTTCGAGCTAACACTTACACGTTGGGGCGCAGACTACGCTGACCCAACAACATACTTCACATACTTCACATCGACTTCCTCGAAGTTTGGTGCAAGAGACGCAGCATTTGACCAACTTGTATACGACATCGATGCAGGTGAGGTTGCAGGCGATCCTACAACACGTTGGAATGCTATGATAGAGGCAGAGAAGATGATGCTTGATACAGCGGCTGTTCTGCCTATCTACCAAAAGTACGATGCAGTTATGCAAAAATCCAATGTAACGGGCATCGAAAGACACAACGTTGAGCAGGATGTATTCCAGTATGCTGTTAAGACACCTGTTGAATAAATTCTAGCAATTAAAGTAATGGACTAATGTGGGGCGGGAGTGACGTGGGCCCATTGTCGTGTGAATTTTAAAATTTGCAAGGCAGTATGAGGTCTGCGTCCTCCTTCCCCTATTATTTCGGAAAAGAGGGGCACATGCGTAAATACATACTAAAAAGAATAGGAATTGCCTGCATGACACTGCTCACAATTATATTTATCCTGTTCTCCATGCTTCAGTTCATGCCGGGCTCGCCTTTTAACGACGAGAGGCTAAGCGCAGAGCAAATAAAGGTTATACAGGAAAAGTACGGGCTAAATGAGCCTGTTTATGTGCAGTTTTTTAAATACCTATCCAACATGCTACAAGGCGATTTAGGGCTTTCTTACAACATTCAAAGAAATGTACCTGTTGCAGATATGATAGAGGGTAGACGACCGACATCGCTAAGGCTTGGTGCACAAGCTGTTGCGCTGGGGGCATCGATCGGGCTTATCATAGGCATATTTGCGGCATTAAACCACAACACGATAATAGACAACTTTTGTACCGTTTTCTCGGTTATCGGTGTTAGTGTACCATCATTTGTTTTTGCGTTTGCTCTGCTTTATTTTGTTGGCTTTAAAGCAAACTTATTCCCAATATTATACTCGGTGCAAGAACCGTTTATTTCTACGGTGCTGCCGACAATAGCGCTTTCAATGTTCCCGATGGCTCAGATTGCCCGTTTCACAAGAACGGAAATGCTCGAGGTTTTGGGCTCTGACTACATGCTCTTTGCAGATAGTAAGGGACTTCCAAAATCGAGACTTATATTTGTACATGCCCTAAGAAATGTGCTTGTACCGATAGTAACAGTGCTTGCTCCCCTAATCGTAAGCCTTATGACGGGTAGCATGGTTATAGAAAGAGTTTTCTCTATTCCCGGAATAGGAAGCCTTCTTGTTACGGCTATTCAGTCTAACGACTACAATGTTGTTATCTCCCTAACATTTATATACTGTTCGATGTACATCGGCATGATGCTATTTGTAGACATTTTGTACGGTATAATCGATCCACGTATAAGACTTGTTAAAGATGGCGGCGGCAAAAAAAGTAAAAAAGAAAAATCAGCGGCCGTTGTGGCAGTAGCGGGTGGAAACGAGGAGGTAGGAGATGTCTGATAAAGTAATGTTTAAAAGAGTCGGGCAGTCAGACTCCGTTAATATCGATCTTAACTACTCGAGCGGTTCCTTTTGGAAGGATGTTACAACACGCTTTAAAAAGAATAAAGGTGCCGTTTTTGGCGGCATTATGATACTTGTTATTATATTCATGGCACTATTTGGCCCTATGATGAACGAGCACGAGTTTGACGCAGTTAACACTCCTCACCAAAACTTGCCCCCTAAAATCGGAGAAATCGGTGGATACGAGAAGGGCGAGTTCAAGTATGTAGACGAGGCCGAGGGTGCCGAGTATTGGTTTGGTACAGACACCTTAGGACGTGACCTATGGACAAGAACATGGGAAGGCACACGTATTTCGCTATTCATTGCATTTGTTGCCGTTATTATAGATATGGCGATAGGTATCGGATACGGCATGGTGTCGGGTTACTTTGGTGGTTGGGTAGACAATATAATGCAACGTTTTGTTGAAATTATAAACGGCATTCCAACACTTATCACGGTAACACTTCTAATGCTACTTTTCGAGCCGGGGCTTGGTAGCATTATAACGGCACTTATCCTAACGGGTTGGATCGGCATGAGCCGTGTTGCCCGTGCGCAGATGTTAAAGCTAAAAGAACAAGAGTTTATTTTAGCCTCTCGCACACTCGGTTCGAGCGACAAGGAAATTATTATGAAGGACGTTTTGCCAAATGTTTTTGGGCAGCTCATAACAATGTCGATGTTCTCTATCCCAAGTGCTATATTCTCGGAAGCCTTCCTTTCCTTTGTTGGTCTTGGCGTACCGGTGCCCTTCACATCGCTCGGTAGCCTTATAAACGAGGGATACAAGTCGCTAATTGCACATCCATACCAGATAGTATTCCCAGCCGTTGTTTTAGGGATTTTAATGCTGAGCTTCAATCTGCTTGCAGATGGACTTCGTGATGCATTTGACCCCAAAATGTTAGACAGATAAGGGGGCGCAAGAGATGGAAAGAGAAAAAGTATTATCTATTAGAGATCTTAATATCAGCTTTAAAACAGACTCGGGCACGGTAAACGCCATTCGAGGAATAGAGTTTGACCTGCACAAGGGCGAAACGATAGCCGTTGTTGGAGAATCGGGCTCGGGTAAGTCGGTTACAATGAAGGCCGTTATGGGTATTCTTAGCGGTAACGGCAAGATTAACGAGGGCACAATTATATTTAACTATGAAGAAAATGGCGAGAAAAAGACGGTAGACATAGTTAAAATGAGTAAGAAGGAAATAAGCAAAAATGTAAGCGGCAAGCGTATCGGCATGGTATTCCAAGACCCGATGACAGCACTAAACCCCATTATGTCGATAGGTGCACAGCTTATGGAGGGCATGAGGTATCACTACAAAGTGCCAAAGGCAGAGGCCTATAAAAAGGCCGTCGAGCTACTTGGGCTTGTAGGTATTACAGACCCGGAGGCACGCATGAAGAATTATCCTCATCAACTGTCAGGCGGTATGCGTCAGCGTGTTGTTATTGCCATTGCACTTTCTTGCGACCCTGATATTCTAATATGCGACGAGCCGACAACGGCTCTCGACGTTACAATTCAGGCGAAAATTCTTGAACTTATTGCAGACATACAAAAAAAGCGCAATCTATCTGTTATATACATCACGCATGACCTTGGTGTCGTTGCAAAGATTGCCGACTATGTTAATGTTATGTATGCAGGCCGCATTATAGAAAAGGGTCTTATCAACGAGATCTTCTACGACCCACGTCATCCATACACATGGGGTCTGCTATCGTCAATTCCCGATGTACAAGCCGAGGAGGAGAGACTTTTCTCGATTCCGGGCAGTCCGCCAAACCTTGTTAACGAGGTTGTGGGCGATGCTTTTGCACCGAGAAATGTCTTTGCGCTTGATGTCGATTTAGAGGAAGAACCACCCATGTTTAAGATTAGCGATACTCACTATGCCGCAACATGGCTGCTCGACGAGCGTGCACCAAAGATAGAGATGCCAATCGAGCTAAAAACTCGTATAGACAAAATGCTTGCAGAGGGGGAGAATGCATGACAAATCAAAACCCAATTCTTGAGGTAAGCGGGCTAAAGCAGCACTTTAAAGTGTCACGCTCCTTTACTGTTAAAGCTGTTGACGGGGTTAGTTTTCACATTAATCCGGGCGAAACATACGGTCTTGTTGGCGAGTCGGGCTCGGGTAAGTCGACTATCGGACGTTCTGTTATAAGGCTTTATAAGCCGACGGCAGGCGATGTTCTTTTCGAGGGCGTTAACATTTCGGGCAATATGAGCACAAAAGAAATAAAGCACCTTAGAACAAATATGCAGATGATATTCCAAGACCCTATGGCATGTCTTAACCCTCGTAAGAAGGTTATAGACCTTGTGGCACAGGGGCTTGATATTCACAAGCTCTACGACAGTATGGACGAGCGCCAAGAGAAGGTCTACAAGATTTTGGAGACCGTTGGACTGTCCAAAGAGCACGCAAACCGCTATGCCCACCAGTTTTCGGGTGGTCAGCGTCAGCGTATAGGTATAGCGAGAGCACTTGTAATGGAGCCAAAGCTCATCATTGCCGACGAGCCAATAACAGCGCTCGACGTTTCCATTCAGGCGCAGGTCATAAACCTGTTAAAGGACATTCAATCGGCGACAGGTGTTTCCTACCTGTTCATTGCGCATGACCTATCGATGGTCAAGTACATCTCGGACAGAATAGGTGTTTTGCACCTCGGGCACATGGTAGAGACCGGCACGTCGGACGAGATTTTCGAAAATCCGATTCACCCATACACTCAGTCGCTGCTCTCTGCAATTCCACACCCAAACCCCGTAGTTGAAAAGACAAGAAAATCGCTTAGCTACGACTACGGCACATCGGGCATTAGCTACGAAGCGGGCACACACCGCACGGTAGCAGGCACGCACGAAGTTCTTGCAACAGATGCAGAATATGATAAGTGGGTAGTGTAAATTTGACTTGAATTAAAAGAGAGGTCGTGACGATAAATCGTTACGACCTCAGCTTGGAGAAAAAGTGTTTTCTCCAAGCTGAGAAATCAGCTAAAGCTGATTTTAACGCCCTCGGGGCGGGAATTTAACGCCAGAGGGCACCCTTATGGTGCCCCCTCGCCGCTCCCCCACCTTCCGAATGGGCTTGATTTTGGGTTTTTCTCCAGCCTGAGGTCGTGACGATAAATCGTTACGACCTCTCTTTTATCAGCTTGGAGAAAACACTTTTTCTCCAAGCTGATTTTATCGCCCTCGGGGGGATCTGAGATGGGACTTTTTTATCTTTATCTCCGGTATGCTAAAAAGAGAGGTCACTGCGACCTCTCTTTTTGATGCTTATCACTAATAATTTAAAAATGCCGCTCGCTACCCGAGGATATAGTTTTATCCTGCTCGATTTTAAATCCCTTTTCTTGGTATTCGGCAGAATCTAAAGGAAGGTTCTTCTTTTCAAGTCGTGCCCTAGATATGTCTCCCAGTATTTTTTGAATAAGTGCAAAGGCAGGCACACCGAAAAGCATACCCCAAAAGCCAAATAGTCCGCCTGCCACAGTGACCGACACAACGACCCAAAATGCCGAGATGCCTATCGAGTCGGCAAGAATTAGAGGCCCAAGTATATTTCCGTCGAACTGTTGGAGCAAAATAACGAAAATGGCAAAAATAATTCCATAGGAAGGGTTGAGGAAGAACATTAAAATTCCCATTGGTATACCGCCGATAAAGGGGCCAAAGTAGGGGATTATATTTGTTACTCCTATTACAAAGGAAATAAATGTGGCCTCGGGCATTCCGAAGATGTACATAAAGAAGTAGCATATAAGGCCTATAATGAAGGAATCTATTATCTTGCCCTTTATAAAGCCGCCAAAGATCTTATCAGCGTCGTGCGCAAGGTCTATCATTTTGTTTACGACCTTTATCGGTAACATGGCATAAAGCACCTTTTTAAGCTGCCCTTTCATTTTGCCGTGACTCTCGACAACATAAACAGAGACAACCGTGCTGATTATAATGCTGAAAAGTGCCCCTGCAACAGAGAATGAAAGGCTTAACATTTCTGGGACATTGTCTGTCACCCATACAAAAAGAGCATCTAACAACTCCTGCGACATTGCATCTATATCTGCCTCTGTAAGCGGTGTTTCGATAAAGGGTATTTTATCGTATATCTGTACAATAAAATTGACACTTTCGTCGAAGTATTCGGGAGCTCTGTCGATGAGCTCTACTATTGAAGCGGTAAGCTCTGGGAATACAACCGATACAAAGATTACCATTATTGTAATTAGCGTTGCATAGGAAAATAATGTCGCTATCATATGTGTTCTTTTGTGGGAAGAATTATGAAAAAGAGAAACTATAAAGCTATTTTCGAGCCAATTTATAATCGGCCCCATTAGATAGGCAAGTGCAAATCCGTAAAAAATTGGGGCAATTGTGCTGATAATTTTATCTATCGTAGCACTGACGGTCTCGAAATTAATTAGTAGCACTGTAAACAAGGCTACAATGCAAAAGCCAAGAGAGATATACATTGTTATCTCTAAGTATTTTTTATTTAATCCACGCATATATTGAGCATCCCTCCTGTGAGCATATCGTTGACATAATACAGGCAAAATATCCTTTTATATATCTGAATTTTGCCGTGCGAGGGGGATTTCTCGCCCCTACTACAATATACTACATTTAATAGGAAGATTTGTCAATATAATCTATTATTCCAAGTGCGACAGCCTCGGCATATTGATCTCTGCAGTTGACGCATCTAATGCAAAGAGGGAACTCGACAACAATGCCTGCTCGACGACCCTTTTCTTGAACGCCGAGCACATCGCCTGAGCGCTCTTTAAAACAGGGCAGACCACGCACCTTTAGCCCTGCGGCGGAAAGCCTGTCGGTCATGTGCTTGGCAAGCAGTTTGCTTTTTTCGCCTGCTCCCACCATACCGCTTACACAGGCAAAATGTGGGATATTTCTTCGGCTGTGGTGGATTATTACAAGCAAGGTCGGCTCGAGCCTTTTGACGACGGCAACACGGCTCTCGGGAGGTAATCTGCTGTCGCCTCTGTGGGAACAGTGGACTGTCTGCCCTTGTTCTTCCAAAATTCGTGCAACTTTATTGGAAATGCATAGATTTTGCCTGCTCTCCTTTAGCCCTTGTGCACATTCGCCACGCCATTTTCCGCCGTGACCTGGGTCGAGAAAGATTATACTCATTTCTTTTTGCACCTCGAGACCGTTACCCCAAGCCATAACAGTTCGGGTGGTAAACTGTCGTAAAAATAAAGCCTCCTTATACCGGGGCAGTCGGGCAAAGGCGGCTTTTTTCGCTTGCAAGAGCCCTCGCCGTAGAGCGGGGGGAGCGGATTTCCTGTATTTATCAACCTGTTTATCACGTCAAACGATTTAGACATGCGGTTATCCTCCTTTAAAATGCAATTAGAACATAACAAAGCAATGCTTCTCTTAGCATATTATGCTAGGCTACAAAGCCTCGTTACTGTTGACGATGTGCGCCGTTTGCAGTATAATAATATACAATATAATTAATAGGGGGTTACTATGAACAGATTTGAAACTGCATCTTCTCTAATGCTAAACGACAATTTTTCATGTTCCCAAGTTGTTCTTGAAGTTTTTTGCGACGATTTCGATGTCGATATTATATCGGCAAGAAAGCTATCGGCTCTTATGGGTGGTGGCATGAAATGCGGAAAGGCATGTGGCCTTGTAACAGGCGGCCTTATGGCGCTCGGTTTAAAATACGCACAGATAGTCCCCGGCGACGTAGAAACAAAGAAGGCATCAGGTCCTATTGCCCGTGAGTTTATGAAACGCTTTGCCGATTGCGGATATGCGTTTGATTGCAAAGATTTGTTAGGCGTAGACCTAACGACCCCCGAAGGACAGGCTGCAAATAAGGAAAAAGATCTTCACAGAGTGGTATGTGCCAAGGCAATGAAGGACACAATAGACATTCTTGAAGACATGTTATCGCTATGAGTGGGCGTTTGATCGGTATTGACATTGGCACAAGCCGTGTTAAGGCCGTTATGTTTGACGAAGTCGGCAAGGAGATAAGCTCTTATGCCGCTGATAATAAAGTGTACAATCCGTCGCCTGATAGGTCAGAGCAGGACATGCTCGAACTGTGGCAGGTAGTCTGCCGCTGTATACGCAGAGTTATGGAGCAATCGGGCGCTAAGGCGGAAGATGTGCTCGGTGTCGGCGTGTCAGGTCAGGGTGAAGGTCTATGGCTTGTGGATGATCACGACGACCCAGTTGCAATGGCTCGCCTTTGGAATGACGGTCGTGCAAAGGAGACCGCTCTTGCCATAAGACAGCTCGAGGACATGGAAAAAAAGCTAAACATGACTATTGGCGGTCTGCCAAAGTCGGGTACTACCATTTCACAGGTGGTACATGCCGCAAGGTACGACGGCAAGATGCTCAAAAAGGCAAAGCGCCTTTTCTTTTGTAAAGACTACATAAGATTTATGCTGACAGGAGAGGCCGCCACCGACAAGTCGGACGCCTCTACCTCGCTGCTTGATCTAAATACAATGAAGCCTGCATCGGCACTTTTTGAAGAGCTCGGAGTGCCGGAACTTACCGATTTAATCCCTCCTGTTCTAAATCCTTGCGACATGGCAGGACGAATTACAGAGGAAGCGGCAGAGCTTACAGGCCTTGCAAAGGGCACGCCCGTTGCGACAGGAATGCTCGACCTTATATCGGCATCACTCGGTGTGGGCGCTGTTAATAAGGGCGATATATGCATTACAATGGGTACTACACTAATGCATCAGGTCATAACGCAGGGGTACAGCCCGAGCGAGAAGACAGGCATTAGTTGGGAGGCCAACTGTAAAGAGGGGCTTTTCTCTCGTCTGCTCGGCACTATGGCAGGTACGCCAAACCTAAACTGGGCACTTTCGATTTTGTATGGCATACCGGGGTTTGATCCTGATTTTGTTACAGCGCTTGAAGATCCGCTATCGAAGATACCGATTGGATCGAAGGGGGTTATGTTCCATCCCTATACAAGTGTATCTGGAGAGCGTGCCCCATTTATTAATGAAAAGGCAAGCGGAAGCTTTTCGGGGCTAAAATCGACGACAACAAGAGAGCAGATGCTTCGCTCGGTTTACGAAGGTGTTGTGCTTTCCTCTTACGACTGCCTTGCAAACTTCGGAAAGCTTGAAGGGAGAGTATTTTTGTCGGGTGGCGGTGCTACAAGTCCGTTTTGGGTGCAGATGCTTGCAGACTGCCTCGACATGGAAATGTGCATAACGGCCGAAAAAGAGCTTGCGGCAAAGGGTGCGGCAATAGCGGCAGGTGTTGCCTGCGGACTGTACAGCGACCCTGTCGAGATTGCAGGTAATGTTGCGCAGATAGAGCGTTCGTATATGCCAAACAAGGAAAACCACAAACGTTTTATGGAACTATATAATGTATATAAGAACCTAAGAGAAAATGTCGTAGGCTACTGGGACGACAGGGCGGCATTTTTGTTAGGTGGAAAATAAAATAAAAGGAGAAAAGAATGAACAAACCAAAGCTACTGCTTACCGCTGAGGTAGACGAAAACAGTTTAGCACCTCTATACGAGATGTGCGATGTTAAAGAAGCGGGCTGGAGACTTAGCAATGTTCGCCTTGGAGCAGAGGAGCAAATAGAGCTTCTGCAAGGTTGCGAGATCTATGTTACAAGCTACGACACTGTAACAGCAGAGGTAATTAACGCCGCTAAGGATCTAAAACTTATTGTATGCGCAAGATCTAACCCTCTTAATGTAGACATTGCGGCCGCTAAAGAGCGTGGAATTCCCGTTGTTTACAGTCCGGGAAGAAATTCCGACTGCACAGCAGAATTTGCAATTACTCTAATGCTTATGATCTCCCGTAAAATCCCTCAGGCAATGAGGGGCATGATGGACGGTACATACATCTCGAAAGAACCGGTACCCCAAAAGAAGGACGTAACATGGGGCGTTGTTAACGGTCGTTCGCCTTACAGAGAACTGCAAGGTGTACAGCTAAAGGGACGCACGCTGGGCATTGTCGGATACGGCTCTATCGGTCGTCGTGTCGGTAGGATTGCCCATCAGGGATTTGGTATGCATCTAAATATTTTCGACCCATATGCAAATGATATAGATGTGGAAGAGCCGGGTATTCGCAAGGTCGATTTCGACACGCTACTTGCAGAATCCGATTTTGTTTCCTGCCATGTTAAGCCTTCTGAGGCAACGACCGGCATGTTTGCTATGGGCGAGTTTGAGAAAATGAAGCCTTCGGCGTTTTTTATAAACAACGGTCGTGGCAATGTCGTCGTGGAAAAGGATCTAATCGAGGCGCTTAGAAGGGGCATTATTGGCGGTGCGGCACTTGACGTGTTTGAAAATGAGCCGTTAGATGTTAACCATCCCTTTGTTACGGGCGAGCTTGACAATGTTCTTATCATGCCGCACATTTCAGGAGCCGCAGAGGATTCCATGATAAACCATACAAAAATGGCAGTTGCAGAAGTTCATCGTTTCCTAAAGGGAGAGCCGCTACTATTCGCAAAGAGATAGTTATACCCAAAAATTTATATAAAGAGGTGCACAACTTATGCTAATGCAAACAGAACGTGAAGCCGTTGTTGAATACGGTAAGAAACTTATTACATCGGGACTAACAAAGGGAACGGGCGGAAATGTTAGTGTTGTTAACCGTGAACTCGGTTACTACGCACTATCCCCCTCGGGCAAGGACTACTTTACAATTAAGCCTGAAGAAGTTGCTATTCTAACTCTCGACGGCGAGATTGTAGAAGCTCCCTTCAAGCCTTCGACAGAGCATGAACTACATCGTATGCTACTTGTAGATCGTCCTGAGATGAACAGCGTTATCCATGCTCACACAAACTATGCTACTACTCTTTCCTGCCTAAGAATTGGCCTTCCTTCGCTACATTACCTCATTGCTCTTGCAGGTAAGGACATCCGTTGCGCAGAGTATGCGACATTCGGCACAAAAGAGCTTGCAGAGAATGTTGTTGTTGCTATGAAGGATCGCTTTGCTGCTATCATGGCAAACCACGGTGTAATAGCAGGCGGCAGAGATGCTGCAAATGCATTTAAGAAGCTTGAGGAAATCGAGTATTGCTGCCAACTTTACTGGCAGGTTAGAGCAATGGGCTTAGAGCCTGTACTGCTCTCGGAAGAAGAAATGGAAAAGCATCTTGTGCTATTTAAAACATATGGCGATGCAGGAGTTCCGAAAAACTAATAAGCGATGAAATAATAAACAAAATCCAGAGGATATATCCTTTGGATTTTGTTTATTATTGGCAACGATAATGAAAAAAAACGTATAATTCTATTTTATTGAATAGAAAGTTATACATTTTTATGCAGACTAAAGTTGTATAAAAATATACATTAAGATTACTTGTAATCATTTGTTTACTATAATTAAAATAATATTTGACAATAAAATACAAAAACAACGATGCATAACGTAATTTTTTAAAACAAATATAACCCTTGTTTAAGAAATTTTAAAGTATTGTCAAAAAACTATGACATTATTACAGCAAGTTATTACTCAATAAAACTAATATAATTTTCCAACTGAGCTTATAATGGGTAAAATTAAGCAGTTTATGTACATTTTGTCAATTTTATACTATTTATGATGTTTTTCTTGATTTTATGTGAATTTTTAGTTATAATGTTATTAAGTGGTGTTTAAGTACGGTTTTGTATTTTTATTTTGTATTATACGATTTGCTTCAAATGAATATAATTTAAATATAAATGCGGATATTGCCACTTTTGCATTATTTAATATTGCTTAGAACAGCAAGGGGTTTGATAAAATGCGTGCCACTTGCACTTCGCATTTCCTACAATAAAATTAAGGCAAGGCTAACTTTGCCGTTATGGAGGTTTAGAAATGTCAGTATTTTTTACACAGATTTCTCCGATCGAGAAAATGTCCTTCGGTAACGAACAAATCAGCGCACCGATAGCAAATACAGTGGGGACGCATGTTCCGTTTCAATCGGTTTTAGACGATGCCATATCTCAAGTAATAGAGGCAGAGGCTGTCTCGGCGGCAGATAACATTAGACTTGCAACAGGAAATGTAGACGACCTTGCACAAATTCAAATTAACTCACAAAAGGCTACCGCACTATTACAAACAACAGTTCAGCTCACAAGTAGAGTGATTTCCGCATACAAAGAGATCATTCAAATGCAGGTTTAACATTAAAGTTAAAGTACGCTATGGGCAGGTGAGCCCGAAAGTCTAAATTGTAAGAGAGTGGAGTAATGTTGTGAATTTTCAAAATATAAAAGAATTTTTCTCAAAAGATACTCTAACGAAGGCCAAGACCTACTATACCGAAATGCCAAAAAAGAAGAAGACTTTTCTTTTTGCGGTTGTAGCAGGTATTGTCATCTTGGCCGCTTTGGGTACCTTTTACCTTAACGAAAACAGTGCGCAATACGAAGTTTTGTACGGCAACCTAACGCCGACAGAATCTGCCGAGATATATCAATCGCTCTTAATGGCAGGCGCTTCCCCCGAGAGAAACGAACTCGGGGAAATTTTAGTACCTGCAAACGAGGTTGATATTTGGCTATTATACCTTGCAAGCGAGGGATATCCCCAGTCGCCTCTTGCATATGATACATATGGGCAAAATGCTGGAATGACGGCGACCGAGAGCGATCGTGAAATGTGGGATACATTCCAAACGCAGGATAGAATTCAGCAAATTTTATCGAGAATGAGCGGAGTTGTTTCTGCCGCTGTTACAATAACAGTCCCTGAGAGTACAGGATATGTATGGGAGCAAGCAGAAGGCACAGTAAGACCTACGGCAGGTGTACTGCTAACGCTAAGTGGTGGTACGACATTATCTCCCGCTCAGGTTACAACAATAAAAAATCTTGTGGCGGCAAGCGTTATAAACATGTTGCCCGAAGATGTAACGGTTGTCGATGCTGCTACATCGCTTGAACTTCACGGAGCTACTGTCGAAACGGCAGGCGTTCAAGATGAAAATGGATTGACATTTGAACAAAACCTCGAATTTGAGGAGGTCGTTCAAAGCAGGATCGAGGACAACATTGAAAAACTCTTAACTCCAAGATACGGAGACGGCGGAGTTGTTGCAACCGCTAAGGTTACAATTAACTACGACTCCATGATGACAGAGCAACTCGAACTGCTCGAAACACCGGCAGACGAGAATGGAGATCAAGAGGGCTTTGCAACACATACTCAAGGTGCATACGGCGTAAACGGTGCAGAGATCCCCGTAGAAGGAATTGTAGGGGAGGAGCTAAACACAGATGTTCCCGATTACAGCTATGTAAACCCCGATCCCGACGGTGATACTGCCTACTACACATGGAGCACAGATTTTGACTATTCCTACATAAAGACTCAGATAGAGCGAGGCAATGCGCTACTTGAAAGGGCTACTGTATCTGTTCTTGTTAACGACGAAAATTTTACAGCTGCAAGACGTGAGGAGCTTACAAGCCTTATTTCGACAAGTGTAGACATTCCTCCCGAACTTATATTTGTTTCTGAATACTACCCCGACGAAACTCCGCCTGAGGAGGAAACACCGGTCGATGTAGGGCCGCTGATCTTTGGATTCCCGTGGTGGATATTCGCAATAGCAGGTGTCTCGCTACTTGTAATAATTATAATTGTCTTTATTCTTATGAGACGTAGCAAGAAAAAGGCAGAGGAAAGAGCAGAACAAGCGATACTCGAAGCACAGCTTGCAGAACAGGCAGCGCTTGAAGCGGCTCAAAACGAGATTGACGACTACAAGAAGCAACTTGCAAATGCAGCACTTGCCGATGCAAATCCCAAGGAAGATGCTATTATGAACGAAGTTAGAGACTTTGCAAAGGCTAATCCGGAAATTACCGCAAGTCTACTACGCTCGTGGATGAGGGAGGGTGACGATTAATGCCGGCGGCAACAGCTACAACACCAAGACCGTTAACAAGTACAGGAAAAGCGGCCGCCATTATTGTGGCGCTCGGCTCGGAGTATGCTTCCAGTATATTTAGATTTCTTAACGAGGAAGAAGTTGAAAAACTCTCGATAGAAATAGCAAAGATGGAACGCATGTCGCCTGAAGAACTTCAAGCCATTATAGAAGATTTTTACGGGCTTTGCATAACACAAAAGGTAATATCTGAAGGCGGCGTTATCTACGCCAGAGATGTTCTGGAAAAGGCATTCGGAGCAGAGGTTGCGGCAAACTATATCGACAGAATCTCGGCCTCGATGCAGACAAGGGCGTTTGAGTTTACACGCAAGGCAAATTCGAAAAATATGATGATGATGATACAAAACGAGTATCCGCAAACGATAGCATTGGTACTCTCCTATGTTAGAGCGGAACAGGCATCTAAAATCATATCGGAACTGCCAAAGGAATTGCAAATAGACCTAATCAAACGTATTGCAACTATCGAGAGCGTATCGCCTGAGATCGTTGCTGTGGTGGAATCAATAGTAGAAAAGCGTTTCTCGACTATGGTTTCTGTCGATATGACAGAGGTTGGTGGCATAAACTACGTAGCCGAAGTTATGAACCAGACAGACAGAACGACAGAGAAGTTCATATTCGACGAACTTGGAAAGACAGATCCGGAGCTATCCGACAACATCAGAAAGCTAATGTTCGTTTTCGAGGACATTACAAAGCTCGACGATATGACAATTCAGCGTATCCTTCGAGATGTCGATGTGCAGGACCTTACAATTGCCATCAAGGGCTCGAACGAGGAAGTCAAGGAGCTTATGCTCAGCAACGTGTCCTCCCGTGCGAGAGAGAATATTTTGGAGGATATGGAATTTTTACGCAACGTGCGTCTTAAGGATGTTGAAGATGCACAGCAGAAGATCGTTAATGTTATACGTACACTGGAAGATGCCGGTGAGATTGTAGTTTCAAGAGGAGGGGAGGATGCCGTGATTGCCTGATATTATAAAAAAAGGACGAGTTGTTATAACAGGCGAGGCGGTAAAAATCCCCGATGTAAAGCTTCCTTTAGAGCTGCTTGATGAAATGGAGCTCGAAGAAAACGAGGCGGTGCAAGACCAAATTGGCGATGATGGTGAGATGCAAGAGGGCGACGCAGTAGAGGGCGAGCAGTCAGAAATCGAGCAAGGCGAGGCGGAAGAAACCGCAATTCAAGAGCCCGAGCCCGAGCCCGAACCGGAACCCGAACCCGAACCGCAAAGACCGGAGCTTACGAGGGAAGATCTTATAGAGCTATATCAAGAGGAAATAAAAGAGCTATGCGAAGAGAGCCGTCACAAGGCATATTCCGACGCTTTAAAACAGCGCAAGGGGGAGCTAAAAGACAGTCTTGACAAGGTTGATAAACAGCTCGAATTAATGCAAAAACTACAAAGCGAATACATGGAAAAGTATGCTAGTCAGCTTAAAATTTTGGCGGTAGACATAGCCGAGAAGATGATTCACCAAAAGATACAGGAAAACGACCGCATACTGGCAACACTTGTAATGCAGACAGTTAGAAATATTAAAAATGCCACATGGCTCGAGGTCGAGCTCTCTGAAGGACTTGCAGGGCTTGTAGAGCACATAAAAAGAGAGCTCGAGGAGCCTGAGTTCCAAGGAAAAGCAAAGGTAAGCCCTGTGCCGGGTGAAACGGACATCGTAAGGGTAAATTCGCCCGAGGGAACGGTCGTTGCAACTGTATCTGTGCAGGCTGAAAATCTTAGGGATATATTTACAAACGATTGATAGGTATTCTCAATCAAGAGCACGTGCTGTAATATACCGTAAAAAGATCGACCGTTCATCACTATATAAGCAAAAGGCAAATTTCTAAAGGGAGGTTTTTGGCTTGGTCAATATAGATAGTATGCTCGACATATCGTCGCTCGGCAGAACGCTTAAAATCTCCGACTTGCTATCGCACGAGGGCAAGATTAGCAAAATTGTAGGAATGACAGTCGAGGCAACAGGACTTGTGTGTAGCATAGGAGATATTTGCTACATTAGATCAGACACAGGTGAAAATCTCGTTTGCGAGGTCGTGGGAATTGAAGGTAGCAAATCCTTTTTAATGCCCTATCAGGATATAGACGGCATAGGGTATGGATGCGCTGTTATCAACACAGGCGAGAAGCTTTCGATAAAGGCAGGAAACGATCTTGTAGGCAGGGTTGTAGATGCTCTCGGTAACCCGATCGATCAAGGGCCAAAGCTTGCGCCGGGAGAGCCTGTTTCGATTGTAGGAACTCCATCTAATCCGCTCGAGCGGCCGCCTATATCGGAAGTTATAAGATTTGGCGTAAAACCGATAGACGGGCTTTTAACGGTCGGCAAGGGACAGAGAATTGGCATTTTTGCAGGATCGGGCGTCGGCAAGAGTACACTAATGGGTATGATAGCAAGGAATGTAACGGCAGATATAAATGTTATTGCACTTGTGGGCGAGCGTGGTCGTGAAGTTGTGGAATTTATAAACAGAGACTTAGGGCCTGAGGGCATGGCACGATCTGTGCTTGTCGTAGCGACCAGTGACCAACCTGCCATTATGAGAAGCAAGTGCGCACAGACAGCGACTGCCATAGCAGAGTATTTCCAGCGGCAAGGCAAGGACGTTTTGCTTATGATGGACTCGCTGACACGTTTTGCAATGGCGCAAAGAGAGATAGGCCTTAACACAGGCGAAGCGCCCGTTGCAAGAGGTTATACTCCATCGATATACTCGGCACTGCCAAAACTTCTTGAGCGGTCGGGAAATTTTGAAGTAGGCTCTATAACAGGTGTATACACAGTTCTTGTAGAGGGCGACGACAGCAACGAACCAATAGCCGATACCGTTCGAGGCATAATAGACGGACACATAATGTTATCTCGTAAGATTGCGGCAAAAAACCACTATCCGGCGGTCGATATACTGGGCAGTATAAGCCGTATTATGAACGAAGTGGTAGACCCTGATCACAGGGCGGTGGCAAATAAACTTAGAAGTTATATGGCGACATACAGAGATAACGAAGATTTAATTTCAATCGGTGCATATAAAAGCGGTACAAATCCTGCTTTAGACGAGGCGATAGCCAGAATAGACAGGATAAATCACTTCTTGCGGCAGGAGGTCGACCAAGCTTTCACATTTAACGAAACGCTACATCTATTAAAGCAGGCAGTTAAGTAGTGCGAAGGTTAGGCCGTTCAAATTAGTTTTGTATGGAGAATTTAAATGAAACAATTTGTATTTTCACTTGACAAGATGCGTGGTTACCGTGAACAGGTATTAGACAAAGAAAAGCAGACATTATCAAGACTACGTGCAAAAGAGCAAGAGATTGAAGAACAAAAGACAAAGATAGAGGAATATAGAATCGAGTTAAACGAGGAGTTTAAGAAAAAGCAAGAAACAGGCCTTATGGCGGCCGAACTTGCTACATATGGTTTTATGTTCGACAACACACTAAAGCAGATAACCGAACTGCAAAAAGCACTTATCAGAGCGACCGAGGCAGTTGAAATCCAAAGGAATGTCGTGGTCAGTGCATCTCAAGGTGTGTCGGTGCTTGATAAGCTCGAGGAGCGTCAAAGAGAAGAGTACATGTACAAGCTAAACAAAGAGGTAGAAAACGACATTTCAGAGCTTGTAAACACGAGCATCGGCAGAAAGATGGGAAAAAAAGATTGATTTTTCTCGGTAGGCGGTACATTATGTACTCATCTTGAAGAAAAAGTGTTTTCTCCAAGATGAGAAATCAGCCAAAGCTGATTTTAGCGCCCTCGGGGCGGGAATTTAACGCCAGTGGTCACCCTGATGGTGCCCCCTCGCCGCTCCCCCTCCTTTCGAAAGGGCTTGATTTTAAGTTTCTCGGTAGGCGGTACATTATGTACTTACTATATAACATTAATTTTGAGGAGGTGAAAAAATGAACGCAACTCAGGCAGCAATGAGTATGCAGGCAGTAGGGCTTGCAAAGGGCCGCTCGATGGGCGGTGTAGGTGGCACAGACAGTTCCGCGTGGGGCGGGGGCGTTATAGCAGATCCGTTTGCCGCAGTATTCCAAAACATGATCGACATGCAAGCAGTGCCTGCGGACGGAGAGTTATTAGAAGGTGAAGAACAAGAACTTCTTTCGGCATATGCCGCTATGATGCTCGGCAGTACACCTGTTAGCGATATATCGGTTTTAAGCGAAGACTTGCAAAATGCACTTACTGAAATATCCGCTATATCACAGCAAACGGGAAGTATAAACTTGGAAGAACTTGTCACTCTACTGCAAAAACCGATAGACAGCGCTGTTGCACAGCAAAACCCACTTGCGCAAGGGGTTCAAAATGGACAGAACACCACAGAAAAAAACACTGGTGAATTTGCCCTAAACTTTAGCCCTGAAGGTCTTGCCGATATTAAGGCAACATTTTCCAAAGTATCGCCGACTGCTACAAATTTTGGATCAGAACAGATGTTTTCCGATGCAGTTTCCAAAGCAAAAGAGCTTCTAAAGTCGGTAGATAGCGAAGGTGAAACAGAGATAATTCCGCAAACACTAAATCTAAACACATTAAAGCTTGAGAGCACAGTACCAAAAGGACAGGTCTTTGAAACAGACATAACATCGCAGATCATGTCAGGGCTTGAAGAAGGCATAAACGAAGGTAAAAGCGAGTTTACCGTTAAGCTAAAACCTGAGTCACTTGGTGAGATTACCATTAAATTGGTCGAAACAGCAGGCAAGATGACGGTGAGAATTACAGCGGCAAGCGAAGCTACCGTAAAGCTCTTAAACAGCAATATGGCACACCTTCAAGACACAATGAAGCCACTTCAAGTTGAAGTTAGAGAGGCTGTCATCGAAACATCAAGCGGACAGCAAGCAGGGCTCGAGTTTGGAATGTCAAACGGAGGTCAGTTTGCAAACAGACAGGCCTTTAGCGGAGAACGGCCATACTATGCCGCATCGGAAGAAATAGTGGCAGAGGTAGAGGTCGCACCGCAAAGTGCAGTTTTGGACGACGGACTAAATATGTACATTTAAGAGAGGGGAGGATTAAAAATGGCTGAAGTCGATAGAGTGCTCGGCACATCGGGAAATACATACAACGCAGTATTTACAACAGAGGACGAGCAAGCCTTTATGGATCCCATGGATTTTATAAATCTAATGGTAGCACAGATGCAAAACCAAGATTTTACAAATCCGATGGACGATACCCAGATGATTACACAAATGGCACAATACACAATGGTAACGGAAATGCAGGACATGTCCTACCACTCTCAGCAAAACTATGCAATTTCGCTTGTCGGTAAAGAGGTTACGGCCTCGAGATACACTGTTGGTGGTGAAATTGAGACGACTACCGGAATTGTAGACAAGATTTCCATGGTGGACAACGAGTACGTACTCTACATAGGCGGTAAAAAGTACGAGATGTATCAGCTTATGGAGGTTGGCGCATCGGAAGGGGCTACACTGAATACCGAAATAATGGATATTGGTGTTTCGGGAATCGGTTCGAGCCAAGCTACGCTTGAATGGCCTGTACCGACAGAGGACGAAATTGCTGAATCGGGACTGAAATTCAGCGTATATTACTCGGAAGAAGGCCCGTTTGACACGGTAGAACTTGTAGAAGAAGGAACACTGTACGGTATGGAAGGCCAAAGCGGTCTTTACACGGAGAACATTGTGGGTCTTAATCCCAACACGACTTACTATGTAAATGTTGTTGTAGAAGATGCAAACGGCAAAAAGAGCGTTTACAAAGCAAGCATGTTAAAGACAATGAGCATTTAAAAATTAACCTGCCGCAAGAGCAGATTAAGGAGGCCGAGTCATGGATGATATGCGGCTAAAAATGTATAGACCCGTAACATCGGGAACCCCCGGCATAGAACAGCACATTAGACAGAACACAAATACGGCGCAAAATACCGAAACAGAGAGCTTCCAAGACATACTTAAAGCCCAGCTTGATAAAAACAGTAATGTCGCCTTTTCCCGTCATGCCGTTAAGCGTGCTGTTGAAAAGAATATAGAGCTCTCCGACGACAGTATAGAGCGTCTTAATGAAGGTGTGCGCCTTGCAGGGGAGAAAAACCTTAACGACACATTAATACTTGTTGGTGGCACGGCATTTGTTGTTAACATTAAGAACAACACAGTTATTACTGCCGTAGACAGCAGCGAGATGAAAGGTAATGTATTTACAAACATCGAAGGAACCGTAATAGTATAAGCCGGACCTTTTGAGGAGGCTTGCTTTACCCCGAACGACAGACGGGTAAAGAGCGGTTTTAAAAAAGGAGTAATTTATGAACAGAGCTATGTTTTCGGGCGTGTCGGGACTAAAGACGCACCAGACGAGAATGGACGTCATAGGTAACAACATCGCCAATGTAAACACATACGGATACAAATCACAGCGTGCTATCTTCTCTGATCTTCTCTATCAAACACTTCAAGGAGCATCGGAAGGTACAACAAACAGCGGTGGTACAAACCCATCGGTAGTAGGTTACGGCGTTAGCCTTGCAGGTATTCAAACACTTCAAACACAGTCCAGTATGCAGTCGACAGGCTTTGGCTTAGACGTTGCTATTGTTGGCGAAGGATACCTACAAGTTATGGATCCGGACGGTAATGTTTTCTACACAAAAGCAGGTCTTTTGGATTACGACTCCAACGGATACCTAACAGATATAAACGGTAACTTTGTTCTCGGTGCAACCTCGGCAGATGGCGAGCCAGGAACACAGAAGATCAAGATCGACAATGTTGGAGCGGTCGATTCTAAATCTTCGAGCGTAACAGAGACTGTAAACGGTGTTACATACACAATTACAGCTTCCAAAGCAACAGAGCTTGGAAACATCGGCATAGCAATAGGATCTAGCGAGGAGCTACCGGCAGGTCTAAAGGCTGTTGCAGAGATTGCAAGTACAGGTGCGATAGTCGTTCAGCTAAATGCATTCGAGAAGTTCGAGTCCATGACAGAGCTTAACAATGTTATAAATGCCGCTATTAGAGAGGCAAACGACGGCAAAGACCACGCCGCAGGCCCATTTACAATTACAGCCGACGAAAATCTTTTTGGTACAGATGCTGTTGTAGGCACCTTCCAAGGTTCGGCGCAGGCAGACGAGGCGATGCTTGAAGCTAATACAGGATTCTTTGGAGATCAACTTGAAATTACAAACTTTACACCATCGACAGATGTAGCATCGAGCGATCAGGCAAATGTTGCTTTTAACGTAACATTTGATGCGACGGCGTCGACATACTCGATAACAGCAACACTAAACGGTGTAGACTATACTCTGGACAGCATTTCGGGATCTACCACATATCCCATAACGCTAAATTCGGCAACGGGTGGCGGCTCGATCGAGCTCGACTTTGCAGATGGCGAAACGCTTGAAATTGCTGAACTTGCAGGATATGTAGGAACACCACAGCTTGCAAACTTTACAGCTCCTAAGCACTTCCTCGGCGGTGTTAAGGTAACTGCTGTAAGCGCTGATTTCCCATATGCAGGCGTTATGGACTTTACAGTATCAGGGCTTGATGCGGTAACAGGGGCATACAACCTTGCGGTAGAGGTAAACGGTAAAACTTATCAGCCGGAAGCAGGCGCGGCTGTAACACCTGGTAGCACGGTAACATTGTCTACAAGCGATCCGCTCGATGGCACTATTACTGTAAGCATCCCAGCCCTTGCTGATATGCAAAAGAACTTGGGTGTAGACTCTACTTCCCCAACTTATGCGGCAGACTTTGAAGCGGCGCTAAATACAAGCTCGACATGGCACGACTACAAGTCGGTAGCCGCTCAGAGCGCAATGACATTGTCGCTTACAGGTGCACAGATTGCCGGCAGTAACTTTGGTGTTGAAAAGGGATACTTAGAGGGAGACATTCTCGACGGTTTCTTTGGCGGAAACATGTTCTTTATGGAAACAAGCACAGATTTTGACGGGTCTGGACTTGTAGCCGGTAACGATCTTTCGGCAACATTTACAGAAGATCCAAACGGCAACTACTGGACGATCAACATGAATGTTGGCGGCAAGGACTACTCGACACAGATAATGGATGACACGGTAGCGGCATCTATTCTACTTCAAAGTGCAGATGGCGACTACATGCAGATGTCAAACCCGGGATTTGACGATCTTAACACATACTTCCGCTCTGTAAACGGAGTCGATGCGACAAACGGAACATCGGTTAGCGGACTAACAGGCGGAGCTGAGTTTACTGTATTCCCCTCGGTTGAATCGAGAGATCTTGGATTCTCGACAGTAACATTCGGTCTAAAGGACGGTACAGAGGGCGGCACAATTACACTCGACGAGCTAACATCGGTTTCGATTGGCTCGGACGGTACAATTACAGTAGCTCACCCCGACAAGGGCACGATCATTGCGGGTAAAATTTCTCTTGCAAACTTCTCCAACCCAAGAGGACTTGAGCTTGTCGGTAACAACTACTACTCGGCAACAGTAAACTCGGGCGACCCTGTTCTTGCTGATCCCGGTTCGGGCGGTACGGGCGGTCTATCGAGTAGTACACTTGAAATGTCGAATGTTGACCTTACAAACGAGTTTTCCGACATGATAGTAACACAGAGAGGCTATCAGGCAAATGCAAGAATTATAACGGTATCCGATACCATGCTTGAAGAACTTATAAACCTAAAGAGATAGTTTAAAGCTATTTTAATAAAGCGACCTATGGCGGTAGACCGCCGCCATAGGCAGGCGGAAAAGTGCATTTTCCGTCTGCCTATGGCAAAGACACTTAAAGGCAAGAAGTATGAATACACAAATACAGTTGAAAAGATTTGAATGTGTGAGAGGTGGCATAAAATGATTTTACTTAGCAGGCTCAACGGATCGCTATTTGCGCTAAACTGCGATCTGATTGAAACGATTGAATCGACCCCCGACACAACCATAAGGCTTGTAAATAAGAATATTTACATTGTCAAGGAAGATATGGATGAGGTGATGGGGAAGATCATCGAGTATCGCAAATCGGCAAATGGAATTCAAAGCCAAATTTTATCCTATTTAGAAGTGGATAGAAACGGTAGGTGTAATGATGAAACGTAAGCCCGATATTATGTCAATGGTGGGACTTGTTATATGTTTTGCCGTTGTTGTCATTGGTAGTATCATGGTTAAGGACGTCGAAACAGGTGCATACAGCATTGCTGCGGAAAACCTTAAGTCACTTTTTGACCTTACAAGTATCGTCGTTGTTATCTTTGGTACATTTGCAGCTCTTGCAGTTATGTTCCCCTTGGAGTTTATAACAAGAATACCAAAGCATATGATGATAGTCTTTATGCCTAAAGTCTATCAGCCCGATTTTTACATAACAACTCTTGTTGAATGTGCCAGAAAGGCTCGTATGAGCGGTCTGCTTGCTCTTGAAGAGGATGTTAACAACCTAAACGATCCCTTCCTATGCAACAGCCTTCAGATGATTGTTGACTCGGTAGACCCTGAGAAGGTACAGTCGCAGATGCAATCTTGGCTTAGCAATATAGACGATAGACATGTTGCAGAACGTCAGCTCTATGAAAAGGGCGCAGCACTTGGCCCTGCCTTTGGTATGATTGGTACTCTTATCGGTCTTATCAACATGCTTAAGGACCTTGAAGACGTTGCTACCGTTGGACCTAACATGGCGGTCGCTCTTATAACGACATTCTACGGCTCGGTTCTTGCAAACGTTTTCTTTGCCCCGATTGCAAACAAACTAAAGATGAGGCACGAAGAAGAATACCTATGCATGAGCATTGTCGTTGAAGGTATACAGGCAATACAAGCAGGCGAAAACCCAAAGCTTATTCAAGACAGACTGCTAAACCTACTTCCAGAGTACAAGCTAAAGAAGATGAGAGCAAAGCTTGGCGATGGCGGCGGCGGTGGCGAATAAATTTTAGAAATTTAGCGTTTTCACGCTATTTACTCTAAGCGAATAACCCGAAAAGGAGTGATATTGTGGCAAGAAAGCAAGAGCCAGAAGGCGGCGGCGATAGCTGGATGAACACCTATGCGGACATGGTTACGCTTCTTATGACATTCTTTGTTGTTATGCTTAGTATGTCGACCATCGACCAAAACAAATTTAATGCATTTGTCCAGTCCTTTACAAGTCTACCTGAAAATGTTATAGAAGATATTATCGGTCAAGACGGCGGCGTGGAAGAAGGAGAAGCTCCGATAGAGGGAGATGTTGAAGAACTCTATCAGATGCTTAAAGACTATGTAGACGATAACGAAATGGGTTATGCTATTGACATAGCCAAGGTAGAAGATGTAGTATTTATTAGATTTAACAGCGTTTTGTTCTTTGCACCTAACAGCTACACACTGCTTGCAGACAGCTATCCTACACTCGATTTTGTGGGAGAGGCGCTAACGGCAAATCAGGATGCAATAAGAACGATAAATATCTTAGGTCACACAGCTTCGACAGACGACAGCCTTAATACATTGTCGTGGATACTGTCGGGCGAGCGTGCGGGAATTGTTGCAAAGTTTATAGACGACTGGGGCTTTGAAGCTAAAAAGCTCGTTGCGATGGGTTATGGAAAGAATTTCCCCATTGCACCAAACGACAACGAAGAAGGCATGAGCCAAAACAGACGTGTAGAACTAGTCATCGTGGGGATAGACAGCGACCTTTCCTACAATACATATGAAGGCTTGCAAGATTTCTTTAACGATAGCCAGTACCCATCGAGTGGTAATGCGGCAGAACTCTTTACTCCGGCCGATGGAAGTGCAGTAACAAACACACCTGAGGCATCGAGTGGAGGAGGCATAGATATTGGAGGTCTTGAAGGGGCACTGGCAGAGGCCGGAACCCCGTCACTTCCGGAAGTGGAGAGTGTATTACCTGATGCAACTCAATAGTAAGACGAAAGGGGGGAGAATTAAAGATGGCAGAAGCTTTGTCTCAAAGCCAGATAGACGAACTGCTTAAAAAAATGCAGTCGGGCGAAGTGTCGACAGAGGAACAATCACCAAAACAGCGAGTTAAAGAGTACGACTTTTCGTCCCCAAAGAAGTTTACAAAAGATCAAATAAAATCCATGAGCAACCTGTACGAAACATTCTCAAGGGTAATATCGTCCTATTTCACAAGCATCCTTAGGACGGTCTGCATGGTAAGTTTCGAGCAGATAGAAGAACAGCGTTACCAAGAGTTTAACAATGCACTACCCGATAACACACTGGTCGGCATGATAGAGTTTAAACCTGATGGGCAAAAGTTTGACGAATCGACCATTATGATGGAGTTACCGACAAACTTCGGGTTTATGATTATCGACCGACTTCTGGGAGGAAGTGGGAAGTCTGACTCTCCCGATAGAGATTACACAGAAATAGAACTTGCACTTTTACATAAAGTTTTAGATAGTGTAACGTGGTATTTCCAAGAAGCATGGAGCGGATTTTTCTCGCTAAAGACAAACTTGAAGAGCATAGAGACAAACGGGCGGCTACTCCAAGTTTACTCTCCTCAGGACATTGTTATTATTATTACAATGACAATAGAGGCAGGCGACTACAAGGGCTCTGCAAACATTTGTATGGACGCTGAAAACTTAGACGATGTTATTAGTAGCTTTAGCGTTAAATATACAAGAAACACAAAGCAACAACCATCAGAGCACGCTGAACCGTTAAAAGAACTTATGCTCGACACCATTAAAGAATCAGAGCTTGAGATTGTGGCGGTTTTAGACAGGTGCGAGATGAGTTTGAGCGATATTGCTATGCTACAAGTAAGCGATGTTATTACGCTTAATAAAAAGATAGACAGCGACATAAGCGTAGTTATTGAAGATGACTTGTGGTACACAGCAAGACTTGGCGAATCGGACGGTAAAAAAGCACTGAAAATTGTCGACACAGTCGCCAAAATAAGAGAGGGGTAGCCGTATGGAAAACGAAAAACTGTTACTTAATGCCGAAGAGCTTGATGCTATCGGCGAAATAATGAATATCAGCATGGGGGCTGCGGCTACGTCGGTATCAAATATGCTAGACAGGCCTGTTAATATAACGACCCCCTCGATAAAGCAAGACCAGATGAACGATATAGACAGCTCGGATTTAGAGCCTGCTGTTCTTGTTAAAATCCAGTACGTGGAAGGCCTTTCTGGCGATAATGTAATTATGCTAAGGCGCAGAGATATGCAGATTATTATCGACCTACTAATGGGCAACGAAGAACCGACACCCGAAGAAGAATTTGTCTTTGACGAGCTAACGCTCAGTGCCGCTTGTGAAGTTATGAACCAAATGATGGGAGCATCGGCTACCGCTCTGTCGGAAGTTATGGGGACCGTTGTTAATATTTCTACTCCGGTAGCAAAAGAGGTTACAACAAAGAGCGAGATAAACGAAGTTTTCAACGATGTTAATACGGACGATCCTGTTGTTGCGGTTTCTTTTAACATGATGATAACAGATGCGCTCGACACGACATTTTGTTGCTTTTTAACACTTACGCTTGCAAGAAAGCTTGTAAGCCAAGTTATGGCACATACAGAAGCGCAGGTTGCAGAAATACAGCCACTAACCTCGACGGCACCGGTTGAAGCACCACCTGCACCACCTGCACCACCAATGGAGGCACCTGCCGCAGCAGCACCGCCACCTCAGATGGCGCCACCACCTGTTGTTGCACCGCCACCACAGGTTGCCGCAGCACCGGTAGCACCAACGCCGCCACCTGCCGCACCTGCTCCGGTAGCACCGCCCATGCCTCAACCACAGGCAATGGCGGCGCCCCAGCAGATGCCACCGACCGATCAAATGCAACCATACCCATATCCGCCACAATACATGATGCCGGGCGGTATGCAGTGGGCACCGGGCGGATATGTGGGAGCACCGCAGAGCGTTCAGTCGGCAGAGTTCCCGACGTTTAACCAAGGCAAGGCAATGATAGCACCGAGCAGCTCAAATATGAATTTGCTTATGGGAGTTCAGCTTGAGATTTCTGTTGTTATAGGTAGAACAAAGCGCAAGATTAAAGACATTATGGAATTTGGTCAGAGCACGATTGTCGAGCTCGACAATCAAACAGGCGCCCCTGCCGAAATTATGGTAAACGGGCAGCTACTTGCACACGGTGAAGTTATAGTTATCGGCGACAACTTCGGCGTAAGAGTTACCGAGATAGTAGGCTCTAAGGAGCTGCTCGACATGATAAATCAAGGTTAGTAATATAATTTAAATAAATAATAACTCGTTTAATATTAGGAGGAAAGAACATGTATACCATTATGTTAGTAGACGATGCATTCTTTATGAGAAAGACAGTACAAACTCATCTTACAAAGGCAGGATACGAAAACTTTGTAGAGGCAGAGGACGGCGCACAGGCAGTTGCACTTTACAACGAGAAAAAGCCCGACCTTGTTATTATGGACATAACAATGCCCAACATGGACGGAATTGAAGCACTTCGCACAATCAAGGGCGCACACCCTGCCGCAAAAATTGTTATGTGTTCTGCTATGGGACAGGAAGCAATGGTTATGGAAGCTATAAAGCTTGGAGCACTCGACTTTATTGTTAAGCCCTTTAAGCAAGACCGTATCGTACAGACAGTTAATAAAATACTACCGCTGTAAGATGAGCTGTAATATTTTGTTTAAGGTAGCTTTATAAAAGCATATCTAAGAACAAAATATTACCAGTGCAAGGTTTATAGCACTGCGGTATAATCAAAGCAAGATATCAGCCGAAAAGAGTCATGGAGGGTAGGCCGCCATGTCTATCGGCCGTTTTAGAGCAATGCTCTTGTATGCTCTTAAAGAAAAAATAAAAGTGAGGATGCATAAATGCTTGGTACGGACGGTCTGTCTTCGGTATTTTCAATAGTTTTAACATTTGTACTTATGCTTGCCGTCTTTGCTTGCACCTACTATGTATCAAAACTACTCGGAAAAAAGTACACCTCCTCCGCCTCTTTAGGCGGAGGAATGGAAATTTTGGATAGGGTGGTGCTCGGTAAGGAGCAGTATCTTCTCATCGTTAAGGTGGGAGGCAAGGTACTACTTCTCGGATGCACTGCAAACAGCATAACAAACTTGGGCGAAGTTGACGAGGCAACTGTGGTCGATGGCATGAAAAATGCCAAAGCACCTGCCGATTTTATGAGCTTTTTAACAACTGCAATAAAAAGATCGCCGCAGGACACAGGGGAGGGGGAACTGTGAGAGATAAAAGACAAGTAAAAAGACTTGGAATAATTTTATCGGTAGCCCTTCTTATTCTACTCGTGCTATCGCTACCTATGGCGGCGAGTGCCGCAGAGATAACGCTTGACTTAGCACCCGATCCCGAAACGCAAACTCTTGGCAGTTTAGAACTGCTATTCATGTTTACCATATTAGCTCTTGCCCCATCTATTCTTATAATGATGACGAGCTTTACAAGAATTGTAATAGTGCTGTCGCTTTTAAGAAATGCAGTGGGACTTCAGCAAACACCGCCAAGTCAGGTAATTATCGGATTGTCGCTCTTTTTATCGCTCTTTATAATGCAACCTGTCCTTGTAGAGATAAACGAAACGGCAATCGAGCCATATTCGGACGGGCTTATCGGTCAAGAGCAAGCATTAGAGGCGATAGGCGATCCGCTAAAAGAGTTTATGCTAAAGCACATAAACGAATCGGATCTAAGCCTTTTTCTCTCGCTTTCGGGCGAAGGGGAGACGGTAGAAGAAAAGTCGCAAGATGAATTGATGGAACTTGGGCTACATATCATTGTGCCGTCATTTTTAACGAGCGAGCTAAGCCGTGCCTTTACAATGGGATTTTTGCTATTTATTCCATTTCTTGTAATAGACATGATAGTAGCAAGTACCCTAATGTCGATGGGTATGGTTATGCTCCCGCCCTCCATGATTTCACTGCCATTTAAGCTAATGCTCTTTGTGGTGGTAGACGGGTGGAGACTGATAATGGAGACACTTATAAGCGGATTTTTCTAATTTGCGGACAAGCTTTAAAACTATGCAGTAAAGGGGGAGAGAAGTATGTCGCCGGGTGAAGCGCTCGATGTTTTTCGCACAGCCATTCTTATGATATTGCGGCTTGCCTCTCCGCTACTCTTTGCAAGTATAACGATAGGTCTAATAATATCGGTATTCCAAGCTGCGACCCAAATTCACGAACAGACACTTACGTTTGTTCCGAAAATTTTAACAATAGCACTTATACTAATAGTTACAGGCTCGTGGATGCTTGCAAATTTACAGGAGTTTTTTGTACAGCTAACGACAATCATGGCAGGGCTGTAAAATGGTTATAGACTTATTTTTCGGCTCGCTAACGGCGGCAATGCTTGTCTTTTGCAGATGTGCGGGCATGATACTCTTTAATCCGCTCCTGTCAAGGCGAAATTTGCCAAACCAATTTAAAATGGCAATAGTGTTAGGGCTAACGGCAGTTATGACACCAACGGTAATGGGCGGTATGCCTGTCGGCATGTCGAGCTTCGAGCTTGTTTTTTCCATGGCAATGGAGCTCTTAACAGGCTTTACATGCGGAGTTGTATTTCAAATGTTCTACTACATGCTTTTTATGGTGGGCGACGTGGTAGACATGGGCTTTGGTCTTGCAATGGCAAAGGCATTCGACCCCGGTACAAATTTGCAAATTTCCATGTCGGGTAACATATTTCAGTTACTATTTACACTATACTTCTTCGCAACAGACAGCCATTTGCTCTTTATAAGGCTTATATATGCTACATACGACATAGTGTCGGTCGGCGCAATAACATTTGGTGGTGAGATGGGAGGGTTTGTTGTAACGCTCTTTACATCGACCTTTATGCTCGCAATGCATCTTGCGCTCCCCTTTATGGCAACCGCAATGGTTATGGAGCTTTCGATGGGAATTTTAATGAAACTTGTACCGCAAATTAATGTATTTGCAATTCATTTTCAGTTAAAGGTAATTGTCGGCATGACGCTTTTGTTTTTGTTTGCAAGCCCCATATCGGAATTTATGATAGAGTATATAGATGCTCTAATGCTAAGTACACAAAGGGTTTTTCAAGTTTACGCATAGGAGTTAAGGCAAAAACGGCACACTACCTGCCGCACAAAAGGGGGGATGAAAAATGCCGGGTGAAAAGACCGAAAAGGCGACCGCCAAACGGAAGAAGGACGAACGGAAAAAAGGTAACGTCTTTATGAGCCGTGAGATAGTGACGGTCTCGACACTGCTCGTTGCATTTTTCTCCTTTAGACTGCTAATGCCGATAACATTTAACTCGGCAACAAGCATAATAACCTCCTTTTTCACGATGGGAGCAGATGTTACATCTTTAAATGCTGCAACGGTGCAAGACCTGTTTGGGATTGCCTTTAGGACATATGCAGTAGCCGCCCTGCCGATACTTGTTATATGCGCCCTAACGAGTGTCGTTATAACAATGGCACAGACAAGAATGATGTTTTCGGCAAAGGCATTTGAATTTAAATTCGAGCGAATAGATCCATTAAAGGGATTTCGCAAAATGTTCTCCATGCGCTCGCTTGTGGAACTGGTAAAATCCATTTTAAAAATCTCTGTGCTACTCTACATAATATATTCCGTCCTTAAAGACGAGATAATGCTAATGCCAAGACTTATGGACATGTCTGTTCTTGCAGCGGCATCAAAGGCAGGTAGCATAATTTTAGAAATTGTACTTCTTTCAAGCATTATATTTGCATTCTTAGGTGCGGCTGACTATGTGTATCAGTGGTACGAGTACGAGAAAAATCTTAGAATGAGTAAGCAAGAAGTAAAAGACGAGTATAAGCAAGTAGAAGGTGACCCACAGATAAAGGCTCGCATTAGAGCGATGCAACAACAAAGAGCACGACGCCGTATGATGCAAAATGTCGCAACGGCAGATGTTATTATAAGAAACCCAACTCACTATGCTGTGGCGCTAAAGTACAACAGAGGCAAGAATATCGCACCGGTTGTTGTGGCAAAGGGAGTAGACTCCTTAGCACTTAGAATTATTGCAGAAGGCGAAAAGCACAGCGTTTACATAACAGAGGACAGACCGCTTGCGAGAGCACTTTACGAAGCTGTGCCGCTCGACCGAGAGATACCCGGAGAGTTTTATCAGGCAATAGCGGAAATTTTAGCTCATGTTTACAAGCTTGAATATATTTGATACAGGATATTAAAACATAAGAGCAAAATAAAAAGAAGTTAGAGAGGAAAAAGATGAACTTAAAGTTTTTGAACAATGGTATAGCTTTGTTTGTGGTCCTTATTGTGGCCTTCTTAATTATACCATTGGAGACCGCAATGCTCGACTTTATGTTCATACTAAATCTTGCGCTTTCCCTCGTAATTTTGCTAACAACGCTCTACATAAAAGAGCCGCTCGAACTTGCTATTTTCCCGTCGCTCCTACTAATAACGACCTTAATGCGACTGGTTTTAAATGTATCTTCTACTCGTTCTATTTTAACAAAGAGCGGATATGCAGGGGAAGTTATTAAAACCTTTGGCGAATTTGTTATTAGAGGCGATGTTGTAGTAGGTCTTGTTATATTCCTAATTATAGTTCTTGTTCAGTTTATCGTTATCACAAAGGGTGCCGAGCGTGTCGCCGAAGTTTCGGCAAGATTTACGCTTGACGCTATGCCCGGTAAGCAGATGGCGATAGATGCAGACCTTTCGGCAGGCCTTATCGACGAGAAGGGCGCAAGGGAGCAAAGACAGAAAATTCAAAGAGAAGCAGACTTTTTCGGTTCTATGGACGGTGCTTCCAAGTTTGTTAAGGGCGATGCCGTTATATCGATTGTCATTACCTTAATTAACCTAATAGGCGGCGTTATAGTTGGATTTATAAATGGTGAAGGATCTTTTGGCGATATAGTGCAGATATATTCGACCTCGACGGTTGGCGACGGTCTTATGAGCCAGATACCGGCACTTTTAATATCGGTCGCAACAGGTATGATTGTTACTCGCTCGGCATCAGAAGCAAACCTTAATGCCGATGTTGTTCGCCAGTTTACATCTCAGCCGATAGTTTTGATAATTGCAGGTATGACACTTCCTTTCCTCGCATTTATCGGATTTCCTCCACTTCAGCTGTTTCTAATTTCGGGAATTTTGCTAACGCTTGGAATTTCCATTAACAACAAAAATCGTGCCCTTGCAAAGCTCGAAGATACAACACTGCCAGTTATACAAGAGATAACGAGCGAAGTAAGTTTTTACAAAAACTTAGAAAATGTCTACAACCTTCTAACGGTCGACCCGATAGGCGTTCAGGTTGGATACAGCCTACTGCCACTTGTCGACGAGACGGCAGGCGGAAACTTCCTCGATCGTGTTGTTATGTTTAGAAAGCAGTTTGCAGACGAGATGGGCATGGTGCTTCCGACAGTTCGCCTGTCGGACAGTAGCGAGATAAACCCAAACCAGTATCAGATAAAGCTAAGAGGCGAGACAATAGCAATAGGGGAACTGCTTGTGGACCACTACTTAGCACTTGCCCCCTCCGACCTGCCAAAGGGCGCCGAGATAGACGGTATAGACACGGTAGAGCCTGCCTTCGGTATGCCTGCCAAGTGGATAAGCGAAGATAAGAAAATAAAGGCAGAAATGGCAGGGTATACGCTGATAGATCCGATTTCGGTTATTATAACCCACCTGTCAGAGCTTGTAAGAACACACGCATACGAGCTGCTAAGCCGTCAGGAAGTTAAGATAATGCTTGAACATTTAAAGCGTACAAACGAAGACATAGTAAACGAAACTGTACCTGCTGTCCTCTCGATAAGCGAGGTGCAAAGAGTTCTTAGAAACTTACTGCGTGAGGGTGTGCCGATAATAGACCTCGAAATTATACTCGAAACGCTCTCTGACTACTCTGCGACAATTAAGGATAGCGATCTGCTTACAGAGTATGTCCGTCAGGCACTGCGCCGCACTATAACCCATCACTACTCCGAAGCCGGAAAAATGAAGGTGCTAAGTCTTGACAGCAGTATAGAGAGCGTTATAATGCAGGGACTTAAAAAGATAGAGGGCGGCGCTTATCTCGACTTAGAGCCCGATGTTATTTCTCGCATTATGGCGGCCTCTAAGAGTCAGATAGACAATGTTAGAAAGCTTGTACAAGAGCCCATTATTCTAACGTCGCCAATAGTACGTGTCTACTACAAAAAACTGCTCGACCAGTTTTACCCAAATGTTACGGTACTTTCGTTTAACGACATATACTCAGGGGTGCAAATTCAGGCACTTGGCAATATAACAATAGCGAGCTGATTTAAAGTCTAAAGCAAAGGGGGCGAGCATATGGCAGGGCAGCCGCAAGGCATAAAGCAGATAAAAGCGGAAGAGCCCGAAAAGCTCATGCTGGAGTACAAGGAAACAGGCGATATAAGCTTGCGTAACGCTCTTGTTATGCATTATATAAACCTTGTCGACATAGCAATATACGGTATGCGCTCCATAATGCTCTCGGGTATTCCCTACGAGGACTTTTTCGGTCAGGGGACTTTGGCTTTAATCGACTGTATCGAAAGATACGACCCAAACAGAGGGGCAAATTTTCAAACATACAGCTATATGGGCATAAGGGGATCTATATTAAAATTTGCCCGAAAACAAAACTGGATACCAAACAGTGCATGGGACGCTCGAAAGAAAATTACCAAAGGAACGGCAGAACTTGAACAGTCGCTGCTAAGATCGCCGACAGATAAGGAAATTGCAGAGCATGTAGGCATGAGCGAAAAAGAGCTTAGCAAGCGACTTATGGAGATTTCGGCGGTAGAGACAGTCTCCTTTGAAGAAATGCTCGAAGATGCCTTTGAGCGGGTAATGCAATCGGGCAGTATAAAGGACGGCGGCGTAGATAGGTCACTGCTCGAAGAAGAATTTGCAGTGGCACTCGGAGCGGCGATAGAGGCACTACCGCCAAAACAGCGGCAGATAATAACGCTCTACTACTACGAAAATATGAACCTAAGAGAGATTGGCGAAATACTCGAGCTTACCCAGCAGAGGGTATCTCAGCTTAGGAAAAAAGCGCTCGACACAATGCAAGAGGCGCTCGAAGAATTTAGACAGATCTACGAGGGATAGTTTTAACAGAATAGACAAATAAGACAGATGCGGAGGAAATATTATGCTTTCAGGATACTACTCAATATCGTCAGGCCTGCTGACAAGGCAAAGAGAGATCGACACGATAGGCAACAACCTTGTAAACATGCAAACACCGGGACACAGGGCAGAGCGTGTTATAACCTCCTCTTTCGAGCAAGAGCTTATGATGCGCAGAGAGATGGGAACACTTGAACAGCTTGGAAACGGCATACATGCGACCTCTGCTATCGTTGGGGAGACAGTGCCGCTCTTTCACAGCGGACTTATAGACCCCACGGGAAGAAATATGGATATTGCGATAGATGGTGCAGGATTTTTTAATATTCTAACCCCAACAGGCGAGACAAATCTTACGAGAAACGGCAACTTCGATGTAGACGAAGCAGGCAATCTAACACTGCCAAACGACGGCCTTGTACTTGGGGTCGACGGCCAGCCGATAAATGTTGGGACTGCCGACTTTATAGTGTCGTCTGACGGCACTGTGTTCTCGGGCGAAGGCGAGAATGTTGGGCAGATAGCGATAACCGCACCGCTCGATGGCGAGCCTGTACTACGTCTTGCAAACGGCATGTTTGCAATGCCGGCAGGGGCAGAGACTCAAGTGCCGCAGTTTGAACTTCGCCAAGGCAACTTAGAACGCTCCAATGTAGACATGAATCAGGAGATGACAAATCTTATCAGCGCACAAAGAGCCTTCCAAGCGGCAAGCTCGGCACTTAGAATTGTAGACGAGCTAAACCAAAGGGCGGCCAATATATCTTCGGTCAACTAATAAAGCGTTAAAAACTCTAGATAAATGGAGGATAAAATATGAAAGCGGCATTCTATTCGGGAGCTTCGGGGCTTATTGCCCATCAAGAGGCGCTTAATACAATAGGTCACAATATAGCCAATGTCGACACGACAGGCTATAAAACCCACCACAATTCCTTTGACGAGCTTCTTTACACTCGCATGTACGTTAACACCCCCGAGGAAGCAAACACAGGACACGGCGTTAGAGCGGGCGCAGAGCCCGGTGGTATTTTGTTCTTGCAGGGATCATTTAGCAACACGGGAGATAAGCACCACTTTGCGATAAGCGGAGATGCATTCTTTGCGGTAGAAGGGGCTGACGGTCAGCCGCAATACACAAGGGACGGCGCATTTACAATTGCAATGGAGGGTAGCTCTGCCTATCTAACGGCAGGGGACGGATCTTATATTCTCGACACATCGGGAAGTAGAATAACAGTTCCTGTTAAAGAGAGCGAAGGGGATGCCGAGATAATAACGCTCGACTTGGAAGCGGTAAACGAAATGCTCGGGCTATACACATTTGCAAATCCGTCTGCCCTTGCAGGCGTCTCCTCTACACGCTTTGCACCAACGGCAAACTCGGGTGAAGCGGAGGAAGCTTCGAGAACTGAAAACAAGGTGCTGCAAGGCTATCTTGAGCGGTCGTCCGTCGATCTTGCCGACGAGATGACAAAGATGATAGCGGCACAACGTAGCTACCAAGTAGCGGCAAGGGTAGTGCAAACTGCCGACCAATTAGAAGAAATATCCAATTCACTCAGAGGGTAAAGGGGGAGCCTTAAATGGCAATTAAATCATACGACGAGCTAAGCTTTATACAAAGGGATGCTCTAAGAGAAATAGGTAATATCGGTACGGGAAATGCGGTGGCATCGCTTGCTTTGATGCTTGGCAATCCCATTAATATAACAGCACCTAATTTAGAAATACTCGACTATCAAACAGCAATAGCAAAGCTTGGCGGTCCAGAGCAGCTAATGGTTGGTATACTCGTTTTTCTAAAGGGCGATGTTACGGGCATGATTATGTTTATGCTACATCAAGAATTTGCAAATCAGATGCTAATCACACTAACAGGGGCCGATTTAGACGAAACGGGAGTTGTAGACGAGCTTGGCCTTTCTGCAATTCAAGAGATAGGCAATATTATGGCGGCATCGTACATAAACGCAATAGTAGAAATGACGGGGCTCACAATAGATATATCGCCCCCAAGCACTTGCATAGATATGGTGGGCTCCATGATGAGCACACCCGAAATTTATTATGCCGATATAAGCGACAAGATTATATCAATTGAAAACAATTTTACACACGAAGGGTCCACTGCGCCCGGTAACATTATGCTTATACCGGAAGTAGATGCACTTCAGAAAATTATGGAAAGTTTGAGTCTTGGTGATTTATGAGCGCACAAATTACTGTTGGAATTTCAGATTTAAATATAGCTCGAGGCGGCGACATTCTTGTTACTCATGCCCTTGGCTCTTGTGTTGGTATATGCCTATACGACACTGTATCCAAGGTTGCAGGTATGTCGCACATTCTGCTACCTTCCATTAAGGACTTTAGAGGCGCACAAACAAACAGGCACAAGTTTGCCGACACAGCGATAGAAGCGCTTATTGTTAAAATGGAAGCAGCAGGAGCTAAGAAGATATTTATGAGGGCTAAAATTGCAGGCGGTGCCCAAATGTTTGCGGCGACGGGGAATAATGCGCTTTCAAGCATTGGGCAACGTAATGTTCAAGCGGTTAAAATGGAACTGAAAAGACTTGGTGTTCCTATTTTTGCAGAGGACACAGGACAGAATTATGGAAGAACACAGTATTTTTCCTCTGCTAACGGAGAGATGAAGATTAAGTCGGTTAACCGTGGCGAGCAGGTATTTTAACCTTTAAAGATGGAAAGTCGAGATTTGGCGGCATTGTATAACGTAACATGCAAGGCCGCTTTCTCGTGTTTGTAGATATACGATATATTTAAATAGTGAAATATCTGAGAATGTCTCTTAGGTGTTTCACTTTTTTTATGGAAACTCCTTTGCATAGCTTAAATTTAAAGCATGATATTATACCGAAACAATAATGTAATGTGTATTTTTGAGAAAAATGTTGAATTTTATATAAAAAAATCATATAATTAAAAAATGCACAATATATAAAAGCGAGGTGAGGGAGTGGCAGGCGAGAAGAAAAAACCGAAGATGACAGCCGATAAACTGTTGTCTAAACTGCTAATGGGGTATGTTATTCCCTGCGCTATATGCGTGTCTTGCTTTCATCTTATATACCTATTTTGGGGGAGTGGAAATGCCCTTAATGTAATAGCTCCGGGGCTTCCCGATTTTGGCAGGGACGATGAAACATATAACGGTGAAAAGTATGTAATTGTAATAGACAGCGGCCACAGCGAGCGAGATGGGGGAGCGGTCGGGCATGTTATAGAGTACGATGTTGTATCCAAGACATCGCAGGAGCTCCAAGATCTGTTCGAGCAAAATGAAAAATATGAAGTAGTGCTTACCCACGAGTTTAGCGAAGATGCCACGCTCGAGGAACGAAGAGATGCGACAGAGGCAGTCGAGACCGACTTTTTTATAAGCATACATTGTAACGCAAATGCCGAGAGCGATAGCTTAACAGGATTTGAAGTTTATGTGCAAGTGCCAGAGAACCCTCAACACGAGGTAAGCCACGCTATTGCCACTTTAATTTCGGAAGGGTTTATAGAAGGTGGGCACACCCCACGTCGAGACAACGGACTTTTTTATGCGAGGTACGAGCGGGATAGCAGCGGCAACTCTGTGCAGTATTCGCTTACAGAATACGAGGAGACAGTGCTCTACAACTTCACAGGGGAGACATACGGAGTTATAAAAAGTGAGCAGTATGCAGGTCTGCTTGTAGAGCAAGGCTATGTTACGAGCTTGCAAGATGTAGAGGGATGGATGACCGACCAAGGCTGCAAAAAGGCAGCAGAGGTATATTATAATGCCATAACGAGCTATTTTGATAGCTTAGAACAAGCCGCTACGGAAGATATGCAAGGAGCAAACACTTCTCAAGATGGCGACACACAATAAACAAGCTCATATAAAAAGCCTCCCACGGTCACCCAAAAAGGGTGCTCACGGGAGGCTTTCTTTATAGCTCGGTGTTATTATAAGTTTTCAGCTCTTTTGTTAAGAAGTACATATATGGCAATACGAGCAAAACAAATGCCGACATGTCTGCAACAGGCTGTGCCACAAGAACTCCGCTTTCTTCGAAGAATATTGGGAGAATTAAAATGGCAGGGATAAGAGCAAGCCCTTGACGGGCGAGAGATAGCAGGGTGGCAGGGAAGCCTCTGCCGAGTGCTTGGAATGTCATGGTGACCCATATGGACATGGCTTTGCACGGCATTGCTATACCCGACCACAGCAGGCCAAGGCCGCCTATTGCAATGACAAGTGGGTCGTCCTTCCGAAACAGTGCCACAATGCTTTCAGATGCAACTCCAAATACCACAAGGCTACAAAGAGAGATAGAGACCAAGACAGCCCCTGTAAAGGCAAAGGATTCCCAAAGCCGTTTATATTTTTTAGCTCCATAGTTAAAGCCTGCAACAGGCTGATATCCTTGACCAAAGCCGAGAAGAATTGAGTTTGCAAAAAATGCTATTCTTTGCACAATGGAAGAAGCGGCAATAACATAGTCGCCATACGGTGCGGCAACATTGTTTAAAACGACCATACTAAGCGAGGTAAGCCCCTGACGAAAGAGCGAGGGAAGTCCCATTTTGATGATCTCGTTATATAGCGGCATTTCAAAGCGGAAGAATTTATGCGAGAGAGTAAGTGCGCTTTTCTTTAGGAGGAAGTGAGAGAACAATATAAGAAAGCTTATTGTTTGGCTTATTACAGTGGCATAGGCAGCACCTGCTATTCCCAAGTCGAAGGTGAATATAAATAGCGGATCGAGTGCGATATTGATAACGGCGCCTGCTCCTATGCCTATCATGGCAAAAAAGGAGTTGCCCTCGCTACGAAGTATGTTGTTCATTACATAGGAGGTCATTATAACAGGCGCTCCAAAGAGTATAACGCCGCAGTACGCTCGAGCATAGGGGAATATGGTCTCAGTTGCGCCGAGCATCGATATTAACGGGTCGATCCATATAAGACCGCCAACGCTTATTAAAAGCCCAAGAGCGGCCGTTGTGTACCACGAGGTGGCAAGCGTTTCGTTCGCCCTATCTACATTGCCCTCACCAAGGATGCGAGATACATAAACGCCGCCTCCTGCCGCAAAGCACATACCGACCGCTTGCATTATCGCCATCAGCGGGAATATAACACCAACAGCCGCAGAGGCCGATGTGCCGAGCAGGCTTACAAAGTATGTATCGGCCATGTTGTAAAAGGAGGATATCATCATGCTAATTATAGAGGGAATAGAGAGCGATATAATTAGCTTTTTTACAGGCATTTCACCCATGCGCCTATATCTAAGTTGTCGTTTTTCTTCGTTACTTAAAGTCGTACCCTTCATTAAAGCTCCTTTTATTTGTGCAGTTATCTCACAAACAATCATGTTTTATTAAATAAGTATATACAATAATCGACACATTAGCAAGCCCCATAAAAGGAGAATAAATAATGACAAAGGCAAACAAGAAAAAGCAGGGAAGACACAAGTGCTTTAATATAAAAATTGCAGTATAGAGCACAAAATAAAAAGGCTGCTATGCGTTACCACATAGCAGCCTTTAAAGGTTATTCTTAGAATATCGAGAAGTTGATAAATACCGATACAAAGACAATCGAAACAATCGAAAGTAGCTTTATAAGAATGTTTATCGAAGGACCGGATGTGTCCTTGAAGGGGTCGCCGACTGTGTCGCCGACAACAGCAGCCTTATGGGAATCGCTTCCCTTGCCGCCCATAGCGCCTGCTTCGATATACTTCTTAGCATTGTCCCAAGCACCGCCTGCGTTACTCATCATAACAGCCATAACGAAGCCCGAAACAGTAGCACCAGCAAGCATACCTGCAACGCCGTTAACACCTAAGATAAATCCAACAACAACAGGGCTTACAACGCCGAGTATTGCAGGAGCAATCATTTCTCTTTGAGCAGAACGTGTGCAAAGGTCTACACAGCTCTTGTAGTCAGGCTCGCCTGTGCCTTCCATAAGGCCCGGGATTTCCTTAAACTGACGACGAACTTCAACAACGATAGCCTGTGCCGCACGGCCAACAGCTTCCATAGTCATAGCGGAGAATAGGAAGGGTAGCATACCGCCTATGAATAGGCCGATTAGTACGGGAGGATATGTTATCTCAAGATTTAGAATGTCAGGAGCAATTGTTCCTACCTGATCAACAAAGGAGATGATAAGTGCAAGAGCAGTTAGCGCAGCGGAGCCGATGGCAAAGCCCTTACCTGTTGCAGCTGTTGTGTTGCCGAGCGAGTCAAGAGCATCTGTACGCTCACGGACTTCTTCGCCAAGGCCGCACATCTCTGCGATACCGCCTGCATTGTCAGCAACTGGGCCGTATGCATCGGTCGATAGTGTGATAGCAAGTGTCGATAGCATACCGACAGCCGACATACCAACACCGAATAGTCCTGCGTTAAAGTTTGCGCCACCACCTGCAAGATAGAAGGAGGCAAGAACCGATGCACCAACTATAACAACAGGAATAGCTGTCGATCTCATACCGAGTGCAAGACCCGAAATGATAATTGTAGCAGGGCCTGTCTCGGAGGACTCCGAAAGAACCTGTGTGGGCTTGTAGGAAGCCGATGTGTAAACTTCAGTAACATAGCCGATTAGGTTACCTGCAACAAGACCCGATATAATTGCAAAGAATATACCTACATGGCCTGCCCCCATAACTGCGTTTACAAGGAAGTAGGAAGCAACAGCAATGATTGCCGATGCGATATATGTTCCTCTGTGAAGTGTGTGAAGAAGTTCCTTCTGGCTTGCACCTTCCTTTGTCTTAACAAAGAATGTGCCGATAAGTGCCGCAATAACACCAACACCTGCAAGTGCCATAGGAAGAACAAAACCTGCAACACCGTATCCTGCCGCTACACCAAGAGCCGCTGCCGATACACGAGCGCCAAGATAGGACTCGTAAAGGTCTGCGCCCATGCCTGCTACGTCGCCAACATTGTCGCCAACGTTGTCTGCGATAACAGCGGGGTTACGAGGATCATCTTCGGGGATGCCTGCCTCGACCTTACCAACAAGGTCTGCGCCAACGTCGGCAGCCTTTGTAAAGATACCGCCGCCAACACGAGCAAAAAGAGCCATGAAGGAAGCACCCATACCGAATGTTAGCATTAGAGGGCCGATTACAGCAATTCTCTCGTCTGCAGGTAGTGCACCAAACCAAGAGTTTAGGAAGTAGTACCA
>CAYJFK010000003.1:67804-74861 GCA_964369475.1 uncultured Oscillospiraceae bacterium | reverse complement strand
TTCTTAGCTCTTACTTCTTACTTTTTTAAAACTAACCAATATAAGAAATCCTGCTCTCGTCAAATCTATCGACAAAGTTATTCGCACCCTCATCAGCAGGGTAGCCGACAGCTATAACAGCATAGGGCAAGATGTTCTCCTTTAGGCCGAACATGTCTCTTACAAATGCCATCTTTGTCTCGTCGGGGGCGCAACCGAGCCAAACAGCGCCAAGGCCTATGTCGGCGGCTTCTATCAGAAGGTTTTGAGTAGCGGCACCTAAGTCTTGCTCCCAACGGGTGGGGGACTTAAAGCGCTCGCTGTTGCCAAGCACTATTATAGCAAGATCAGCACCCTTTAGGCAGCCTGCGTATTGGTGGTACTCGGATAGCGAGGCAAGCCTATCTGCGCCACGCACTACGAGAAACTCCCAAGGCATTTGTTTCATGGCAGAAGGGGCTTGCATTGCCGCCTTTATTATCTGCGTTACCTTCTCTGCCTCGACTGCTTTGCCCGAATACTGACGGACACTTCTTCTTGTGTAAATGGAATTCATATTTCGGTCTCCTTTCAAGAAACAAATCTGTATATAGCATACCATATATTAGGTGAATATACAATTAACGAAGTATAAACAATTAGAGAGAGAAGTATTTGGAAGATCTATATAAGCCCCATCGAGCGCAACAGTACAATTCCCAAAAACATGCTTACAGTCGATAGCATGGTGGTAAAGACTACAATTTCCCCTGCAAGTTCTGCATCTGCTCCCATAGAGCCTGCCATTATGTAGCTCGATGTAGCTGTCGGTGCACCAAAGCAGATAAAAAGAGCACCTATTGCGGTAGGGCCAAAGCCAAATAAAAGCCCGAGCGCTACGGCGATGGTCGGCACTACTACAAGGCGGAGCAGCGAGGCCGATGCAATGAGCATCTTGTTGTGTGCCGCCGACTTAAAGGAAAAACGACCGCCGAGCGTTAGCATTGCAAGGGGAGTTGCTGTATTTGCGATACTGTTTACAGGGTCTAAAATAATGCTTGGTACTTCTATTTTTGCAACTGCAAAGGCAAGACCTGCCACAACACCCCAAATTAGGCGGTTTTGTGCTATGCCCTTTAGTATTTCTTTAATGTCGGGCTTGTGAGCTCCTCCTGAAAAGGAGGATAGCACGACTACCGCTATTACATTAAAGGAGGGCACTAAAAAAGCGACTACAAGCACAACATCGAGAGAGCCTGCCTCGCCAAATAGGTTTATTGCAAGTGGAAGACCAAAGAGCGCTATATTTGTGCGAAAGACACCCTGTATAAAAGAGGCGGCACGAGCGGCATCCTTTATAAAACGTGGCACGATATAACATAGCACGCCCGTTAGAATTATTGCAAAGATGACCGAGAATATCGGCAGTATCATGCCTGTGCCTGCCGTAAAATCTGTTGCGGCAGACTGCCTGAATAAGAGTAGGGGGAGTGCCAGTTTAAAGACAAATGTGTTAAAATGGGCGAGCATATTATCGGGAAAAAAGTTTCGTTGATTTAATACATACCCCACTATCATAACGCCAAAGAGCGGCGCTACGGCATTTAGTGCAAAAATAAAATTTTCTATTACTTCCCCCACCTTTTTTATGTATTGTAATTATTTTATCATAGCTACTGTCTTATATCAAGGGCAAAAGACGAGGGCACCATGACGGTGCCCTCTCGCCTTTTTCTATTTGCTGCGGATAATAAAGGTAACCGCATTACTTCTTTTCGTATGTCTTAACTCCGCCTACAAAGGTCATAACAGGGCGGATGTTCTTTATCTCGTCCTCCGCAACTTCAAAAATGTCGGTATCGAGCACCGTAAAGTCGGCGAGATAGCCTGCCTTTAGGCGGCCGAGTTTGCCGTCCATAAAGCACTCGTAGGCACTTGCCACCGTGTAGTTGTCGATAGCTGTGTATATGTCGACCTTTTCTTCGGGGAGATAAACAGCGTCGCCCTCGAGTCCTTTTCTTGTGACGGCGCAGTGGAGGTTGTTAAAGGGGTTAAGATCTTCGACAGGGCAGTCAGTACCGTAAGAGACATTGACGCCCATCTTACCAAGCCTGCCAAATGCATAGGAAGTCGAGGCGAGCGCATCGCCTACACGGTCGTGCACCATGTTCATGTCGTAGTGAATGAATATGGGCTGTGCCATGACGGAAAGATTGTCTGCCTTGATGCGGTCGAGTAGCTCGTCGTCGGTAATCTGACAGTGGACAATAGCATTTCTAAACTTGTTGTCGCCGTTTTCTATTACCTTGTGATAGCTGTCGAGCACCATTTCTATTGCGCCGTCTCCGATTGCGTGGGTTATAACGCCGTACTCGTTTTTGTATGCCGACTGTACAAGCCCGTCGAAAACTTCGTCGGGAAGTGTCTTTATACCAACGGCATTTTTATCGTCGGCATACTCGCCTCTAAGTAGGGCGGTGCGTGCGCCTAAAGAGCCGTCTACAAACATCTTTAAAGGGCCGATGCCGACAAGATCGGTGTTCTTGGAACGTTCGTCCATTTTAACAAAGCGCTCAAAACCTGCAACGGTGTTAAAGTAGTTTTGACCATAGTAACGGCAAGCAAGATCGCCAGCTTCTCTCATGGAGGCAATGGCCTTTGTCATCTCGTCTACATTGCTCTCTGTTATGTCGTTGCTCTGCACCATGGTAAGACCCATGGAGGAAGCATAGTCGGTAGCCGCTCTTATCTCTTTTTCAAAGGTAGCGGCGACAGGCTCGGGGAGAATGGGCTCTATCATTTTCTCGGACGCTCTCTCGTACATAATACCATTTGGCACGCCGTGCTCGTCCTTGCCGATCTGACCGCCCTCAGGGTCGGGAGTTTCGCCAGTTATGCCGAGCTCTTCAAGCGCTTTTGTGTTAATTGTACAGATATGACCGCAAGCACGATAGAAGGCAACAGGCCTGTCTGTCGCTATTTTATCGAGGTCGTGCCTGTTTGGAATACGCACTTCGTCCGAGAAGTAGTCCTGATTCCAACCCCAACCGCCGAGCGTTTTGCCGGCCGGTGGATTATGCTTTGCAAGGAAATCTCTGCCACGCTCTATAAGCTCTGCCATAGAGCCTGTGTTGTAGAGCTCGACCATAGAAAGGTTTCTGCCAAGACCCTGTATGTGCAAGTGGCTGTCGTTAAAACCGGGAATTACAGTCTTTCCCTCGAAATTGACGAGCTCGCACTCCTCAGCACCGGCTGCAAGAACTTCCTTGTTTGTGCCGACCTGCACTATAACGCCGTCACGCACAAGCATTGCTTCGGCAAATACACCTCTGTCGACGTAAATTTTGCCGTTAATGTAAATGTTATCCATTTTACCCTCCAAATTATATTAATTTTTTACTACTCAACTACCGAAAACTTGAAAATGTCGGGGCGGTCGTAGTGGCCGATAACGTCAAAGTCAAGTCGGCTCATTACTACCTCATCAAGGTTTAAGTCTGCTATCAGCATCTCCTCTTTATCCCAAACAGGCCCTGCAACATACTTGCCAAATGGGTTTACAATACAGCTACCTCCGGGGCACATATTGTCTGGGGCAGACTCTAAGTCGCTGTAATACTTAAGGTCGGTCGGGTACATCTCTTTTCTAACATGCTGATTGCAACCGATTACAAAACAGCGACCCTCAAGAGCTATGTGGCGCATTGTAGATTGCCATTCCTCACGGCTGTCTGCAGTTGGGGCTATGTAGATAGAAACACCCTTCCTGTACATGGCAACACGAGCGAGCGGCATGTAGTTTTCCCAGCAGATAAGGCCACCCATTATGCCGTATGGGGTATCGATCGTCGTAAGGGTCGAGCCGTCTCCCTCGCCCCAGATAAGGCGCTCCGAGCCTGTCGGCTTTAGCTTTCTGTGTGCTCCGAGCAGTTTGCCATCGGGGCCAAAATATAGCGACGTGCAGTATAGCGTACTGCCGACAGCGTCCCTTTCGGTTACACCTATAACGACATAAGCCCCTGCCTCTGCCGCCGCCATGCCGATTATATCGGTCTCGGGGCCGGGCACTATAATAGAGCCGTCGTGATAGCGCTTAAAATCCTCTCTGCCCTCCATTGTGCGACTGCCCACGACAAACCCGTAGGAGAGGCCACGAGGGTAGGCAGGTATAAATGTTTCGGGGAAAACCATGAGTTTTGCACCCTCTTTAGCGCCTTCTTTAATAAGGGAGACTATTTTTTCTACCGTCTTATCCTTATCAAATAGGACGGGCGCCGCCTGCATAACGGCGACTCTTAGGGTCTTTTCCGTGTCTTTCATGGGCAAATCCTCCTGAATACTTAATGCATATATTTTACATTAAATCGGAATAAAACGCAATATTTATTTATAATGTAGGCAAACAACAAGAGCGACAAGGTAATTAGCCTTTGTCGCTCTGTTAAAGTCGGCCGATCTGTCGACTTTATTATCTTTGCTCTATGCCTTTAAGAACTTATCCGCACAACGAAGGAAGAATTCTATGCCCCCTGCAAAGCCTTCTTCTTCGATAAAGAATTTTGGATTGTGGTGCGACACAAGAGCATCTTTTTTGCCAAGTCCGAGCATACAGTAAAAGCCGTCGAACTCTCTTACAAAGCAAGAATAGTTGTCGCTACCCATAATAGGATCGCTGTTTATTATCTGAATACCTGCCTCGACAGCGGCCTCACGACCTATGGCATTTGCCGATGCGCTGTTTATAACGGGAGGAGTGCCGCCTGCTTGATCTGTTAACATAAACTCGCCCTTGGCGCCGTACGATGCGGCGACATTTTCGACAACCTTAGCTATAAGCTCTTTAACGAGCTCAAAGCCCTCGAAGGTGAAGTAGCGAATTGTGCCAGATGCAGTGGCCGTTTCGGGGATAATGTTGGCAGCTGTGCCCGAGTTGAATGTGCAAGGGCTTACAACTATTTGGTCAAATAGGTTTATCTTGTTAACGGGAAGTGCCGATATTCTCGGAATGATGTCGCAAAGGGGCTTTATTGGATCGCAAACGAGGTGAGGCTGCGCACCGTGGCCGCCCTTGCCTGTAACGACTATCTCCCACATAGCAGCGCCTGCAAACATGCCACCATCACGCATCATGATAGTGCCTGTCGGAACGAGAGGTGTTACATGGGTTGCAAAAACATGATCGACACCGCCCTTTTGCTTTAGGTATTCTACTATCTCGAGTGCACCAACACCTATTTCTTCGCCATACTGGAAACAGACATAAATTTTGCCCGAAAACTCGTCGATATTCTCTTTTATAGCCTTTGCCGTTGCAAGCAAAATGCCACCGTGAGCATCATGACCGCAAGAGTGCATTTTGCCGTCGATAGTCGACTTAAAGGGAAGGTCTATCTCCTCTTGCATTGGAAGTGCGTCTATGTCGCCACGAATTGCTATCGTCTTGCCCGGTCTGCCCGTGTCGATAAGGCCTACAACATTAAGCTCGTTTACTCTCTCGCAAGGAATGCCCATCTTTGTAAGTTCTTCAACAATACGTCCGCTCGTGCGAACCTCCTCGCCCGAAATCTCGGGGTGCATGTGAAAATCTCTGCGCATTTCCACTGCATAGTCTTGGTAAGCTGCTGCAATTTTTTTAAAGTCCATTTTTTGCCCCTCCGTTTATATAATTAAGCTCTACGGCTGTCTTACTTCTTAACGCCCGATTTTCCGCTTGCCTTTAGCTCGAAAATATTTGTCTCAAAGCTCTTTCTAAGGGTTGCCGACCTGCGCATTTTTTTAAGCGAGACCTCTATCATCTTGTCGAGCAAATACCTGTACGGCATGCCGCTCGCCTCGAAAAGATAAAAGGCAAGGCTACCGGGGATTGTGTTGGGCTCGTTTACATAAACTGTCTCGCCCTCCATTAAAAAATCTATTCTCGATACGCCCGAAAAGCCGAGCGCTTTAAAGGCAGATACTGCAAGATTTTGTATCTCGGCCGTCTTTTCTTCCGAAATATTAGCGGGAATCTGCCTTGTCGCCGATGCCATACCGCTCGATGCCTGCCCCTTTGACTTAGATCCCGACAGGTACTTGTCGCTGTACGACAGTATCTCGCCCGCCATTACAGGTTCTTCGCAGACCGAAGGGGTAGCATCCTCGTAGTCGCCGGCGACAGCGCAGTTTATCTCCCTCAAATCTGTAATGGCACGCTCTACAAGTATGCGCACGGTAAATTCGCTTGCATAGTCGATTGCCGTCTCGAGCTCGCTCCTGTCTCTTGCGACCTTTATGCCGACAGAGGAGCCGAGCCCTGCCGGTTTTACTATTACAGGGTAGGCAAACTTTGCCTCTATATTATCCATTATCTTGTCGCCGTCGTCGATATATTCATTAAGATAAAAGCTGTAACAAGGGAGCACAGGAAGCCCTGCCGCCGCCAAAACATCCTTTTGGCGCACCTTATCCATGCCAATGGCAGAGGCGGTGACATCACTGCCTACATATGGCAAGCAGAGCGACTCAAAGAGCCCTTGTATAGACCCGTCCTCTGTACCCTCGCCGTGCATTATAGGAAATGCCATATCTATTTTAAAGAGCTCGGGCGAAGAAAAGAGCTTTGGCGTCGCCCTTATCGCATATACCTCGTTTGCACTCTTGCGCCCAAGGTATACCTTTGTGGCCCCCGATAGCAGTTTCGGAATGTCCTTATACCCCTCGATATGGGATAAATTCCCCCCTGTATACATAACCCCTTCTTTTGTTATATAAAAGGGATATATATCGTACTTAGAGCTGTCCATAGACTCCATAGCCTGAATTGCCGATATAACCGAAACTTCATGCTCAACAGAGCGACCTCCAAAGAATACGCCGATTGATAGTTTCATAAAAAACCCCCCAGTTTTAGTGAATAGTGAAAAGTGAATAGTGAATAGTTAACGTAAAAAAATGCATAGCATTTTTTGATTAAAAGAATAAAAAATCTCCGATTTTTAAAGTGTGATAAGCACAAACAAAACTTAAAAAATGCAACGCATTTTTTATCCATCAATAGAAAAATCGCAAGATTTTTCCACCATAGTTCTTAGTTCTTACCTCTTAGTTCTTACTTAACCTC
>CAYJFK010000003.1:0-67704 GCA_964369475.1 uncultured Oscillospiraceae bacterium | reverse complement strand
CAAGATTTTTCCACCATAGTTCTTAGTTCTTACCTCTTAGTTCTTACTTAACCTCGTAGTCATCGGTCAAGTCGTTTTCAAGTAGTACAACACATTCTCCCTCGGGTAAAAGTGCAAGTGCTTCCTTTAGGTTGTCGACCCTCGTTACCTTGGCAGTCTGCCCTGCGAGCTCAAAGCCCTCGGCTATTGCCTTGCCGCCCTTGCCGACGAGAATTGCCTTGTCGCAACAGTTTGCCGCTATCTTGCCAAACTCTCTGTTTGCCGCATCTTGCTTGTCGCCAAGCTCGACCATGCCGGGGGTTACGAGAATTCTCTCGATTCCCTCAAAGGAGGAGAGCACAAATGCCGCCTCTGCCGCCCCTTCGGGGTTGGAGTTGTAGGCATCGTCGATGTAAATTCGGCCGCCTATGCCGGCTTTTAGCTCAAGGCGGTGCTCTATCGGCTTAATGCGCTTAACGGCTGCCTGTATCTGTTTTATCGGCACACCCATTTCAATAGCGACAGCAACACCGCCGGTTATATTGGCAACACTGTGCCGCCCAAGTAGTTTAGAGGTAAACTCCACACGCTCGCCACTCGGCGTTATAACGGCAAAGCCGACCCCCTTTTGGCTGTACACCATATCGACCGCCCTATAATCGCACCCCTCGGATATGCCGTAGCTCCTATAAGGGCGAGAGTATCCGGACTCACGAACTGCCTGACTGTCGAAATTCAAAAAAGCAAGCCCATCTTCGGGAAGGCTGTCGACAAGCTCGAACTTTGCCTTTTTTATATTGTCGGTCGAGCCGAATGTCTCAAGATGAGCAATGCCGACCGATGTTATAACACCGTATTTCGGCCCTACTATCTCGCATATCTCGGCAATATCGCCAATGTGCCGTGCCCCCATCTCGCAGACAAAGACCTCGTTATATGGGGTCATGTTCTCGTTTATCGTGCGCACGACACCCATTGTTGTGTTGTAGCTACCCTGTGTCATTAGTGTGTTGTACTTTTCGCTGAGGATCTCTGTAATTATATGCTTAACAGAGGTCTTGCCATAACTGCCCGTCACCCCGACGACAGTTAAATTTTGCCCCTTTAGCCTATCCCTTGCCGCCGTAACAAAGCCGTCCGCTATGCGCTTTTCGATCTTGACGGTCATCTTGCCCGATATTGTCGGCAAAAAGACCATAAAGGGCACAAGGGCTATGATCGCTGTGTAAATGTGGCGGTAATTCTCGGGCAAGATAAAGCCTGCTGAAAAAATGCCGAGCATTAGCACCGTCGCCGCCATAAACTGACGTTTAACACGTGCCGTTACAACAAAGGGCTTTTTTTCTTCCCTCTTTTTAAAGACCTCGAGCAGGCCAAAGCCGAGCAATAAAGGCGATACATAAAGCCCGAACCCCAAGGCTGTAATTACTCCCAAAACAAGGCATATAGCATACTTCCCCTTTTGAGAGTTGGCTTTAAGCCACCTTGCATAACGCTCGGGGAAATAGGAGTTAAGCTGATACATATGAAAATATCGCCGAGACAGGGCGGCATTCCAAAAAAGTATGCTTATCATGGAGAACACATATTCAAGCATTAAAAATTCTCCTTTAATATAGCGTAAAACTCTGTGGGATTGTCTAAAAACGAGTAGTGACCTGCACCTTTTATAACATGCAGTGACGCATCTTGCAAAAGCTCGGCCATTTTCTCCCCCTGTGACAGCGGCGTTGCGGTATCCTCCGAGCCCCATATAAGTAAAGAGGGCACGGCGATCTCCTTTAGCATCGGGGTAAGGTCGTGCGTTACCGTCTTAACGAGCACTTCACGCATAACGCCCTGTGCGGCAAGATAGTCGGCAGAGCCATACTTCTCACGAGCGCTCTCGAGCACCTTTTCTCTAAAGGGTTTTGGCAAAACCTTTGCGATCTTTTTTGCCGTCGCAAATGCGCCGCCACTCTTTTTAGGCGCCTCCTTTATTCCTGCTGCGTCAACAAGAATAAGATTAGATGCCTCGATCCCAAGTTCTGCCACACCATATATTATTACACGTCCGCCAAAGGAATGACCGAGCAGTATCGGCCTTTGCGCCCCAAGCTGCAAAATGAGCTCCTTTAACATCTTGGCATACTCAGCAACCCCCCACGCACTTGGAGGGGGAGGAGATGAACCAAATCCCGGAAAGTCTATCGATGTAACCTTGTAGTTTTCTTTAAAAAAGTCTGATATAGGCTTCATAACAGCACGAGAAGTCCCCCAACCGTGAAGTATTATCACGTGTCGCCCCTCGCCCTGTGTGGTAGCATGTATAGTTGCGCCCATTATGTTGTAAACCAAAAATAAATCACCCCATTAGTGTATTATAGCCCATAAAGGGGTATGTTGTCACCTGTATATGGAAATTTTTTTAAATTTGATCCAAGCAAAAGTGTACCACCCACCCTTGTTCGCAAACAAAGGCAAAAAACAAGCCTCGATGGCTTGTTTTTTGCCCGTGTGTACTGCGGAAAAGCATTTTGAAAATTTACAAAAAAAACAGTGCAAATTTGTCATTAATATGTTATAATAATAGACTGCAACAGGTCTATATTGTTTTTTAGAGAGGAATTTTAATTTTGATTTTAACAAAAAAGCAACGCACAATCAAGATGAGTGCGGCGCTTGCAATAGCTTTTGTAGCCTGCATAATAGCCGAAGGAGTCATAATGCTCGACACTGTAATGCTGTCGGTAGTAAACATGATGATGTCGCTTTCGGCATCAGGGGCAACGCTAATGCTCGCTTCATACAACATAGTTATAATACTGCTGTCGGTCATGATGCTCTGCATGTCCTTTTCGATATTTGCAGGTCATTCGGGAAGTGCCGTTATAACCATAATGGGCTTTGCCGGGCTTGTAGCCTTTAACTTTGTTTCATACGGTCAAGGGGTGGCAATAGGTGTTGCCTTTTGTCTGCTCCCATCGGTTATCTTGTGTCTTACGATGGGCAAAAAAGCACCGTATAAAGAGGTCGTATCTATTGCGAGCCTTGTAAACTTTATCGTATTATCGGCCTCCCTTGCGCTTACAATCGTAAACTACGGAGCTCCACTAACGGTGGCAGGATTTAAATCGGTCTCATTCGAATCGATAACGGCACTAACAGCCTTTTATAAAGAGGCCGCCACAATGCTACCGCCAGAACAGCTCGAAACGGTCGGCAGTATTTCGGCCATGTACACAACAGAGGGCAGCATGGCGGTAGTCCTAAACGTGCTCCCGGCAATTCTGATTATATCGGCAATGCTGATCTCCTACTGGTGTGTGACATACTATATGAAGGCAAACAACAGAACTGTAATAAGGGTATACGATCTAACAGCGACATTTAGCGTTACAAAAGTAGGCGCTGTACTATTCTTTGCAGCGGCTGTCGGCACATGGTTTTTAACAGATGCCTTTGGCGCAATGGCGACAAATCTGCTTGCAATTCAAACATTGCCGCTAACGCTCGTCGGCATGGGCAGAGTTGGCAGAATAACAATGGCAAGCCGTAGCAGTGCAACATTTTTCCTAACAATAGGACTACTGCTCTTTATGCCGCTTGCCTCGATTATATTTTTTGTAGCAACATTTGGCGCATTCGAAATTTTGTTTTCCGACATTCGCCTTAAAAGGGGGGACGAGGGTGAGAAATAGCCAGAAAAAAAGCATGAGGTTACCGCTACTTATATTGCTCGCCGCAATAGTGCTTGCCGCTACTGCGCTATACGATTACAGGCAAGCCCTTGCCCAGCTCGTCATGGCGGCAGTCCTTCTTGTCGGCTATGCCGTTATAGGCACGACAAAGAGCCGCCGCAGAGGGAGAGAGCTTGCCGCTGTCGGCATGAAGCTCGAAATGGGAAGTGTAAACTTTATGGAAAGTGCAATGCCTGCCGCCGCCCTAAGAAGTGACGGCGCAATCGTTTGGTATAACAGCTCCTTTGAAGATATGGTGGGCGAAGCATTCGATGTGGGCGCAAATATATCTGTCGTTATAGAAAACCTCGACATGCAAAAGTATTCCTCCGAGGATTTTGAAAAGGGTGTCGACATATCGGCATGTGGCAGGAGTTTAAAGGTATATTCGGGTATTCTTAGAGAGCAAGGGAGCAAAAAAGAACCGCTTGTACTGCTAATGTTTGTAGACATGACCTCCATGCGCATGTTGGAGCGGGAGCACGACGAGTCACGCCCTGTTGTGGCGCTTATAACGATAGACAACTTAGACGAGATAACGCAAGACGCAACAGAGAGCGAAAAGGCGGTAGTTCTCGGCGGTATCGACAATCTTCTTCGTGAATGGGCAGCGCCGACAAAGGGGCTTATCCAGCTTTACGAGAGAGGGCGCTATGTATTTGTATTTGAGGAACGCTTTTTGCAAAGCTATGTGTCGGATAAATTTTCGGTGCTCGACAGCGTTCGAGAAACCCCAGGGCCTCGTGGTGCTATGCCTACAATTTCCATCGGCATAGGCAGAGGCGAGGACAGCTTCGAGGCAGGGCTTGACCTTGCACGGCAAGCGCTCGAAATGGCGCTTGGCAGAGGTGGCGATCAGGCGGCGGTAAAAGAGGGTACAAGCTTCGAGTTTTACGGCGGTAAATCGAAAGCTGTCGAGCGTAGAACAAAGGTTAAATCCCGTGTTCTTGCGGCCTCCTTGTCCGAACTGCTCGACGAGGCGACAAATGTCATTGTAATGGGTCACCGCTTTGCAGACTTCGATGCAGTAGGCGCATCTGTCGGCATAGCTCGCCTTGCAATGGCAAGGGAAAAGCCAGTAAATATAGTAATAAATCGTGCCGCAACACCTGCAATCGGGCTTGTCGAGCATGTCGAAATGCTCCCCGAGTACGACGGAGTATTTATCGACCCGATAGCAGGGCTCGACTGCATAGAATCAGGCACACTTCTTGTTATATGCGATACTCACAATCCGGCATACATCGAATCGAGAGAGATATACAGTGCGGCATCTAAGGTCGTTGTGCTCGACCACCACAGAAGAATGGCAGGCGCAATAGACAACACAGCCATGACATACCACGAGCCATACGCCTCCTCGACGGCCGAGATTGTATGCGAGCTCGCCCAGTACATCGAGGGCGGAAGTATGCTTAGAAAAAGAGAGGCAGAGGCACTAATGGCAGGCATAGTGCTCGACACAAATACATTTTTCTTTAAAACCTCTTTTAGAACCTTCGAGGCGGCGAGCTATCTAAGAAAGCTCGGAGCAGACACAATCGAGGTTAAAAAGCTATTCCAGATAGACTTAGAGAGCTATCGTTCGAGAAATATGCTTATAAATGCCGCCAAAATGTACGACAGAGTAATAGCCGTTTCGGTCTGGGAGAGCGAGCTCGTCCCCGACATGAGCATAATAGCGGCACAAGCGGCAGACGAAATGCTTGGGCTCGATGGGGTAGAGGCATCATTTGCCATGTATGTGGAGGACGATGCCGTTAAAATATCGGCAAGGTCGCTCGGCAGGGTAAATGTTCAGCTTATTATGGAAGAAATGGGCGGCGGCGGTCATCTTACAAATGCCGGTGCACAGGTAAAAGCTCCCTTCGAGGAGGTCTACGACAGGCTTGTGGAAGTTGCAAGAAGGCAGGTCGCCGAAACAAGAATGTAGAGCTTGGCGCTCTCTATAATAAAGCGTTAACAAACCAAGTAATAATTAAGACATATAGATTAAAAGGAGGAAATATATCATGAAGGTAATTTTAACTCAAGATGTAAAGAGCCTTGGCAAGAAGGGGCAACTTGTGGAGGTGTCGGACGGATATGCAAGAAACTTCCTAATGCCGAGAAAGCTTGCGGCAGAGGCTACGGCATCTGCCATGAACGAGTACAACCAAAAAGAGGCGGCTAAGAAGTTTAAAATAGCAAAGGATCTTGAAGACGCTCAAGCTCTTGCGGCAAGGCTAAACGGAGCTTCTGTAAGGCTAACCGCAAAGGGCGGCGCACAGGGCAAGCTTTTCGGATCGGTAACGACAAAGGAAATAGCAGAAAAACTAAAGAGTGAAATGGGCATAGAGATCGACAAAAAGAAGCTTGTAATGGAGGACATAAAGTCCTTTGGAACGGTAGAAGTAGAATGCAAAATCCACCAAGGGGTTACGGCAAAGTTTTATGTTGTAGTAACAGACGGGGAGTAAAATGTGAACATATCGTCCGACATAAGTCGCAGAATGCCCTTTAACATGGAGGCCGAGCAGAGCGTTTTGGGCTCGATTTTGGTAAGCCCTGCCCTTATGCCACAGGCGGCGGCACTGCTTCGCCCCGAAGATTTTTATTTAAAACAAAATGTAGAAGTTTTTGAAGCCATGCACCGCATGTTTATAGAGAGCGAAGTTATAGATGTAGTTACGGTAATAGAAAAAATGAAGGTGCTCGGCACATTTGCGGCAGAGAGCACGACGACATATCTAATCTCGCTCGCCGAGTTTGTGCCGGCGACCTCTAACATGCAACGTTATGCCGAAATAGTAGCAAACAAGGCAAAACTGCGTAGGCTTATTTCGACATGCACAGATATATCGGAAAGTTGCTACGACGAGGCAGACGAGTTTTCCGTTTTACTCGATAGGGCAGAACAGCTTTTGTTCGAGCTTAGAGACGGCAGAGGCTCAGAGCTTATGCGCCCAATGGACGAAATTGTAGACGAAGCATATGCCCACCTGTCGGCACTGTCGCAACTGGGCGGCAAAATGTCGGGCATACCGACAGGCTTTCCACGTGTGGACAGAATGATAGGCGGCCTTAACAATTCCGACCTAATTCTTCTTGCCGCTCGACCCGGTGTCGGTAAGACGGCATTTGCCTTGAACATTGCCCGTCATGTCGCCGTTAAGGAGAAAAAGAAGGTCGCCATGTTCTCGCTCGAAATGAGCGATGTTCAGCTCGTTTTAAGACTTTTCTCAAACGAAGCGTCGATAGACAGCTCACGCATTAGAGTCGGCGATATTGGCGGAGATGGCGACGAGTGGGTCGCCCTTGCCGAAGCTGCCGACATTTTAGGCGCTGCCCCCATGAGGGTCGACGACAACGCAGGAACAAATGTCGCTGAAATGAAGGCAAAGCTAAGGCGAGAGAAGGACTTAGGGCTCGTTATAATCGACTACCTCCAGCTAATGCGCTCGGGCGGTAGGAGCGACAACCGCTCGCAAGAGGTCGCCGAGATTTCACGTTCTTTAAAGATCATGGCGAGAGATCTAAATGTGCCGATACTTGCCCTGTCACAGCTAAACCGTGGCCCCGAGTCGAGAGCCGACAAAAAGCCCATGCTCTCCGACCTTCGTGAATCGGGCTCTATCGAGCAGGATGCCGATATAGTAATGTTCCTATATAAAAACGAAGATAAGCCCGAGGAAAAGGGCATAGTACATTTGACGGTCGCAAAAAACCGTCACGGCGAGACAGGCACGATGGATCTTAGCTGGGTCGGCAGATTTACAAGGTTTGCCGAAATCGAAAGGGAACGAGAAGAAGAATAGTTTGCAGTCTTTAAGGAGGTGTCACGTTGTTCGAGCAAAAGATGATGGGTGCAATTAAAAAACACAATATGCTAGAGGGCGCCTCTCACATTGTCTGTGCTCTGTCAGGCGGGGCGGACAGCGTTGCAATGCTGTACGAACTGCATGGCATGTCAAACGGGGCATACACCCTATCTGCAATGCATTTAAACCACAAATTCAGAGGGGACGAAGCCGAACGAGATGCCGCCCACTGTGCCGATATTTGTAGTAAGCTCGGCATTCCCTTCGCCCTATACGAGCGAGAGGTTACGTCAATAGCATCAAGTCGTGGCATATCCTTTGAAACGGCCGGGCGAGAACTTCGCTACGAGCTTCTCGAAGAAGAAAGGGTAAAATACGGCGACGGTGCAATAATAGCAACGGCGCACACAGCTTCTGACACTGCTGAAACGCTTCTTTTAAACCTAATGCGTGGCACAGGCCTTGCAGGGCTTTCGGGCATTGCCCCGATTAGAGGGAGCATAATTCGCCCTATAATATACTGCCTTAGGGAAGATGTCGAGGCCTATTGCAAGCAAAAAGGCATAGAATATGTAGACGACTCGACAAATTTCACCCCCGACTACGCAAGAAACCGCATAAGACTTGAAATGATCCCATATATGAAGGAGCACTTCAACCCGAAAATTGTAGAGTCGCTCGGACGAACGGCAGAACTGTTAAGAGTAGACGAAGAAGCACTGTCGACACTTGCGGCAGACGAGGGCAATATAGCGGAACTTTTAAAAATGCCAAAGGCAGTTATGAGCAGATCTATTAGAAAAATGGCAGGTATTCAGTTAACAAAGGAGCAAACAGAGCAGATTATAAAGCTCTGCAAGAGAGGTGGCAACGGCATTTGCCGCTCCCTTCCGAGAGGGCTTGTTGCAAATGTTGCATATGGAAAACTGCATTTTTCAAGCGAGGAGCAGTACGAGGAAATACCATTAAAGCTCGGCGAAAACGAAATACCGCACTTTGGTTTTATAGATGTGAAAATTACTTCTGAAAAAGTTTTAAAAAATGTTTACAATATTACTGTAAAATGTGATATAATGATTGATGCACTTTGTGTACGAAGTCGCAAAATAGGCGAGGGTTACAGGCCATACGGCAGACCGGAAAAAAGCCTTGCGAGAATGGCAAAAGATGCAAAAATCCCCCTCCATTTAAGGGAGGGTCTGCCCGTTATAACTGCGGGCGGTGAAATAGTTGCGGCATATCCCTTTGGCCCTTCACAAGATGCAGCGGCAGAGGGCGAGGCTGCTATATTAATAACATACAGACCGAAGGAGGCATACTGCCTGTGAAAAAGAGTGACATAACAAAAATTCTTATTACAGAAGAAGAAATAGCAAGTTGCGTTAAAGAGCTTGGGCAAAGTATAACTGAGGATTACGAGGGTAAAAATCTGCATTTAATTGGTGTTTTAAAGGGTTCTGCCGTTTTTATGACCGATTTGATGAGGAAGATTGATCTGCCTTTAACGATAGATTTCCTTGCCGTATCGAGCTACGGAACAGGCGCTAAGACGACAGGTGTCGTTAGGCTTTCCAAAGATCTTGATAACTCGATAGAGGGCAAGGACGTTTTGATAGTCGAGGATATTCTCGACTCGGGGCTAACACTTACCTATATCACCGAAATATTGAAGCAAAAGAATGCAAATAGCGTTAAGGTCTGCACACTGCTAAATAAGCCCGAGCGAAGAGACCCTTCCGTTACACTTGTGGCAGACTACGAAGGTTTTAAAATTCCCGATGAATTTGTTGTCGGGTACGGGCTTGACTATGCGGAAAAATACCGCAATCTACCCTATGTCGGCATACTTGGCCGCCATGTATACGAATAGTTTTAGGAGGACGATAATTTGAATGTAAAGAACCGCCCGAAAGGTGGCAGCCCTTTAAGGGGATTGTTGTTTTATTTTTTACTGCTAACCCTTATATATTTTGGTGTATCCTCGGTTTACGACACGCCCGAGGTTGACCTGCCGACATATTCCGACATAATCGGCTATTTTAACGACGAGAAGGTCGAGAGCTTTAAGGTCGACGAGCGCAGTAATATTCACATTACATTAAAGGGCGAGGAGGAGACAATAATCTACCGCCTCCCAAGCATAACGCTCTTTTTGTACAGTATGCCAATGGAGCGTATCGAGGAGCTTAGCGAGAGCGGCGGACTGGAGTCCTACGACTTCTCGCCGCCATACGAGACCCCATTTTGGATGTCGCTACTACCTTATGTAGTGCTCTTTATACTGTTTGGTGCGCTGTGGTACTACATGCTAAACCAGCAGAGCGGCGGCGGTGGAAGCAAGGTCATGAGCTTTGGCAAGTCACGTGCTAAGGTGGCGTCAGACGCCAAAAAGAAGGTTACCTTCCAAGACGTTGCAGGCGCAGACGAGGAAAAGAGAGAGCTTGAAGAGCTTGTAGACTTCCTAAAAGACCCACGCAAATACCTTGAGATCGGCGCAAGAATTCCAAAGGGTATACTACTGTACGGCCCTCCCGGAACAGGTAAAACACTACTTGCAAGCGCTGTTGCAGGCGAGGCGGGCGTGCCCTTTTATTCGATTTCCGGTTCAGACTTTGTAGAAATGTTTGTCGGTGTCGGTGCATCTCGTGTTAGAGATCTATTCGACCAAGCTAAAAAGACAGCTCCTTGCATTGTATTTATAGACGAAATCGATGCCGTTGGTCGTCACAGAGGCGCAGGTCTTGGCGGCGGTCACGACGAGCGTGAACAGACGCTAAATCAGCTACTTGTAGAGATGGACGGCTTTGGTGAAAACGAAGGGGTTATTATAATCGCCGCCACAAACCGCCCTGACATATTAGACCCTGCACTACTTCGCCCCGGTAGATTTGACAGGCAGATAATGGTAAATGCCCCGGATCAAAACGGTCGTGAGGAGATACTAAAGGTTCACTCCAAGAACAAGCCATTTGATGCGGACATTAAGCTTGACGTTATTGCCAAGACGACCCCGGGCTTTACAGGAGCAGACCTTGAAAATCTACTAAACGAATCGGCACTTCTCGCCGCACGACGTAACTCCAAGGTTATATGCATGGAGGACGTGGAGGAAGCGACAATTAAGGTAATTGCAGGTCCTGAAAAGCGCAGTCGCACGATAAGCGAAAAGGAGCGCAAGCTAACTGCCTTCCACGAGGCAGGCCATGCAATTGTAACACGTGCTCTTGAAACGCAAAACCCCGTGCACCAAATTTCTATAATTCCCCGTGGCATGGCAGGCGGATACACGCTATCCTTGCCAACCGAGGATAAATACTACTCGTCTCGTGAGGAGATGAGGGAGGAAATCGTAACGCTACTTGGCGGACGTGCGGCAGAAAAGCTCTGCCTAACAGACATTTCGACAGGTGCTTCCAACGACATAGAAAGAGCGACAGGCATTGCAAGAAAGATGGTTACGGTCTACGGCATGTCGGAGGAGCTCGGCCCGATAGTTTACGGTGCAGGCCAGTCGGAAGTATTCTTAGGTAGAGACTTTGCACAGTCACGTAACTATTCGGAAGATGTTTCTGCAAGAATAGACAAGGAGATTAAGCGGATAATCGACAACTGCTACAATCGTGCTATCGAGATCTTGACAGAGCAAAGAGAAAAGCTCGACGAGCTTGCAGCCCTTCTTCTTGAAAAAGAGAAGGTCGGTGCAGACGAGTTCGAAGCGCTCTTTGGTGATAAGGTAGTATCGGAAGTTGCCGAGACGGCCGAAGGCGATGTCGAAGGCGATGTCGAAGGCGATGTTGACACAGGTGATGCTCAAGAGGGCCAAGTTGATGCGGTAGAACCTCAAGCTGGTGAAGTTTCAGAGGAGACCGAGTAAGTTCACGGCGAGCAAGATAATTTTTCAGCACTAAAGTGGCGGCACGGGGCTTTAGAAGCGCCAAGACGACCTTATTAGACGGATAGCATTGTGCTATCCGTCTTTTTATACCATTGGACACACTATGACTCGAAGTACCCAATAAAAAAACGCTCCTATTAATCGGATTTTCTGCAAAGTTGCATTAGAATTGTTATTAGTATATAATAATTTTAAAGACGACTGTCTTAGGATTGGCAATGGTGTATTATTTTAAAGATCGTAAAGGGGACTTTTTCGTTTTAAAAAATTCTATTAGGTGGAGGGCGATAATTTGAAAAAATATATTATATCAATTGGAATAATTTTGTCAGTTGCAGGTATTTTTATATACAGCAACTCGCAGATCTTAAACGGCACAGATGATATGATAAACAAAGCAAGGGGAATTATCCCACTCGAGCAAGCCGATACAGCTGACATCTCCTATGTGGGTATGATTGGGACTGGCGATGAAGTTGTTGCATGGTTTGTTTGCGAAAATGAGCATAAAGAGCGCTATTATCTGCCGATGGAGTGTAGATATGTCGGTAACAATTCAAGCCGCTATAAGTATGTAAGCAGCCACGAGCCTACGGAGATTGTAGAGGATATTGTTCAAATCGAATGGAATGGGATGTATCAGTTTTTGGTTAACAATCCCGAGTGCGAAACTATAAAGTTTACCTATAACGAGGTCGGCGCAAAGGATGACGAGCTAACGGTCAATGGGTATCCCTCTTTGGTTGAGCACACTCCGAAATATGATTCTTATGAATATGTTTTTTTAAATGAAAGCGGAGAAGAAATCCAGTAGTAAAGCTGTAAGCACCTCCTGTCAGAAGTTATAATAAAGCTTCAAAAGGGGCTGTCGCAAACTGCGACAGCCCCTTTTGAAATTTAATCAGTGTCAATGCTCAAAGTTCTTGTTAGTCTTGCTTGTCTTCACTCTTTGCTTGATTATTTCCAAGTCGTTTTGCCTTGTACCTTGGAAAGACAAGAAATAGCAGTCCTGTCAAAGAAATTGCCGATAGTGCGATGTAGTTTAGAAGTAGGCTCGTATCGCCTGTCGGAGGAGCTATTCCCATTAGGGGTATTGGGTTGCCGTCGATGTCGAACATGATCTCCTCGGGCGAGTATCCTTCGGGAATCGGAAGCCAACCAAGAGGAACGCCAAGCTCGTCTATAACAAGACCTTCGGGAGTTACGGTAGCACCGTCGGGCACATCTGTTATAATGTGATCAGGGGTTGTCGGCCTTGTCTCGGGGATACCATTCGGATTGTCGCCGCCGCCTTCAGGATTTTCACCTTCAGGGTCACCGCCTTCAGGGGGCAGTTCGAGATCACTATCACTTATCCAAGTTGCGGTTAGAGTTATCTTGCCGTTAGCGTCCTCGCTCGGCACATATCCTGTGAAGGTAAAGCCTTCACGTGTGGGATCAGGTACTTGTGTGTCAATGTCGATTGTGATATTGCCATCAAATCCTGTGTTATCACCGCCTGCATTGTCTATAAAGATCTCGGTACCGGGGATAAGACCTGTAATCTGCTCAGGGCTTGTTGTAACTGTGCCGTCTGTGTACTCGTTATAACCCACATTTACAGTTTCATAATCGGGTTTCCAGGTCGCCGTTATTGTAATTTTGCCTGTTTCAGGGTCTACCGTCTTGTCATAACCTGTGAAAATGTGATCTTCCTTAGTGGGATCGGGTACAGTTGTGTCGTTGTCGATAACAACATCACCATCAAACCCCGGATTTGTGCCGCCGTCGTTGTCTACCGTGATGGTCGTGCCGGGAATTAATCCCGAAATCTTGTCCTCTGCGGTATCATCTGTACCGTCGACATCCTTGTTATAGGTAACTGTAACGCTGCCCTCGTCCTCAAACTTGGGGTAGAGCGTTATGTCTCCCGTTACAGGGTCGCTAAAGGTGTACAGATCTGTCAAACTCTCGTCTTCGTACCAGCCTATAAAAATCTTGTCGCCCGAAGACGGGTCTGACGGTCTTGAAACACTTTCGCCGTCATCGACACCTTCTTGACGGTGGTAATTGCTGTCCTCAAAGTTGTCGTCTTCAAATGTAACTGTCCACCTGTCAACTTCTTCCACGGGAGGGTCACGGTCTGGGCGTGTTGGGGTAGTGGGTCTTTCTTCAAAGACAGGGTATAAGACTAATACAAATTCGAAATATAACGGATCAGGCCCTATGTCAGCTATAGTATTGCTAAAGTCGAAGAGAATATATGTCTCGTCAACTTCGCCTATGATCGGAAGACCATCTTCGTCATACATTGCCTCGGGTGCCATATACCAACCGACAAAATCCATGTTGGGCATAGTTGGATCGGCAGGCCTCAAAATAAGATCATTATAATATGGTATTGCCGCTGTGTGATAGAAGTTTTCGTGCAATGTTCCATCGATGCTGTCAAAACCTTCGTAATTTGCGAATACCTCATCAACGTTAATAACTTCATCTTCGAATAGTATAAAAATCGGAGAGCGCTCACCCTCATAGAAATAAGGGTATAAAACAATGTTTTCTTCGATAGGGGTATTGTAAAAATCAAACTTTGTTCCTTCGCCATCCGGTTCTGTATACCAAGCAATAAAGACTGAGTGCCCCTCTCCTTCGTTTGGGAAGCCGTCGGCTCGCTTGTCAGGCTCTATTGCAACTTCACCGATAGTAACATTTTGCTCTTGATATACCGTTTCATTATCCGAATCCATAAATGTTACTGTCACATATGGCGAATAGTAGGGGTAGAGCGTTAAATTCCCTTCAACGGGATTGTCGAATTCCCATTTGGTGTCAGGATTATCGGGCGATGTAGTCCAGAAGGTAGGTTTTTTTATCTTGCCGTCGGTCGGGTCATCGTCTGTGTCGTAAAAGTCGTCAGGCTCTACGGCATTGCTGCCTGACGGGATTCTCGTAACGGTTAAATCTTCCGAGTTTGCATTTGGAGTTCTCTCGAATGTCACTGTAACAAGATCATCGTCAGTAACGCCGACGACCGCATCGTCACTTGCGGAGGTCTTTTCGACAATGCCGATGTTAAAGCGGTAATCACCTGCGTCTTGCAGGAGCTGACTCACGCCTTGATATACAGAATCAAACTTGTGTACAAAATCTGCCGTTGCAGTATATGTCGTTGTGCCAAGATCTGTTGTCGGAGGTGAAACTGTGTTTAAGGCAGTGCCGCTTGGGGTTACTGCTATACTCATGTCGTTCGACCAAGCATAGTTTCCGTCGAGTCCGATCTTAAGACCTAAGAAATCAAAGAGGTCTCCCCCGTGCGATGCTACTAAATCTTGTGCAACGTCGCCTACATTGTAGTAGTTGCCACCCACAACGTTTACTCCGCCATCGAAAAGGCCACGATAAATTCTGTTAAGCGGATCGGAGATCGTGTAAATACCATCTTCATCGTCGTAAACTTTACTAATGTCTTTTTTGTATGTAATTATATATCCGTCGTTGTCTATCGCTGTTTGTGCAAAAATAGGTGCACTTAGCGAACTTGATTCTTGAATATATAGCTCCTGACCTTCCGCAAAGGAGATGTTATCCTGTACAATTTGATGATCTGTTAGGTCGATATCTCCTTCTAATGCCCAGTGCTCTACATCTGTGCCTGTCGAGCCGTATGCCTCAAACTCTTGCAAACGAAGAACGGAGGCCACTTGAAACACATCTATTATGTGTGGGCTTAAGAGCTCATTATCAATAGAATCTTCCGTAATGCTCTCTGCGACAAGCGCTACCGCAAGCTTCATAGAAGCATTGTGCTGTTCAGCATCCAAATCATTCGTTTTGGCATTGGACTCTATAATAAGCTTTTCGGTATCTTCAACAATTGCCATAGCGTGATAAAAGCCCGGTCTGCTATCCCCATCTAAGGTGTACTCCATGGCGTACAAGTTGCCTCCAAGGTCAGCTTTGTCGTTTAAGAATAACAGCGAGCTGCTACCTACAATAGGCTGATCTTCAGAATACCACTTGTCTGGGTCGGAATCAGCTATTCCATCCTCGTCAAACGGACTAAACATGGGGCTACCTGAGGCGTAGAGGTTTCCTGCTACTGTTCCCTCTATAAAGTATATCGCCGCATGAGTGAGAGTCGGATATAGAAAAAGGCCTTGTGTGTCAATGTCGCCCTCTCCTACTCGTCCAACACCGCCGTTACCTTTACCTATGCCTGCGGCGTATACATTACCGCTCATAGGGTTTGTTACGTTTGACAGGTCAGATTGTGCAATGCTCGTTCCTTTATTTAATGTTACAGAAGCGTGATATGCATAGTCGATAATACCGCCGCCGTACACATTGCCGACCGAAGCCGACAAAGCGGGGTCAAGTTCTGAGGTTTCATCATTTTTATCGGCAAATGTCACGTTAAGTCCGCCGATAGTTCCGCCATTTATAACGACCTTTGACTCAAAGCTATCGCTCATAATACCGCCGCCAAAGACATTGCCGAAAATAGTTACATATAAATCTGTTAAGTCGCTACCAATCTTGCCTCCGTTTATAACAACAGAGGATGTGCCATATACTGTGCCATATACACCGCCACCGTACACATTGCCGACCTCGGGGGCCATGCCGTCATTTTCAACCTTGGAAAAGGAAGCGTGTTTAGCTTCGGTCGTCCTATTTGGAAAAGCGTCTGTGTATGTGCCGATGTTACCGGATTCCACAACTACATTTGTGCTACCGGCCGAGCCCCTCAATCCGCCGCCAAATACGCTGCTTGCAATCTTGGGTGAGCCTCTGTCGCTACCGATGATAACATTAGAGATTCCATCAATATAGCTATCATCTCCGCCGCCAAAGACAGCTCCATAGTAACTGGAGTAAAATCCTGCCGGTGTCGCTTCAAGATACCCGACAGAGCCGCCTTCGATAAACACATTTGTGTTGCCTGTGTCGTCTGAGTCGCTTGTGATGTAGTCATCATAACCGCCGCCAAATACGGCAGAGACAACTGTGCCGCCCGTCATGTGTACGAATGTATTACCGTTAAAGGCGAAATCAGATTTCCAAGTGGAAAGATACCCTCCACCATAAATCGATTCGAGCAAGCCGCCTGTCATAGTGACATGTGCATCTCCTGTCATAGTAATATCGATACTGTTAGCATCCACATGAGACCCACCGAAAATTGTCTTAACTCGGCCACCTGTCATGGTAACTCTTGTGTCGCCATTATAATCTGCATTCAAAGTGCCGCCGAATATAGTAGCGTTCCCAAGATAAGCGCCATTATTTGAAGTCGGAACACCGTCGGGGAAGGAGACATACTCTGTCTCGCCGGCATCTGCAATTCCGTTTGCGTTTGTATCAAGTAGGATTTTGGAGTTACCGTCACCTGCATCTTGAATTATAATTGCGCTACCGTTAGCATAGACCGTGCTGATAAAGGTCTGTACCTCGCCGTTTATAGTGCCACTGCTCGTCTCAAAGGTGACGGGAGAACCAGCTGTTATAGCATTAAGCAAAGGTGCATCGTCCACTAAGCTTGGCAGTGGCTCAACAAGCTCAAGCTCGCCTTCGGGATCAGGCTCGGGGGAGACGACATGCACAGTAAGTGTGGGCATGGCTACGCCATCTGCAAGGGTGTAGTTGCCGCCTGCAATCTCTGCTCTGTATGTAAAGGAGCCCTCCACATCCGATACAAAAAGCACCCCTTCGGGGAGCACCCAGTCGACAGCAAGTGCCACTTTGAGCGGCTCGATGTCGACAGGGTCAACAATCGGCTCGGTGGGCACTTCTCCTTCAGGCACCTCCTGCACCTCTAAACGTTCAAGCTCGACCATTATTGTTTGAGGCAACAATGGTTTTTCATCGTTTAGGTGCACCGTTAAATCTTCCATCACTTCGGTAGACAGAATGTTACCGGAATCAACCTCTGCTGCGAGCGTGAAAATCGTGCTTATCGACATAAGGTTCATAAGCATTGCGATTATCAGGATGCTTGCAATTAACTTCCTCTTGACTAACATAATCCCTCGTCTCCTTATCTTTTTGTCTTATATACTTTTTCTCCTGACTCACTAAGGGTTTCTGACTACATATATCACCCTGACTTTGCGACAGAAAAAAACGACACATATTTATTTTGTTTTATATAGCTTGTCACCCACGAGAGCCCTGTAATATAGCTAAAACAAAAATGGAATCTCTTGCTTGTACAATAAAAAAATCAGACTATAAAAACAATTGAAACATTGCATAAAATGGCAATTTGACTTTTAATTATAAGTATAACCCCCTCTAAAATGCACTCTCTACATGTGGATATAGCGAATATTATTCACCATAAGCATACCATATTGTCTGATTGAAAGTCAATTAATATATAGTGAATATAGTTAACGCAATATTAACAATAGACAAATATCAGCTTGGAGAAAAAGTGTTTTCTCCAAGCTGAGAAATCAGCTAAAGCTGATTTTAACGCCCTCGGGGCGGGAATTTAACGCCAGAGGGCACCCTGATGGTGCCCCCTCGCCGCTCCCCCTCCTTCCGAAGGGGCTTGATTTTAGGTTTTTCTCCAGTCTGAAATATATAACAAATATGGCAAATGCAAAAATAGTGTGCACCGAAACGGTACACACTATTGATTAAAAACTATACTAAAAACAAAACATAACGCCTTATAAAAGCTTAACATAAGCAGAAAATTACACCAAAGTGCAAGGTTTTTTGTAGGTTAGTTGTATATAGCCTTGCGTATCTCGTCTGACAGAGGTGAGCCGCAATATTCACATGTTGCGGACAGCTCGTCTGAATCTATTCTGGTAACACCTTGGCAAGATGTGCATGTTACCGAGATATATTTGCGCATCTCTTGCCTGTTTTGCTCGGCAACAAAAAATTCACCGCCGTGTATATCGTCCCACAGTTTGTATTTTATAAAAAGCAAGGTCATGCGCTTGGCCTCTTTAGTGTCGCAACCGACAGCGCTTGCTATGGCATCGTAATTTAGATTAAGAGCATCTCTGCTACCGCTAAGTTTTATTTTATATATATCGAAAAGTTTAATAACCTTTTTCTTGTCAAGCCCTTTGCTAACCAAATGCCATCCCCAAAAAGCCCAAGCGGCAAAGAAGATAAGCACCATTATCGAGACAGACAAGCTATCAGATTCTATGGTCAAAGAAGTAAGCATAAGCAGTACATTCCATACAAATATAATGCCACCTACAATTAAATTACCGATTGCAGATCTATTCATTTTTTCAAATACTTCAGAGTGCTGCGATGTAGTATACATAATTTATCACCTTCACAAATTAATGAAAATATTGTACCACATAATGGCAAGCATGTAAATAAAAGATAACAATAAAAAAGACCACTGCACAGCAACAAGGCCGCTGTGCAGTGGTTTATAGTTTTTATGGTTCAAGTTGCATTACATCGCCCACCCTAAGCATGCAAAATAACTTTGCTTAAGCCGAAAAACTTAGGCCTCCACGTTACCCTTTAGGCCGATCTCCTCTGCCACTTCACGCATACCGAGTATTACATCGTTCATAACATCTTCAAGCGGCATACCGAGCATCTCGCAACCCTTGATAATAACGGCACGGTCGACACCTGCCGCAAAGTGCTTGTCCTTAAACTTTTTCTTTAAAGACTTAACTTCAAGATCGAGAACACTCTTGGAGGGGCGCATTACGGCATTTGCCGCAACAAGGCCTGTTAGCTCGTCTGTTGCGTATACGACCTTTTCCATATCGCTCTCCGGCTTTACGTCGCAGCAGATCTCGTAACCATGACTTTGCACAGCTCTGATAATCTCCTCGTCGACACCCTCAGCCTCTAAAATCTCCCTCGCCTTGGCGCAATGCTGGTCGGGGTAGCGCTCGTAGTCTATGTCGTGCAGTAGCCCAACTACACCCCATAGCTCCTCATCACCGCCCATTTTTTTTGCAAAGTAGCGCATGACGGCCTCTACCGACAGCGCATGACGAAAAAGCGCCTCGTCGCTGTTGTGCTTTTTGTAAATTTCAAGTGCTCTCTCTCTTGTTATACCCATTATAATCCCCTTTTAATTTTCACATTATTTGTTCTGTCATCCTATTAATAAAGTCCCTTTTGATTTGCAAATATCTCCTCGTATGTGTCCCTTCTGCGCACAAGACGGGCTGTGCCGTCCTTGCATATGAGAACTTCGGCAGGGCGCAGGCGCATGTTGTAGTTGGAGGACATGCAATATCCGTAAGCGCCGCCGTTGCCGACAGCAATAAGGTCGCCTTCCTTTGCCTTTGTTACCATTCTGTCCTTGCCTAAAATATCGCCCGACTCGCAGATATTGCCAACAATTGTAGCGGGTGCCATCTCGGTCTCACCGTCCTTTGATAGTACGGTAATCTCGTGATAACTGTCGTACATGGCAGGACGTGCAAGCACATTAAAGCCGACATCAGTTCCGACATATGTAATGCCATAGTTCTCCTTAACGGCATGAACACCACCGAGAAGGATACTGCTCTCGGCAACTATATAACGACCGGGTTCTGCCTTAAACTCTACATCCTTGTTTGGATAAACTTCGAGGAAATCAGCAATGGCACTGTCGAGCTTTACTCTTGTATCCTCGAGGTCGAGCCTTCCTTCGCCCGGGGCATAGGGAACGCCGTAGCCGCCGCCAAAGTCGACAAATTCAAGCCCTTCAAAGAGCTTTGCCGCATCGAGCAGATTGCGAGCGCCTGCCACATAGTCGTCCGGCGTTAAAAATAGCGATCCGAGATGATGGTTTATGCCGAAAATTTTAACACCTGCCTCCTCGGTTATACGCTTTGCCTCGTCGATGTCCTCGAGTGCAATGCCAAACTTTGTCTTTTTACCTGCCGTTATAACCTTTTCGCTATGTCCAAGCCCGATGCCTGTATTAAGACGAAGTGCAACCCTGCCGCCCTTGGCGAGGTCGCAATATAGCTTTAGCTGAGAAATCGAGTCGACCGACACACGGCAACCTTTGTCGACGGCAAACTTCATCTCCTCGGGGGATACATTGTTTGCAATGTAGAAAATATCCTTTGGATCTGCGCCTGCCTCCATATGGGTCATTATCTCGCCGGGCGACATGGCATCTGCGCCCAGTCCGCACTCTCTTATAATTTTTAGCAGTGCAATGTTCTCGTTTGCCTTAACCGAGTAGCTGGCATGATAATTTCTTCCCTTCATCAAGGTGGCAAGCTCTGTCGCCCTCTCTCTTAGAATTTCCTCGGAATAGACATAAAGCGGCGTGCCGTACTGTTCGGCAAGTTTAAATGCAAGCTCTTTTGATAAAAACATGTTGTTACCTCCATATAATAATATTAGATTAAACTTTTGTTTTTGATACTGCCTACGCTTTGTTATATATGCTAACATTACTGCTCTGCTCTGCAACGAGCTCTTTTAATACAACTTTTATATTCCTTTATAAAACTACCGAAAATCAGCCTACATAGGCCTCCATAGCATCGAGATAATCCTGCCCTGACATGCTTTGGAAACGATATGTCATCATTCTCTTGCCGGCCATAACACACTTGCGCTCGGCAACAGCTCTCGCCTCTATGTCCTCTATTGCTCTAAGGTCGGCAACGCCTGCAAGACCTACCGTGCGGCGAATTAGCTCCGCTCCGCACATGCCTGCCGTGTCGCTCATAATGTCGCCGAGTAACGAGTGAGCATATCCCTTTGTCTTTAGCATCGGATCTGCGCAAAGCTCGTTAAAGGCAGCTATAAACTTTGTTTTAAATAGCTCGGGTATACTTACAATGGTATCTTCAAGCCACTTTAAATACTCGTCCTTAGGTGCATTGCCAACATATGCGCATGTCGCCCTTGCGTGTGCAAACATCAAGTTAGCCATTAGAAGGCCGATGTCAAAGCCCATTGGGCCGTAAAAACCAAATTCGGCATCGAATACCTTTGTCGAGCCCTCTTTAACAAAGATCGAACCTGTATGTAGGTCGCCGTGAAGGAGTGACTCTGCCTTTGTCATAAAGATATACTTCATCTTTGCGGCCTCTGCGTGAATTGCCGTATCGTCGTATATCTCCTTCTTTACAAAATCACGATTTGGCTCAAAATCGGGATTTCTGCCGGGGCCGTTTAGGTAGGGATCTGTAAAGATAAAACGCTCTGTTATGTCGCAAAGCTCGGGATTTGTAAAGAACTTTACCGCCTCTTTCTTGTCCTTGGGGTGAATGACAAGATCGGAGGACTTTAGAAGAATACCCACAAGATAATCTGTTATGTCCTCTGCAAATGTGGGGAATATCACTCCTTCATTAAGAGAGGTGCGCATAACGGTGTAGCCCGTCATGTCCTCCATTGCCATTGCTGTCATCTCGTCGTCGTAAAAATAAATCTCGGGAACAAAGCCTGTGGCATACTCGCCTTGACGCTTCATTATCTCGGCCTCTATCCTGTTTCTGTCCCTCGAATAAGGAACCTTTGAAAGGCGAGACAGATCGCCTGCCTGCTTTATAATAACAGAGGGGCCACCCTCTTGCCATATGCGAAAGACATAGTTTAAATTTCCGTCGCCGATCTCCTTGCAGTTAAAATCTCCCTCTTTAAATTGGGGCAGTTTTTCTCTTGCATAGGCTATCGCCGTTTCTTCAGTTAGTAGATAGTAACTCATTTTCCCTCCAAAATATCCGATAAATCGTAATTTACATAATGCTGCTCGCCCTGAGGGTGGAAGTGTAGCATGACCTTGTCAGGCACATTACTATCGAAGGATATACCGCCGATTGTAACATTGCCATCCTCTTTAAACGGGAGCATAATAGAGAGCTCGTCCCTGCCTTGGGGATCTCTGAAATTTAGTATCTCCCTAAGGTTTTCCATAGTAATGGGGGTCTTGCTCTCGATTAGGTCACGCACCTTGTCTTTGGTGAATAGGTATCTGAAAACGGTGTAATTACCATGACCTGAGGTCTGCACATTGTCTTTATATTTGCCAAGCAGATAGTGGTTGGAATGAACTGCATAGCTGTCTATCCTCTTTACCTCTAAGCCCTCTGTGCTACACTCAACCGATACCGCCTCGCCTGTATTTCTGTCAAAGACAAAGGCATGAAAGCCCGATCCCCACTTTGCCGCCTTGGAGCGCTCTATAAAGTCCTCGATAGAGCTTGCCTCCGATATATGCCTTTGGGCAAAATAGCGGGGGATGGCTATTGCTATCGGGAGTGGGTCGTGCATATAATTTATTGTCTTCATTATGCCATGACTGTTCCACGAATAGCCGTTGCCAAAGGGCATGTTGTATATGTCGCTCGTGCAAAAATAGCCGTAGTCGGTCTTTATCTTTGCAATTGAGAGATAGCCCTCTAAATCCTCGTCGTCCTCGTTGTGTGCAATTACTGTCGAGCCGTCCTCCCTTTTTACCAAAATGGAGGTGCACCCCGTTGTAATTCTGTTAAGCTCTGTGCACATCATTGCCCAAAATGTCTCAAAGGGAAGTTCTGCCCCCTCTGCACGTCCTCTGCACTCCTCCACATAGACGGGAAATGCTTCCTCGGTAAGCTCCAAAATGCGTATTGTTGCCGCCCTGTACACGGGGTCGTTTAGCCTTGCTTCAAATTTGGGAGCATACCGCTGTAAGCCCTCACGGTAAAGCTCGCCCGATCTTTTGCCGTTTTCAAATGGTGTTCCGTCGAGATAAACAAATGTTGCCTTCATCAATATCCAAGCTCCTCTGCTACAAGCACTACCTTAACACGTCCCTTATTTGTAAGGCGACCTGAAATTGTGTAGTGGTTGCAAATTCTTGTATCGCCCTTGCAGTCGACACATCTGCCAAATTCGACGCAAGGGGTCTTACATGATAGTCTTGTGGTATTTGCAGGGGAGGCAACTTCTTCTATGCGTCTCATGGCATCGTCTACATTTTTTGCAATCTTGTTACAACCTACAACGACAATAACGCTGTCAGGGCCGTAAATCATAGCGGCTACACGGTTTCCGTTGCCGTCGACATTTACAAGCTTGCCGTCTTCGGTTAAGGCATTTGTAGAAGAAATATAGACATCGGCAACCATGGAGTTTTTAAATACTTCCTTTACGCCCTCGGGTGTAATGCCTGCTGCATATCTGTCGAGGAATGTGCAGTCGGCAGATCTTAAGTAGTCGATAACGCCCGCTTCAAAAAGCGACATCGAGCCACCTACGGCAACTGTGCAACCTTTTGGTAAAAGCGGTGTTATAGCGCCTATAACATCCTCTTTTTTGTCGACACAAATGACGGTATAGCCGTTCTTCTCGAGAGCGGCAGTCGTGCGAGCAATCTTTTTTTGCATAATGCTGATAGTGTTCTTGTCCATAACAGTACCCCTTTTCATATTTATTGTATTAGTATTATTATAACTCACTTTATAATGTTGTCAATGCATTTGTAAAGTGATGCTTAACAAACGCTTGGGCGGGTTTAGATTTGCAGGGGTCACCCTTAGGCTCGGGCGCATCACAGGCGATTACGCATCGACCGGAATTTTTATCGAAGCGTAATCGCCTGTGGGCAATAGGGTTTTTGTCGCCTTAAAGCGACAAAAACCCTATTGCCCGCTCGCCCTTTGGGGCGAGAGATGCGCCCTGTGGTCTACGGGGTCGCAGGGGGTATATGTAGGGCTATTCGTCAGATGCCCCGTCCAGTAGGCGCAAGCTCTCCTCCTCGGGGAGCATTTCGACCTGACGGAGCTTTTGGCTTATAACCCTTGTTCTCGTGCCTATGAGCATTTCAAGCTCACGGTCGGCCTGTGTTAGCCTGTCTCTCGCCTTTTCAAGCACACTTGCAAACTTTGTAAATTCGGTCTTGGCGGCACCGAGCACCTGCCAGACCTCCGAGGACTGCTTTTGTATAGCAAGTGTTCTAAATCCCATTTGGAGAGAGTTTAGCAGTGCGCCCATTGTTGTGGGACCTGTAATCGAAACTTTAAAATCACGCTGTAATTCTTCCGTTAACCCAAGCTTTACAGCCTCGGCATACATGGCCTCTGTCGGCAAAAACAAAATTGCAAAATCTGTTGTGTGGGGTGGAGATATGTACTTGTCCTTTATTGTCTTTGCAAATGTCCTAAGTCGCAGACGGTATGCCTTAAGCGCCGCATCGACCTTTGCCTTGTCGCCCTCCTCCGAGGCGGTAACGAGCTCGCTGTATGCATCATAGGGAAACTTCGAGTCTATCGGCAGATGCACAAGACCCTCTCCGTCACCCGGCAGTTTTATGGCAAACTCCACATTGTCACGAGAGCCTGGAACCGTTGCGACATTTGCGGCATACTGCTCGGGTAACAGTATCTGCTCTAATATAGCGGCAAGTTGATATTCGCCCCAAACGCCCCTCGTTTTAACGCCGCCGAGCATTCTGCGCAGATCTCCGACTCCCGTTGCAAGGGTCTGCATTTCGCCAAGCCCCTTATAGACCTCCTCGAGCTGACGGCTGACAAGTTTAAAGGAGTGCCCGATGCGCTCCTCGAGTGTCTTTTGCAGCTTCTCGTCGACCGTCTTGCGCATGGCCTCGAGTTGCTCGTTGTTGTCCTTGCGCATTGCCGCCATACCGTCCGAGGTAACGGCCCTTATTCTCTCGAGCGAGCCTTCGAGTGCTGATAGGCGGTCTGTTATGCTCTGCTGGAGCAGCGTTTGACGACTGATAAGCCCCTCTACAAGCTCTGACATGCGCTTGTCCTGCGCCTCCTTTGCAGGGGTCGCCGCCATGGCCGCCCTTGCAACGGCACTTTCCATGTCCGCCCTAACACTGCGAAGCTCTGCCGTTATGTCGCCCCTTAGCCGCTCTATTTCCCTGTTTGTACGCCTGCCAAGCGAAAAAGTAGCAAAGAGCAATATGGCAAAAGATGCCACGATAACGGCCAAAATTGCTATAAATTCAGTCGTCATAACTACCTCCAAATATGCATTTTTAATAATTTATAAAAAAATTATAACAAAAAATGATATTTGTCGCAACTTGGATTTGAAAAATACACAAATATGTAGTAGAATATCAGAGTATATCATTTTACATTAAGGAGATTTAATCATGCGTAGAGCATTTTCTATACTCGCAGCGACGGTCTTACTGCTTTCTGCGACAGGTTGTTCTAATAAGGACGATACCCCCGTAAACGCCGTAGAATCGGCAGAGGCAGGAGAGCTTAGACTGCCGACCCTTACAATCCCGACACTGTATAACCCCTGCTTTGAGGATGAGGGGGCAGACTCTATAATGACAAATTTGTACTCCCGACTATTTAAAATCACAACGACGGGAGAGATTGCAGGCGACCTTATTGCCGAGTGGGACTATCGAGACGAGGTTACAAGGCTTGAACTTACACTTCGTTCCGAAGGCATTCTTTGGCATGATGGAGAACCGCTCACGGCAAACGATGTTAAGTTCACGCTCGATACAATTCTGTCTCAAAGGGGGCTACTTGCAGGCGAGCTTTCGGCAATAGACCGCATTGAGGTAACGGACGATACGACATTTATAATTGTGCTAAAAGAGCACGATCCGTTTTTGCTATATAAACTGGCAGACGTGGCGGCATCTATTTTGCCTGCCCATATATACGAGGGTAAAAACCCATACTCCGTTATAGAAAACCCGATTGGCAGCGGCCCATTTAAGCTTGCTGACAGTCAGGAGGAGGGAACGCTTACACTCGAAAGTCACAACGGCTACTACTTGGGCAAGGCAGAGCTTTCGACCCTTACATATAAGCTCTACCCCTCTATCGACTCGGCGGTAACTGCATTTGAAGTGGGCGAGATAGACATTTTAGACATAGGCCTGCCGATGGACAAGATAGAGCAGTACGAGCAGGAGGGCTACACAGTGACAACGATAGACAATGCACAACGCATATCGCTTGTCTACAATGTAAACAGCGGAATTTTTGTGGGCAACCCAACCCTTAGAAAGGCGGTTGCCGCCGCAATAGACAAAACGGCGATAGATAGCGCCCTCCCTGCGATGCTCGTAGAGCCGACCGACAGCTTTATACCCTCCTTATTCCCGTTAAGTCAAAACACAGATGCAACGACACCCGACTTTAACACGAGAACAGCGACAGAGCTACTCGAATCGCAGTACGAGCAAAAAGAGGACGGAGAATACGCAAGCCTTACAATGACAATCTTTGATGCCGAGCCATATCCCGAGATAGCGGCAGTTATAAAACAAAACTTAGAGGAAGTCGGAATAAACCTAACGGTCGTCCAGTTGACATACGACCAGTGGGTAGAAACGGTACTCAAAAACGGAGAATTTGAAATGGCACTTTCGGGAGGCAGTTACGGCCCGTATCCCGAAGCTATGGTTCACCGCTTTGCCGAGGGCGGAACGCTTAACTATGGTGGATACGGAGTTAAGGAGGTCAGCGACAAGCTCTATGCCGCAATAACAGAGGGCAAAGAGGGGCTTAGAAACTCCTACCTATTTGACGTGCAAGAAACCCTTGCCGAGCATCTCCCCGTTCTCCCCATTGTCGAGTGGTACGACCCTGTGGTTATAGGAGAGCGTGTTCAAAACCCTCCTCAGATGTCGGCAGAGCACTCGCAGTACGAGTATGTAGACACGATAGTGGAGTAGCGTGGCTTGCATTTAATAAATAGCTGGAAAGTGGCCGCACAGGGCTACAAATGAGAAACGATAAAAAAGTAAGAATGTGACGCAAATATAAACTATAAACACAGAGGAGAAAGATTATGTATATTGCAGATTACCATTGTCATACAAATATCTCGCCCGACTCGCAGGTAAGTATGGAAGACCAGTGCAAGGCCGCCATTGCAGCAGGGCTTAACGAGGTTGCATTTACCGACCATCTTGAATGCGGCGAGGAGTGCATGGGCTGGCAAAACGGTAAGCGCCCATACGATCCCAAGCGATATAACGAAGAAATTAAGCGTTGCAGAGAGCTATTTGGCAACAAGCTTATAATAAGAAGCGGAGCAGAGGTCGGTCAGTGGCTGCAAGATGTCCCAAGGGTTGAATGGCTATTCTCCGAAGTGCCGATGGACTTTGTGCTCTGCTCCCTTCACTGCCCCATCGACTATACCGACATGTACTGGTTTGACTACGAGAGAGCCGATGTAAACGAAATGCTTACAGCATATGTTAAAGAGTGCGCTGAAATGGCGGCGCAAAATCTCGATTTCGATTCGTTTGGCCATCTTACACTGCCATTTCGTTACGCCTCCAAAACGAGACGAGACCTAAGTTACGAACATTGCCAAAAGGAGCTCGACGAATTTTTAAGAGCTCTTGCAGAGTTCGACAAAGCACTTGAAGTTAACACGAGCGGACTTCGTGGCGACCTTGGGCTAACACTGCCCGACCTTGGCATACTAAAACGATTTAAAGAGCTTGGCGGCCGCCATATTACAATAGGCTCTGACACACACAGAACAGAACACATGGGCGCACACATAGTAGAGGCGCAAGCTCTGGTTTACAGTGCAGGATTTGAGGGATTTGTTACCTTCGACAACAGAAAACGCATTTTTCATCAAATTTGATTTGTAAAAGATATATACTTATATAAAAGTATATGATATAATGTAGGTTGGCGAAAAGTCTTTAATGCAAATTTTCGGAAGATGAGCAAAGCAGAGTGTGCCGGTTTGGGCGACACTCTGCGTTTAACTATCGATCCGAAGGCTTTTAAATCAACTATCGCTGATATTATCGGTTTTGGCAAAACATTTTTAACTGATAATATTATGATATATTTTTCAAAAGGGCAGCATTAGCAAAGATAAGAAGGAGGGTGGCAGTCATGTCAAACAGTTTTAAGGTTACGGTACTCGACACTACATATGCCGTATCCTCTCCCGAGAGAGAGGAATATGTCGCTCGTATAGCAAAAGAAGTAGACAGCGTTATGCGTCAGATACTTGATGGGGACAAGCGCATGTCTCCCATGGTTGCCGCCGTTTTTGCGGCGCTCCAGTTTTGCGACGATAAAGCTAAGGCGCAGGGCTCTGCCGACCATTTAAGAGGGCAGATTAAAAATTATCTTGAAGAAATGGGCAAACTCCGTGCAGAAGCGGAGGATGCAAGGAAGGACGTTGCAAGGCTTTCTTTGGAAGCCGGACAACTAAAGGCGAAACTATCACGCATGGAGGAAAACAATTGAGAACGGAAATTCTCGCGCCGGCAGGTTCGATGGAGGCACTTAAAGCGGCAATAGTAGCCGGTGCAGATGCCGTATACCTTGGCGGTAGCATACACAATGCAAGGCAATTTGCGAAAAATTTTGACGACGACAGCTTAAAAGAAGCGGTCGAACTGTGCAAATCTTTAGGGGTTAAGGTATATGTAACACTAAACACCCTACTTACAGACAGGGAGCTTAGCGCAATATTCCCATATGTGGAAATGCTCTGCTCCTTATCGATCGATGCACTTATAGTGCAAGACCTTGGGCTCATGCGCATTTTAAAAAGCCGTGTGCCCACTTTGCATGTTATAGCCTCTACACAGGCGGCTTTTAACGACGAGTATTCGGCAAAAATTGCAAAGGATTTAGGATTTTCAAGCCTTGTTGCAGGTAGGGAACTATCGGAAAAAGAGCTTGCAAGGCTTGTTAAAAAATCACCCATTCCGGTAGAGGCATTTGTGCACGGAGCGCTGTGCTATTCGGTATCGGGTCAGTGCTACATGTCGTCGGTCTTGGGTCGCCGCTCGGCAAGTAGAGGAAGGTGCGCAGGGCCTTGCCGCCTGCCCTATTCGATAGCTGGGGGACGGTCTCGTCATATGTTGTCTTTAAAGGACAACTATTTAGCACCCAGAATAAGAGAACTGCTTAAAACGGGTGTATCGACCCTAAAAATAGAGGGCAGAATGAAACGCCCCGAATATGTATCCTCGGCGACAAGGCTATACCGCAATATAATAGACGAAGGCCGCCGCCCCTCTAAAAAAGAGAGGGAGAATTTAGAGGGAATATTCTCTCGTTCGGGCTTTACCTCGGCATACTTCGACGGCGAGGCAAACAAGGACATGTTCGGCATGAGAGACGAGACTGTATCTCCCTCTCACCGTGTACTGCTCGAGCGTGAGGCGAAATGGCTGTCAGAGCAAGAGGGTGCATCTGTTAGGCTTAAGGGCATTAAGTTTATGCTAACGCTAAAGGCAGGGATGCCCTCGACACTTGTTGCGGTATGTGCAGACGAGACCGTTATAGTAGAGGGAGATATTCCCGAAATTGCAATATCTCGCCCGACAACAGCAGGCGATGCCGCCGCCGCTCTTTCCAAGACCGGTGGCAGCCTCTTTAGGTGCGACGGAGTGACGGCAGATATAGAAGAAGGCCTAATGCTACCACGCTCCTCGCTAAACGAAATGAGACGTCGTGCGGTCGCCCAAATGGAAGAACGTGTCGACACAAACAAGCCAATCCCGTGCGATGGCGAGATGCCAAACGAAGTCATGCCGCTAAAGCAGAGCGATACGGTTCTCTTTGGCATATTTGCCCACATGGGTCAAGTGCCGCAAGGGGCAAAGCTCGACATGGTATTTCTGCCGTTCGATGTAATAGAAAACCGCACGCAAGAGGTAATGGCGCTCGGCTACGACATAGGGGTAGATCTGCCGCATGTCGGCACTCAGGATCTTGCCGCTCTGGCAAAGGCAGGTGTTAAAGCGGCGATAATTCACAACTTAGGACAGCTCGAGAGCGTTCAAAGTGCAGGCCTTATGCCGTATGGCGGCGCAGAGCTAAATGCATTTAATAGCGGCACGCTCGACACGCTTAGAACGCTCGGACTAAAGGGCGCTACGATCTCCTTTGAACTGTCCTTTGCGCAACAAAGGGATCTAATTCGTCCGCTCGACTGCGGAATTATCGCCTACGGCAGATTACCGCTAATGACGAGCGGCAGCTGCCTAATTAAAAACGAATACGGCTGTTCGGGCCGATGTCGTCTGCCGGCAGAGCTTACAGACAGGCAGGGCGAGCAGTTTGTCGTTATGAAGGACGGCGACTCATGCCGCAATGTTATATACAACAGCCATATACTATATCTTGCAGACAAGCCCGAGTGGAAACAAAACTCCTTTGCAATGCTACTCTTTACAGATGAAACGCAAGAAGTGGCTCGCACCGTTATAAATGCATATAACGGCGAGGGCGACGCTAAGCCCGAAAAATTCACAAGAGGCCTGTATATGCGTGGCGTTGAGTAGGATAGAGAACTTGAAGATTATCAGCCGGCCTTGGCTTTGCGTGCTCAAAGTCAAGGCCGGTTTTAGAAGGTGATTTTATGGAATATATACTACTATCGGAATTTGCAACGCCCCCTAAGAGGGCTACCGAAAGCTCGGCAGGGCTCGACCTTTGCGCAGCGCTTGAAAGCCCTGTTGCCCTTGCAGCAGGCGAGAGAGCACTACTTCCCACAGGCATTGCAATTGCCTTAAAAGAAGGTACGGTAGGGCTTGTCTTTGCAAGAAGTGGGCTTGCCGTTAAAAAGGGCATAGCGCTATCTAATGGTGTCGGCGTTATAGATGCCGATTACAGGGGCGAGGTGCGTGTTGGGCTTGTTAACATGTCGCAAGAGATGTATGTTATAGAGCCGGGCGAGCGTATAGCGCAACTTGTCGTAATGCCTGTCTTGATGGACGAGCCGATCTTGGTAGAAAGCTTGGACGAGACCAAGCGTGGCGAAGGCGGCTTTGGCTCGACCGGCAGGGCATAGGAGGAGTCATGGCAAGTAGAAGGACAAGTAGCGGTATGACAGGTGTTATTTTAATGCTAACAGGCATTGTGCTCGGCTCCTTTATAGGCGATCTTGCGGCAGGGGTAAATGGACTGTCGTGGCTTGCCTACGGAGAGAGTTTTGGACTTGGGGCGGCATCTCCCGTGGTGCTCGATTTAGGGGTCTTAACACTTACATTCGGCATAGGATTTACACTAAACATAGCCATGATTTTAGGCATGGCAATAGCATTTTTTGCTTGGAGGAAATGGTTTTAATGCAAAGATTAATTCTCGCCTCGGCCTCCCCTCGCCGACGTGAACTACTGCAAAATTTAGGGCTTGATTTTGATGTTATACCCTCTGATATAGACGAGGACGGCATAACGGAGAGCTCTGCGGAAATACTTGTAACAAGGCTTGCTCTTGAAAAGGCTTGCAGCATAGCAAAGGAGCATAGCGAGGCAGTCGTTATCGGTAGCGATACCCTTGTTATAAAGGATGGCACTATTTTAGGCAAGCCAAAAGACGAGGTCGAAGCTGAAGGTATGCTTAAAATGCTATCGGGCGCTACACATACAGTGGCAACGGGAGTTGCCGTTGTAAAGGGTGATAGGTCGATGTGTGATGTTGTTGTAACAGAGGTTACATTTAAAAAGCTCGAACAAAGCGAGATTGATAATTACATTAAATCGGGCGACCCCTTCGACAAGGCAGGCGGATACGGCATACAGGGAAAGGCCTCTGCAATGATAAGGGGGATTAAGGGAGATTATTTTGCTGTAATGGGTCTGCCCGTTTGCAGAACGGTCGAGATCTTAAAGGAGTTTGGCATAGAGGTTTTGTAGCGGCTTTTTATGGTCTTGTAGCCACTTGTGTGTATTAAGGCATGGCAAGTGGTGGCATGACATAAAAATTAGATAGTATAAAGCGCTTTAAAGCCGTACTGAGTCAAACATTAAACAGCATAAAATGGACCAAGGATTATAGTTAAAGCAAGTTAAAGGGCATATTATTAGATGAAAAACGGTAAATTTTTTCTTGTAATCGGCATAGTGGCACTACTGCTCCTCTTTTCGATGTATCAAACGGCAACGACAGGGGAGGCAGGGCTTGTGCAAAATATAGTGGGTGTCGTTGTAACCCCTCTGCAAAAGGGGCTTACATCGGTCGCCCTATTTGTGTCGGACAATCTTGTATACTTTAGCGACATGAACAAGCTTAGCGAGGAAAACGAGGCGCTTAAAGAGGAAATAAGAGAGCTCGAAGCAGGGCTTATAGAACTCGACAAATACAGAAATGAAAACGAGAGTTTAAAAGAGTTTGCAGGGGTAATAGAGCAAAACAGAGAGTTTGAATATGTATTTTCTCAAGTTATTGCAAGAGACCCCGAAAACCTCTTTTACACTTTTACAATAGACAAGGGCTCGGCCGACGATATAGAGCGGTACGATGCCGTTATTACTCCCGATGGGCTTGCAGGCATTGTAACGGAGGTCGGGCTGACATATTCTAAGGTAACCTCTATAATAGATGAAATATCACCTGTCGGCGCAATAGTCTCTCGCACGAGAGATGTTGCGGTTTTAGAAGAAGATGCAACTCTTAGGGAGCAGGGCTACTGCCGCCTTTCCTATCTTCCCGGAGAAAGCTCTGCCGAGGCGGGAGACATTGTTTTAACTTCGGGGCTTGGAAGTATATATCCGAGCGGAATTGTTATAGGCGAAGTTTTGGAAGTGCTACCCGAGGAGCACAACATATCGAGCTATGCAATTGTAGAGCCGTCGGTCGATTTCGAGAATATAAACTATGTTATGGTAATAAAGAGCTTTAACGAGCAAGAGGGCGATGCGGCCGGCACGCAAAGCGGATCTGACGGTGAGGCAGTCAACAGTGATACGGGGGCGGAAGATGCAACTTGAACGCTCGACTATTAATTTAATTACTATATACGGTGCAGTGCTTTTGCTATCGGCAATACTGCAAACTACCGTACTGTCGGGCATTGTGGTATTCGGAGTTGTGCCAACACTCTATATGGCGGCTACAATTTCGATAGCGATGTACGAGGGCGTGGGCGCAGGCGCTCTTTTTGGGCTTGTGCTCGGCTATTTGGTAGATGCAACTGCCGGCATGAATGTCGGGCTATCCGCCCTTACATTTATGGTGGTCGGCATGATCGCAGGACTTGCCGCAGAGCGTTATATGCTTCGCAACTTTATAGCGGCACTTGTACTCTACGCACTGCTTCATGTTGGGATTATTGCCTGCGATCTCTTTATAAGACTGCTCGTTTCGACAGGGCTTACGGGCTTTTTGCAAGATACGGCAGATAGGCTGATTGCGGCGGCACTCTCTGCAATATATCTTGTGCCCTATTATCTACTTGCAAAGAGGCTTAGGGTAAGCCTTGGCGGTAGGGAGGACAAATGAGAGACGAAAATCTATTTGAAAAAAATAAAATGCGGTACATGCTACTTGTTGCCTGTGCCTTGATTATATCGGTCGTTTTTATAGGTAGACTTGCCAATTTGCAGATAGTAAATGGCGAGAGTTATAGAGAGCAGACCGTGCAAAGGATATACAGAACGCAACCTGTAACAGCGCCGAGAGGTGGCATATACGATCGAAACGGCAGAGCGCTCGTCGTAAATCGAACAGGATTTACAGTGCGCCTGTCGGGTTTTTTGTCGGGTAGCGAGGAGCTAAATGGAGTTATTTTGGAGCTATTATCACTGCTCGAAGAAGAAAGCCCTGCCTTTACCGATCCACTGCCGATAACGCTCCCTCCGTACGAGTTTATCGGCGAGGAGAGAGAGACGCTACTTGAAACTTTACGGCTCGAGCAAACGGCAAGCGCTCCCGAGGTAATGGAGAAACTTGTGGAGCGGTACGATTTAGAGGGCATGTCCGAAACACAGCAACGTGTCGTTGCAGGTGTTCGCTACGAGATGGAGCGTCAGGATTTTTCGACATACAATTATTTTACATTTGCCGAAGACATTTCGATAGAGAGCGTAACAGAGGTTAGAGAACGTCAGGAAACGCTATTTGGCGTGGAAATATCTGTCGAAGCGTCAAGAGAGTACACGACGACCTTTGCCGCTCATATCTTGGGCAGAGTAGGGCCCATTTACAAGGGCGAGACAGAGCAGTATCTCGACAATGGGTATATGCTATCCGACATTGTGGGCAAGGACGGAATTGAGTACACGATGGAGGAGTATCTAAGGGGTATATCGGGATCAAGGGTCGTGGAGCAAAATAAGTATGGTACGGTACTCGATGTTATCTCGGAGGAAGAAGCACGCTCGGGCAATAGTGTAGTGCTTACGATAGATCTAAATTTACAGGCAACGGCAGAGCGAGCTTTAAAGGAAACGATCGAGTCGATAGCGGCAAGAGGCCGGTCGACGGGAGAGGGCAGAGGATACGATGCCACCTCTGGCGCTGTCGTGGCGATAGATGTAAACACGGGTGAAGTATTAGCCCTTGCATCGCACCCGACATACGATCTTTCGACATATGGCGAGGATTTTGCGGATCTTTTGCAAAACCCCGACAACCCACTCTTTAACAGGGCAATATCGGGGGTATACGAGCCGGGGTCGACATATAAAATGGTAACCTCGCTTGCAGGTTTAAAAGAGGGGGTTATAACTCCCGAGACAAGAATACGCTGCGACGGCATATACGACTTCTACGCACCGCAACTTTTTAGATGCTGGGTCTTTACCGATTATGGTGTGACTCATGGAAGTCAAGATTTGACGGCGGCACTGCAAAACTCGTGCAATGTCTACTACTACGAAGTGGGACGGCTTGTCGGCATCGAGGCTCTAAACTACTGGACAACGGCTGTTGGGCTTGGTCAAAAGACAGGTATAGAGCTAACGGGCGAAGCGAGCGGAAATATAGCAGGGCCTGAGAGCAGAGAGCAGGAGGCGAGACGTTGGTATGCAGGTGACACCGTTCAGGCGGCAATCGGCCAGTCGGAAAATCTCTTTACACCTATTCAAATTGCAAATTATATTGCCACAATCGCCAACGGCGGCACGCATTATCAGCCGACACTTATAAAAGAGATAAACAACTACCATAACACAGAGATAGTCGAAGAGAGAGAGCCTGTCGTTCTCGGCACGCTCGACATACCAAAGAGCGACTTAGATGCAATTCTTGCAGGTATGCGCTCGGCGGCAGAGGTCGGAACGGCATCGGGTGTATTTGCAAACTATCCTGTGAATGTCGCAGGTAAGACGGGAACTGCTCAGGTGCCGCAGGGCACTGCAAATGGCGTTTTTGTATGCTTTGCGCCTTACGAAGCACCCGAAATTGCAATAGCTGTTGTAATAGAGCACGGCGGCTCGGGTAGCGCCTCGTCGCCCGTTGCAAAGGAAATACTCGACACATACTTTGCAAGCAGAGCTGAGGGCGGCGAAATAGTCGACGGAGAGATGATGTTAATCGAGTAGGGAACGATACAAATATACAGAGGAGGGCACATGCCCTCCTCTGTATATTTGTATATGCACATTTAGGCAAGCGTCCGCCATCTGTCGCTATCCATGTCTATTTTTGACAAGGGTCAAAAATTCCATTAAACATATCACGATGCTTCGCTTGTGTCTGCCGTCAGCTCGTCGAGTGTGCCAAAGCGATAGCCCATTTCGAGCCATGTTGTTATGAGCTCGTCTAATATCTCGGCATTTGTCTTGGAGGTGCTATGTAGCAAAACTACCGCTCCGGGGTGAGTGCGTGGTATTAGCCTTTCGATAGCTTCTTCACGTGTCGGCTGATTGTCTACATACCAGTCTACATAGGCGAGACTCCAGAAAATTGTCTTGTAGGATAAATTACTTGCATTTTGTAAGTTTTGTTCGCTGTACTTGCCTTGTGGAGGCCTGTAATATTTTGACATCGAGACCCCTGTAACCTCGAAAAAGTCTCGTTCAAGCGTTTCGAGCTCGCTTTTAAGGACGGATATATCCTCTATCTTGCTCATGTTGGGGTGGGTAGCGGTGTGATTGCCCACAATGTGCCCTTCTGCCACCATGCGTTTTAAAATGTCGGGAGAGTTTTCCGTGTAGTTTCCCACAATAAAAAAGGCGGCAGGTACTCCGTGAGCGGCGAGAGTGTCTAAAATTTGCTCTGTATAGCCGTTTTCGTAACCTGTGTCGAAGGTTAGATATAGCACATTGTCCTCGGTGTCACCGTGAAACCATGTGTTGTACTTTGCAAGTTGCTCTGTGCTTGCGTTACCGTCGGGAAGCTCTCCTTCGGTGCGGAATTTTAGCCTCCAATCGGTTGTGGCGGCAGTGGTAAGTGCTATGCTGTTTACATATAGCCTCATGCCGCCTGCCGTCAGTCCTGCCATTAGTATTACAGCAAAGGTTGCCGCTATTTTTTTGTATTTCATAAAAATATCACCCCTTGCAAAATATGCAAAGGGTGACGGAAGTAGTACAAAATGCAAAATATATACGGGGCTTGTACTGCGCCTATCAACTTAAAGCATGGTGTGCTCGACAAAAATTCTAACTCCGATAAAGACAAGTATAGCTCCACCGAGCAGTTTGGCGTTGCTACCGAGAATAGAGCCGAATTTGCGGCCGAGCCAGCCCCCACATAGGCAACATAGCGTAGTAATAACGGCAATAGCCATAACGGCAGAGGTTATGTCGACACGCATTACGGAAAACTGTATGCCGACAGCCATTGCATCTATGCTTGTTGCGACTGCTTGAAGGAACATTTCCTTTGGGGTATACCTTTCGAGCAAGCAGAAATCTTCGGGGTTTTTTCGCTCTTTTATGGCATCGCCTATCATTTTTCCGCCAATAAAGCCGAGTAGAAGCAGTGCGATCCAGTGGTCAAAGGCCACGATAAAGTCGCCAAGCAAATTTCCAAAGAAAAAGCCGATTAATGGCATAGCGCCTTGGAAAAAGCCAAAACATAGTGCGGCAAAAAACGAATCCTTTAGTCTGTAATCGTTGTAGCACATGCCGTTTGAGACCGATACTGCAAAAGCGTCCATTGCAAGGCCGAAGGATAGCATTATAAGTGTGATTAAGGTCATATTAACCTCCACTAACATTTTTCTTTTTGCTGATTATATCGCATTTGGCGGTTATTAGCAACTTATTTCGAAAATATTTACAAAAAAAGTTGCTCTAATTAGGTAAAATTGCCTTGACTTTTGGACTCTTAGCATGTATAATACACAAGGATGTAAAGAAAAATTCTTTACACTTCGGAGGTGAAATCATGCCAAAGCCCGAGAAAGATTTAAAAATCGCACTGCTTCTCGACTACTACGGCGGAGCGCTTACAGGTAAGCAACGTGAGGTAGTGGACCTATACTACAACGAGGATCTGTCGCTTGCCGAGATATCAGAACATGCAGGCATAACCCGTCAAGGGGTTAGAGACAGCATTAAGAGGGGCGAGGCGCAACTGCTTGATATGGAGGATAGCTTAGGGCTTGTCCGCAAAATTGAGCAGCTTGAAGAATTTGTTATGCAAATGGAGAACATAGGGCGGCGAATATCGAACTTTGCAAAGGAAAATGCCTATGTAAAGCCGATAGAGGATTTTGCGCTGGAAATTGATGCCGCCATATCAAAGGTGAGGTTATAGTATGCTGTTTGAATCTTTAAGCGAAAGACTGTCGGCGACATTTAAAAAGCTTCGAGGCAAGGGAAAACTAACCGAGGCCGACATAAAGGAAGCTATGCGAGAGGTGCGGCTTGTACTTCTCGGCGCCGATGTAAATATAAAGGTTGTTAAGGCATTTGTTGCGACCGTAACAGAGCGTGCGATAGGTGCGCAGGTGCTCGAGAGCTTAACACCCGGTCAACATGTTGTTAAGATAGTTCACGAAGAATTGATAGAGCTTATGGGTGGACAAAACGCAAAGCTCGAAATTTCCTCCTCCCCGCCGACAGTTATTATGATGGTCGGCCTGCAAGGTAGCGGTAAGACGACAAACACGGCAAAGCTTGCAGGGCTTTATAAAAAGCAGGGCAAAAGGCCGATGCTCGCAGCCTGTGACGTGTATCGACCGGCCGCAATTAAACAGCTCCATGTTGTGGGTGAGGGTGTCGGCGTGCCTGTATTCTCGCAGGAGGGCAATACAGACGTTCCGTCGATCGCAAAGGCCGCCATCGAGGAGGCAAGGCGCACAGGGTGCGACATGGTATTTCTCGACACGGCAGGTCGCCTTCATATAGACGATGAGCTTATGGCAGAGCTCGAGGCGGTAAAAGAGGTCGCTGCCCCTACCGAGATACTTCTTGTAGTAGACGCAATGACAGGTCAAGATGCTGTAAATGTTGCGGCCTCCTTCGAGGAGCGGCTAAACATAACGGGCGTTGTAATGACCAAGATGGACGGCGATGCAAGAGGCGGTGCGGCTCTATCTGTTAGATATATCACGGGTAAGCCTATAAAATTTGTCGGAATGGGTGAAAAGCTAACCGAAATAGAGGCATTTCACCCCGATCGTATGGCATCTCGCATACTCGGAATGGGCGACGTGCTTACACTTATAGAAAAGGCGCAAGAGAGCTTTGACGAAAAGTCGGCAGAGGAGCTCGAGCGCAAGATGAGAAGTCAAAAGCTCGATTTGGAGGACTTCTTAGAGCAGATGCGCCAGATGAAAAAGATGGGCGGCATGGAGCAAATGCTCTCCATGATGCCGGGCGGCGGTCAGCTTAAAAATGCAGAGATAGACGAGGGCGAGTTTGCACGCATGGAGGCAATTATATGCTCCATGACGGCAAAAGAGCGCAGAAATCCAGATATTATAAACAGTTCACGCAAGCAGAGAATAGCAAGGGGCTCGGGCACAAAGGTTGAGGATATAAACAAGCTTTTAAAGCAGTTTGACATGCTTAAAAAGGTTATGAAACAACTTATGGGCACGGGCGGTGGTAAGAAAAAGAAGGGTCGCAAAGGCCTTGCGGGATTTAAGTTTCCCTTTTAGTAAAGCATTTAGTTAAGCATTTAGTTAAGCGGGGGGAGAGCCCTTGCAACAAAATTTGTTTGATAATTGGCAACTATGCCAAGTCAAAATATATTAATATTATTTTAGAGGTGTACAAAATGGCAGTAAAAATCAGACTTCGCCGTATGGGCGCAAAGAAAGCTCCTTTCTATCGTGTGGTAGTAGCAGATTCCCGTTACCCAAGAGATGGTAGATTTATCGAGGAGATCGGCACATACGATCCAATGAGAGAGCCAAGCGTTTTCACAGTAGATGCAGAGAAGGTAACGACTTGGATTAAGAACGGCGCACAACCCACAGATACAGTAAAGGCGCTTCTAAAGAAGAACGGTATTATCTAAGATGCTGAAAGATTTGCTTTTGTGCCTTGCAAGAAATCTCGTAAGCGATCCCGATTCGGTATCGGTCGAGGTTACTTCGAAAGATGAGGGCACAGTGGTTTATTCCCTTCGTGTAGCCGAAGGGGAAATGGGGCGTGTTATTGGCAAGCAAGGGCGCACCGCCAAGGCAATCCGTTCTGTCATGAAGGCGGCCGCAGCTCGTGCCGGTGAGAAAATACAGGTCGATATTGTTGAGTAATATGGATTTGATAGAAACGGGCAAGATAGTCTCTACTCATGGCATAGCAGGCGAGCTTCGTATGGAAGCTTGGGCAGACAGCCTTGATGCTATGCTAAAGTACAAGACATTTTATTTAGAGGATAAAGCCCCCCTAAAAGTGGAGCGTGCTCGTGTCCACAGGGGGGCGGTAAACCTCAAGATAAGCGGTATAGACTCGATAGACGAGGCAATGCCGCTTATAGGTCGTGTCGTATATATCGACAGGGCCTCGCTTAAACTGCCCAAAGGCAGTTACCTTGTTAGAGACCTTATGGGGGTTACGGTAACAGATGTCGACAGTGGCGAAGTTTACGGCGATATAATACAGGTACAAGCCACAGGGGCTAACGACGTCTATCACGTTAAGGCAAAGGACGGACGTCTGCTTTTGGTGCCTGCAATTCCACATGTTGTTATAAATGTGGACATAGAAGGCAAAATTATGAAGATAAGACCGCTCGAAGGCTTATTTGACATGTAGCCCTATATAATCGGGCAAGAGGACAAGAGGGCATTATATGGAAAAGGACAACTTGGGGGCTATAAGCCAAGCAGAACAAAATAGGCCTTGCGGCGAGAGCACAAACGGCATGGGAAAAGATCCCATGACGTTTGTTTTGCTTACACTCTTTCCCGAGATGTGCGCCGCTGTTTTGGGGGAGAGCATTATTGGCCGTGCGGCAAATGCAGGATATATAAAGACCGACATTAGGTATATTAGGTCTTATACCCTCGATAAGCACAGACGTTGCGACGACTATCCGTTCGGCGGTGGCGGTGGCATGATGATGACGGCAGAGCCTGTCGTTCGTGCCGCAGAGGCAGTTACCGAGCACTATGGCAAAAAACCGCACACAATATATCTGTCCCCAAAGGGCAGAGTCTTTACTCAAGAGGTAGCAAAGGAACTTTTACAGCACGATAGCATAATGCTACTTTGCGGCCACTACGAGGGAATAGACCAAAGGGCTCTCGACATGGTGGTAGACGAGGAAATATCAATGGGCGACTACGTGCTTACAGGGGGAGAACTCCCTGCTCTTTCGGTTATAGATGCAGTGGCACGCATGGTGCCCGGTGTGCTTGCGAGCGAGCAGTCCTACCAAAACGAGAGCATATATTCAGGGCTACTCGAGTATCCGCAGTATACTCGCCCCGCCGTTTTTAGGGGAATGGAAGTACCCGAGGTGCTAAAGGGCGGCAATCACGGTGAGATAGAAAAATGGAAAAGGCGACAGTCCTTGCAGATAACGCTCGAACGTCGCCCTGATCTGCTTGAAAGGGCAGATCTAACAAAAGAGGATATAAACTTTTTAAAAAGTATAGGATATAAAAAATAGGGGAGGTGCGCCAAACCGTGAATAAGGGCGGCAAAACATCCACATTTATCGGAAAACTGATATCGGGCAGTATATTTTGCAAAATGGCAGATGCTTTCGGTACATTTTTAGCAAAGCTTGTTATGGGTAGCTGTATAACAAAGGTGCTTACAACATACCCCGACATGACAAAAGCATCTAATGGCAGTTTTTTTTATAAAATACTGAAAAAACCAATGGCAACACTCAAAAAGCTAAGACTTAGCTTTGCAAAATCGGTAGAAAATAGCATTACATCGAAATGGATATGGTTTGTATTCGACTTTATAATGCGTGCTGACCTAATGTCTATGGGGGCACTGTTTATAAGCTTTGGATTTTTGGTCTGCGTTGTACAGCTCTATGCGGCAGGATATGGAATTGTACTTGCAATGTCAGGCCTTGCCATGCAGGGCGGTGTTATATCGTGCCTTTTGGGGCTTGTAATGCTAACATCTAAGCAACCTCTCGGAAATGTGCTTACAGATAGCGCCATTTTAAGAGAACTGCTTATAAATTGGGGCGGACTTAGGGCGAGCACCTTCCGCAGGGAAAAGGCATCTCGGCATATACTGCTCTTTGCAATAATAGGCGCAATGTTTGGCATGGCGACATATTATGTCCACATTGTATATGTTGTTTTTGCGATAGTTGCAGTAATAATGAGCGCAGTTGTAATGGCATCGCCCGAAGCTGGGCTACTTGCCACGATAGTGCTACTGCCTTTTTTACCGACAATTCCATTAACACTACTATCGCTCTACACAACTGCGACATTTTTATTTAAAGCGGCGAGGGGCAAACGTGTAATCGCACTGGAGGCGGTAGACCTCTGCGTGCTCGGATTTGCGGCGGTAACGGGAATATTCGGAGGGCTTACATCGGTTGATGTAATGTCGAGCTTACCTGCCGTTGCACTTCATGTTTCTTATATGCTAATGTACTTTGTTGCGGCAAACACAATAAAGAGCAGGCGACTTGTTAGAAAAACGGTAAGCGCCATGCTGCTTGCAGGATTTGCCTCTGGGCTTATGGGCATATACCAAAACATTGTGGGACTTGAGAGCTCTGTTAGCTGGATCGATACAGAGATGTTTGCCGAAATAGGCTCTCGTGTTATCGGGCCATTCGACAACCCAAATGTATTTGGCGAATATCTTGTAATGCTCCTCCCACTTGCAATTGGTGTAACGATAAGCCAAAAGGGCAAACTTCGCCTTGCAGGGGCTATATCGTCGGCATCTATGCTGCTCGCACTTATATACACTTGGTCGAGGGGCGCATGGCTTGCCGCCATGATAACAATAGCAATAATGCTCCTTATGTACAGCAGTTATCTCCTAAAATTAGGCCTACCGGCACTCGTTGCAGTGCCCTTCTTACCGGCCGTGCTGCCCTCCTCCATTGTAAGCCGCATTATGAGTATAGGCGACCTTGCCGACACCTCGACGGCTTACAGGGTGTCGATATGGACTGCCAGCGTCCGCATGATAGAGGACATGTTCCTCCCCGGCATCGGAATGGGAAGCAATGTATTCTTGCAGGTCTATCCGGCATACGCGCTCTCGGGCGCATCTTATGCCCTTCATGCGCACAACTTATTTTTGCAGATAACAATAGAGACGGGCGCACTTGGAATAATCTTGTTTGCGGCACTGCTTTTAATGTTCTTTAAAACGATATTCTCCTGCTTTTACCACGTAACAGAGAAAGAGACATCGACACTTATTCTTGCGGTCGGCATGGGCATTATGGCAATACTGATACAGGGGCTTACAGACTATGTTTGGTTTAACTACCGCATTGTGCTCTCCTTCTGGCTCTTTATGGGAATAGCCGTCGGAATGAGTCGCAGTTACTTCCTTAAAAGAGAGGATATACAATGAGGGTACTGCAACTTTTGACCGACACAAATATAGGAGGTGCCGGTGTCTGCATAGAAAACTATATCCTTGCAAAAAGCAGTGATATAGACTGCATAACAGCACTCCCGAAAGGCGGTCTTATGGCTCGTCGTATAAACGATATAGGCGGCTCGGTAATTGAGCCTGACATAAAGGGCGACAGCTCATTTGCGCTGAGCGATATTGGAAAATATATCAAGCTTATAAAGAGCATATCGCCTGACATTGTGCATACTCACGGCTGTCTTACAGGGCGAATTGCCGCAAAGATGCTTGGGATAAAAACGGTATATACAAAGCACACACTCGGCGGACGGCGCATGGCGGCGGTCAACGGTGCTGTTACGGATATTGTAATTGCCGTATCAAACGAGGCGGCAAAGGAGCTTATATCGGGCGGCATGTCCTCTAAAAAGGTTCGTGTCGTTTTGAATGGCTGCAAAGGAGTGCCCGAAATGGATAAAGGCGAGGCGCGGAAAGTATTCGGATTAAAAGAGAGGGATATAGTAGCTACATGCGTTGCACGGCTCGAGGAGGTCAAGAACCACAGAGAGCTTATAAAGGCGGCAAAGCTTGTGGCAGAGCAAGTGGAGGGCTTTAAACTTCTTCTTGTAGGCGGCGGCTCTCTCGAAGGAGAACTCAAAGCTCTCGCCACAGACTGCGTGATATTTGCAGGTCAAAAGGGCGATGTAACAGATGCATACAGGGCGGCAGACATATTTGCCCTTGTGTCACTAAGCGAGAATTTGCCCCTAACACTTGTGGAGGCAATGTCTGCAAAGCTTCCATGCCTTTTGACGGCGGTCGGAGGAATACCCGAGGTTGCAACAGGTAAAACGGCGGTATTTACTAAGCATGACAGCCAAGATATTGCAAGAAATTTAGTAGACCTATGCCTTGACAAGCAAAAAAGAGCAGAGATGGGCGAGGCCGGTTTTGAACTATACAACGAGGGATTTACCCTAACTAAGTATGCCGAGGGCATAGAAAATGTTTACAGAGAGTTGGTGCATGGTGAATAGAAGAAAGACAAAGGCAAGATTTAACCTATTTGATGTGTTTGTAATAGCGGTAATAGTTGCCGCACTTGGCATAGTGCTTGTCCTTGCCGGAGGCCTTGAGCGAACAGATGTGGCAGGACAGCCTGTTGAGGTCTCTTATCAGCTCGAGCTGACATATGTCGGCGAGGAGTACAAAGACTCTGCACGTGTAGGAGATATTGTTAAAGACGGCGTTAGAAAGACAGAACTTGGCGAGATAACGAGCGTTAAGGTCTCCCCCATGACGGCAATTACAACAAATCCAGACACAGGCGAGGTTTTGGAGGTCGATGTGCCGGGCAAGTACAAGGTTATTTTGACCTGTAAAGCAAACGGGAATGTAGATTCGGGCAGAGTTGCGATAGGCTCCTTTACACTTGGTGTCGGCACAGAGGTCTTTGTGCAGACATACGGAATATCGGGCAGAAGCTTTTGCATAGGCGTTTCTTACGAGGAGGTGTCGTCATGACCGAGAGAAAAAAAACAAAGCTCTTTGGCATTTTTAATATACTCGATTTAATAATACTGCTCTTTGCGGTAGCGGCAGGTGCGGCGCTCTTTTGGCGGCTCGACATTGTAGACAGCGTTACATCGGGGGCAGGCGAAGTCGGTATAGAATTTCAAATAAAAGTAGAGCCTGTCCGCATTATGGCATACCTTGCAATAGACGAGGGCGAGATACTCTACGACGGCGAAAACGGACAACCCTTGGGCACAATAACCAAAATCGAAACAACACCCTATATGAGACAGGTTGTAATGGCAGACGGTAGCATTACACTTGCGGAAGATCCCGAGAACTTTACCATTTATATAACATGCGAAGGGGTCGGTAGCTCTACCCCTGAAGGCATAATGCTTGGCGGCAGTCGCATAGCATCGCCGGGCGGTTCGGTAAAAGTGACGGCAGAAAAGCTCGATACGAGCGGAATTTTCGTCATGTCGAAGGTATTAAATTGATAATTGACTAAATTATTTGTGAATTATGCCTATTTTTCATTCTTTTAGTTGACGTTTTCGATATTTGATATATAATAGATACAATAGGCAATCTTGCCTAATAGGGGGAGAATTATGACAGAGCAAAAAGCCGTTTTAAAAAACGACGTAGGACTACATGCACGCCCTGCAACATATTTTATCCAAAAAGCCAACGACTACAAGTCGTCTGTTTGGGTACAGAAGGACGATAGACGAGTAAACGCAAAGAGCCTTCTCGGCGTGCTATCACTCGGCGTATCGGGTGGGGACACCATCATAATAAGCGCACAGGGTGAAGACCAAGAGCAAGCAGTTGCAAGTCTTGTTGCTCTTATTAACGACGACTTTAGCGAGTAGTTAAAGAAGTCTAAAGAGAAACGACAAATATTTCCCTCCCTTTTTTTATTAAATAGGGAGGGATTTAGGGTTGTTGCAACTCTGCAAACTGAATGTTGGCAACAAATGTGCGTAGTAAGTGGGTTTTTGCGAAGAAACTATGCGAAGATCATTTAAATATGATATTAAACGGAGAGCATCATGCTATCCGTTTTTTTATAGTCAGTCACTGCAAAAGCGACCTGCAAGTGCTATTCTCGAAAAAACCGACTTTTAGCATTTGATCTATTATGGTTTAATATTAGTTGCTATCATAACTACGTGAAAGCAGGTTGCATTACACTGCAACCGCACATCATTCAATATCAACCACCTATCAGAAACGAGATGATTTTTCATCTCGTTTTTACTATAATTAAACTTAGAAAGGAGTGACTGGAATCAGTGAAGATAAATGTAGAATTAGATAGTAACCAAAAAGAGATTGAAGTTCTGATAAAGGCTTCGGTAATGGATGATACTGTTCAAGCTTTAATAGAAAAATTGTCGGAAGAAAAGCCGAAAATAATAGTAGGTTTTTTAAACGATATTGCCAAAGTGCTTGACCATAATGCCATTGTGCGAGTTTACTCGGCAAATAAAAAAGTTTTTGCAAGAACGAGCGAAACAGAGTATCTATTAAAAATACCACTGTATGAAGTGCTTGAGCGAGTAAATCAAAGCCAATTTATACGAATTTCCAATACGGAAATTGTGAATTTGAAAAAAGTTGTGGAATTTGATTTAAGTATTACAGGTACGATTTGCATTAGACTAAACAACAAAGATGTCTCCTATGTTTCGAGGCGATATGTCACTCAAATAAAAAGAGCTTTAGGGATTGGAGGTAAATAACATGAAAAGTAATTTTCTTAAAAGAGCACTGCTTGGATTTCCTTTGGGAGTAGCAATCGGCTATTTGTTAAGCATTGTTTTTTCGGTAGTGTATGCGGGAGGTTACTATGGAGCTGTTAGCCCCGAACTAATTGCGCTATTTGGAAGCGAAATTAATGCAGTTATCATTCAAGCTGTTTTGTGGGGGGTAATAGGATTTGTATTTGCAGGATTTTCTGTTGTTTGGGAGGTGGAAGAATGGAGCTATGCAAAGCAAACAGTAGTTGTTTTTACGGCATATATAGTCACAATGACCCCCATTGCACTGCTTCTTCGTTGGATTGATATATCATTTATAAGCCTTTTCTTGTTCGTTGCTATATTTATTGCAATTTTCTTTTTTATATGGTTTGCTGTGTATTTAAAAACCCGAAATGATATAAAGGCCATAAATGAGAAGATAAAAATAAGCTAACAATTGTGAATATACACTATGCAAGAACCAAGCTGATGCTTCGCCGAGGATGAAGTATCAGCTTGGTTTTTCAGAGAGGATTGACGAGTGGTGCCCAAATAAACAGCCCTCTTTTTTATTTGTAAAAACAAGTATATTAGTATATAATACTAATATAAACCCAAAGGAGAAGGACAGTTGAACGAACTAATACCAAAACTACTCGAAGCGGCAAAGGCACTGCCCGAACTACCGGGCGTCTATCTTATGAAAAATGCCGACGGTAAGATTATATATGTCGGCAAAGCTAAAATTTTAAAAAATCGTGTTACCTCCTACTTTACAGGGGTAGACAATCACTATATAAAGGTGCGCCGAATGGTTCACAATGTAGCCTCTTTCGACTACTATGTGTGCTCTACCGAAATGGAAGCACTTGTTTTGGAGTGCAGTCAGATAAAGCACTACATGCCGCATTATAACATACTGCTAAAGGACGACAAAAACTATCCCTATGTTAAGGTAACACTTGGGGAGGACTATCCTCGTATTCTCTTTTCGAGAAAAAGGGAGACAGATAAATCGAGATATTTCGGGCCGTACAGCGGCAGTGTGGGAACAATTGTTTCTACCGTGCAAAAGACATTTAAACTGCCCTCTTGCAAACGCAAGTTCCCCGAGGACATAGGAAAGGGGCGGCCATGTCTAAACTATTCTATAAAGAACTGCATGGGACTTTGCACAGGCAAGATAAGCAAAGAGGAGTACAGAGAGATCATCCACGAAGCGGTGGAATTTTTAGACGGAAAATACAAAGAGGTAATGAGCAAATTAGAGGAGAGCATGGAACGTGCCGCAGAGGAGCTTCGCTTTGAAGAAGCGGCAAGACTGCGAGACAGAAGGGCAGCCCTTACCTCGCTCGGCGAGCGGCAAAAGGTCGTAGCCGCTCCTGATGTAGACCGAGATGTTATAGCGCTTTCAAGCGACTCGGCACGATCTTCCGTTATGGTTATGTATATTAGGGGCGGCAAGCTGACAGGGTCTGACAGCTTTGTTGTAGGTGCAGAGGAGTTTGAAAACTTGGCAGATGGCATGGCGGCATTTGTTAAACAGCACTATCTGTTACGAGAGGACATTCCAAAGGAAATTCTCTTTTCTGACCTGCCCTACGACACGGCACTGCTTGAAGACTATCTTACAAACAGGGCAGGCAAGCGTGTCCATATAAGACAACCTCAAAGGGGCGAGGCACGCAAGGCAATGATTCTTGCCATGAACAATGCAAAAGAGGCGCTATTTAAAGCATCGTCGAGGGAGGAGCGTGTGCGCAGAGGTGTAACCGAGCTTGCAAAGCTCTGCGGCATGGAGGATATGCCTGTTAGAATAGAGGCGATAGACATTTCCAACACAGGCAGTAGCGAAGTTGTAGGGGGCATTATTGTCTTTGAAAACGGACGGCCCTCCAAGAAGGACTACAAGCGGTTTAAGATTAAAACTGTCGACGGTCAAGACGACTACGAGTCTATGCGAGAGGTGATATGGCGGCGGTTCAAGCGTTACAAGGCAGGGGATAGCGGATTTGATGTACTGCCCGATCTATTTTTAATAGACGGCGGACAAGGTCACCTGTCGGCCGTAACCGAAGTAATGCACGAACTTGGCATATATCTGCCGACCTTCGGCATGGTAAAGGACGATAAGCACAGGACAAGGGGACTTGTTGGGGCGGAGGGGGAGATAACACCGTCGCCGCTCAATCCGGGGTTTATTTTGCTTGCAAATATTCAAGAGGAAGTTCACAGATATGCAATAGCCTACCACAGAAAACTTCGTGGCAAAAAGACGCTAACCTCGTCGCTTACCGAGATAGAAGGAATAGGGGAGACGAGGGCGGCTACACTTCTTGCCCATTTTAAGTCTATGGATGGCATAAGAAATGCAACACTCGAGGAGCTTGCGGCGGTAAAGGGCATGAATGTAGCGGCCGCAAAAGCGGTAAAGGATCACTTTGGAGGGTAGAACAGTTATAAAAAAAGTGCCTGAACGGTGCTTGTGGCAAACAAGAATGTCATTTGGTTGACATAAAATTTGATATTGACATAATTGTAAGATATGATAAAATATACAGTATACCTACAAATTTCGCAATATATGGATTTGGGGTAAAGGAGGGCTTTATGCAGGTTATAACGGGCTCTGCCAAGGGGCTAAAATTAAAAACGCTCGATGGGGAGGCGACAAGACCTACCACTCAGCGTGTAAAAGAGGCGCTCTTTAGCTCTATTCAGTTTGAAGTGCAAGGGCGCAGAGTGCTCGACCTCTTTGCAGGGAGCGGAAGCCTTGGGATAGAGGCGCTGTCGAGAGGGGCGGAATTTGCCGATTTTGTCGACAACAACAAGGCGGCAATAGATGTTGTAAAATCCAACTTAGAACGCTGTAAGATGGCTGAACAAGCGGCACTGCACCACACAGATTATAAGTCGTTTTTAGAGAGCACAGACAAGACATTTCACGTTATTTTAATAGATGCACCATACGGTAAGGGGCTATGCGACAAGGCGCTAAAGGTAATTGCGGCGAGAAAGCTCTTATTTACAGGCGGCGTTATTATATGCGAAACGGGCGACCGAGAAGCACTTCCCGAGTCTGTCGGAGATCTTGAAATAGCACGCAGTGTCAGATACGGCACTATGAGGCTTACGACATACAGGCATGGGGAGGGCGAGGCATGAAAATAGCGGTCTGCCCCGGCAGTTTTAATCCGGTTACTTGTGGCCACCTCGATATATTCGAGCGTGCCGCCGAGATATTCGACGAGGTAATAATACTTCTTGTCTACAACAGCGCAAAGGTCTACGACGTGTCGGCCGAGACGAGAATCGAGCTCTTAAAAGAGGCGACATCGCACCTTAAAAATGTACAGGTTACGGCACATTCGGGTCTGCTTATAGACTTTGCACTCGAAAAAAACAATGCAGTGCTCGTCAAGGGCGTGCGCAGCTTAATGGATTTTGAAGCCGAGATGACAATGGCATATGTTAACAAAATGTCCTCTCACTGCAAAATAGAGACAATGCTATTGCCGACCTCGGCCGAGCTATCTTATATAAGCTCGAGCATAGTGCGTGAATTTGCATCTTATGGTGGGGATATATCTAACTATGTACCAAAGAACGTAATGGAAAAAATTGCTAAAATTTACTATAAAGGAGAGCGGAAGATATGAATACAGATGAACTTTTTGAAAGACTTGCCGAAATGTTCGAGGAGGCTGTGCGTTTGCCGCTCTCGGGTGGAAAATGCCTTGTAGATTCGGTCGAAGCGGGCGAGCTTATTAGCGAGATTAGAAAGAGTTTGCCCTCTGAAATTGATCAGGCAAAGCAGATAGTGGCAGATCGCAAGGAGATTATCTCGACAGCCAAGAGAGAGGCAGAGGTAATGCTTAAAAATGCCGAAGAAAAGGCAAAGGCGCTCGTCTCGAGAGACGAGGTAATGGCAGAGGCAAAACGTCTTGCAAGCCAGACCATGATGGAGGCAAAACAGCAGGCAAACGACCTTATCAAGCAGGCAGGCGAGCAGGCGAGCGAGCATCTCTCTCTTGCAAACAAGCAGGCAAACGAACTTCTTGCCGACACAAACCAAAGGGTAAAGGAGCTAAAGGCAGACACAAACAACTATGTTGAGAGCCTACTTAGCAATGTTTCCGACCACATGGAGCAGGCCGTTGCAAGCGTTAAACAAGCACAACACAACTTTAAAGGCGCAAAACTGTAAGATTGGGGCTGTAACACTTTTTTATAAATGGGTTACAGCCTTTTGCATTATGGTTATATTTTATGCATATTTTTAAAATAGACAACTATACATACAACTTTACTTTTAAAGAGAACGAAATAGAAAAATAGAACATACTTTCTATAAAACATACATATTTTTATGCAACCCCTCGGTTTCGAGGGGTTTTTACTTTTTTTCTTAACAAATTCCTCTTGCAAAAATAAAAATATGTGGTATTATATTTATATCAGTGGTGATTTGTGGCGTTAAATGGTGATGAGTGGGGGTGATGACATGCTTATAGGCAGATCGGCGCATAATATGGACAGCAAAGGGCGTGTTATCCTACCCCTTAAATTCAGGGAGCATTTTGGCGACTTCATCATGATGACAAGAGGGCTCGACGGTTGTGTGGCACTCTACGGTAAAGAGGAGTGGGACAAGCTTGTTAAGAAGGTCGGAGAGCAACCGATGTCGGCGGCAAGCAAGATGGAGCGGTACTTTTTCTCGAATGCAGAGCTTGCCATACCCGATGCGCAAGGCAGAATTATAATTCCGCTAAACCTAAGGAAAAAGGCAGAGCTCGTGAAAGAGGTCGTTGTTATCGGCGTAGAAAAGCGTGCCGAGATATGGGATGCTGCTAAGCTTGAATCGTACGACGACAATATAAACGACGAGGACATATTAGAGCTTTTGGAGATGAGAGATGTATAGCCACTACCCCGTCATGCTAAAGGAAGCGGTCGACGGGCTTGACATAAAACCGAATGGCATTTATATAGACGGCACAATGGGCGGCGGCGGTCACAGCAGTGAGATTGCGGCAAAGCTTACAGGTGGCCGTCTTATAGCCATCGATAAGGACGACTATGCCCATTCAAGGGCAAAGGAAAAGCTCGCCCCATACAGCGATGTCGTTACATATGTAAAGGACGACTTTAGAAATGTCGGCGACATATTAAGAGAGCTTAACATAGAAAAAATAGACGGATTTTTGCTCGATCTTGGTGTATCCTCCTTTCAGCTCGACGACACCGACAGAGGTTTTTCCTACATGAGAGATGCGCCGCTCGACATGCGCATGAATAGAGAGACAGGCATTACAGCGGCAGAGGTCGTGGCGACATACACAGAGGAGCGCCTTGTAGATATTTTGTTTAAGTACGGCGAAGAAAAATTTGCAAGGCGCATAGCGGCCGCCATAATAAAAAAAAGGGAGCAATCCCCCATTTTAACGACGGGAGAGCTTGCCAAAGTTATAGACAGCGCAGTGCCGACCGTAGCAAAAAGAGAGGGCGGTCACCCAGCTAAGAGGACATTTCAGGCAATAAGAATAGAGGTAAACGGCGAGCTCGATGCGATAGCAGGCGCAATAGAAGATGCATGTAGTGCCATGAATGAAGGTGGCAGAATTTCGATAATAACCTTCCATTCTCTTGAAGATAGGATAGTAAAAGAGACATTTGCAAGACTTGTTAAAGGCTGTATTTGTCCGCCAAAACTTCCCATATGTGTATGCGGTATAAAGCCTGCTTTAAAGCTCGTTTCAAGAAAGCCTATCTTGCCAAGCGAGATCGAGCTTGAGGAAAATTCGAGAAGTAAAAGCGCAAAACTTAGGGTGGCACAGAGGGTATAAAACTAATGCTTGAGCAGTGAAAAATACACAATTATATAAAAAAGGGGTGCGAAATGAATAAGGGGAACGAGAGAAATAGCGGTGGATATACAAACGGTGCGCTTGCTGAGAAGGTAAGTGTAGGATACGACATGTCAGCCTTTGACGTTGCGCACCGCAGTGACAAGAGAACAGAAGTTACTTCGATTGTCGACAGGCGCCGCAAAGCAGAGCTTAGGAGAGGCTTTCTTAAAGGTGTGGTAATATCCGCATCTGTAATTGCCATGCTTGTCGGCATAGTGTCGAGCTATACAGAGCTAACAGAACTTACATCCGAAAGCTCGAAACTGAAGAACCAAAACGAGCAACTTTTAAACGATCAAAAGCGTATGCAAGCGGAACTTGACATGCGCACAAACCTAAAGGATATAGAAGAAATAGCGACCTCCGAGCTATACATGCACAAGGTAGAGCAAGATCAGATAATCTATGTCGATCTAACTTCGGAAGACACAGGCAATGTAATAGAGGACGAGAGAGGCTTTATAGGCAAAGCGACCGACACGGCCGAAAATCTACTCATTCGCCTTGGGGAGTACATGAGCTGATAAATGCTTGGAGATATTTATCCAAGTCGCTCACCCTTTAAAAGTGTTCCCTGATTTTATCTATCAATCATCATGGCCATATGCAGGGAGTATCTTCCTGCATATGTGGTGACCTATAATAATATAATTCATAAAAGGGGGTGACGCCACATGCCAAAAGAGAGCACGCTATCTAAAATGATGAAGGCACGAATAACATTTGTGCTTATTGTATTTACAATTATTTGCTTTGGTACAATAACCTTACAGCTATTTAATCTTCAGGTATTAAAACATGAAGAATATCAAGCAAGGGCAATCGATCAGCAGGTTAGAGATACCGAAATCCCACCCAAAAGAGGGACAATATACGATAGAAACCTAAAGGCGCTTGCGGTATCTGCATCGACCGAAACGGTATATATCGCCCCAAAATATATAAGCAAAGACGATGCCGCCACACAGACACTTGTGGCGCAGGGACTATCTGAAATTCTTGGGGTAGACTACGACACTGTTCTAAACAAAACAAAGGCAGACAACTACTACGAGGTTATACTTCGTCAAGTAGAAAAGGAAGAAGCAGACGAGGTTCGAACGTTTATAAGCGAAAACGACCTGTCTTGCATAGCGCTTGCCGAGGACTCGAAGCGCTACTACCCCTATGGCAGTTTTGCCGCCCATGTAATAGGCTTTACAGATATAGACGGAGTGGGAATAGAGGGTGTGGAGGCATACTACGACGATATTCTAATGGGTCAACCTGGGCGCATAATAACACTAAAAAATGCTCAGGGCACTAACATGCCATTTAAGTACGAGCAGTATATAGATGCCAAAAACGGCTACAACCTTGTCCTCACGATCGATGAGGGCATACAGCACTTTGTGGAGAAAAATCTCGAATTTGCCGTTAACGAATACAGCGTTCAGCAAAGGGCGACCGCCATTGTAATGGAGGTAAACACAGGAGAAATCCTTGCAATGTCGACATATCCTGCGTACGATCTAAACGATCCGAGAGAGATAACCGACGAGCAGTTGATGCTCGAGCTCGACGCTCTGTCGGGTGAGGATTACAGCACTCGTCTTATGGAGATATGGCAATCCTCTTGGCGAAACAAGGCAATAGCCGACACATACGAGCCGGGGTCTGTTTTTAAAATTTTAACGACGGCCATAGCTCTCGAAGAAGATGTTGTAGACCTAAACGAAACCTTTAACTGCACAGGCTCGATGACGGTGGCAGGAACAAGGATACACTGTTGGAAGCGCACAGGGCACGGAGTTCAGACCGTGGCAGAAGGCATAGCAAATTCTTGCAACCCTGTTATGATGGAGCTCGGCGCAAGAATAGGCGGCGAGGCATTTTATGAATACATAGAGGCATACGGGCTTATGGAGCGTACAGGTATAGATCTGTATGGCGAGGCTAACGGTATTTTCCACAACGAGGAGACATTTGAGCAGGGCGTTGTAGAAGTTGCGGTAACCTCTTTCGGACAGACATTTAAGGTTACGCCAATCCAAATGATAACGGCGGTAGCCGCAACCATAAACGGCGGTTACGTTGTAGAGCCGCACATTGCATCTAAGGTTATAGACGACGATGGAAATGTTATAGAGGACTTTGAAACAGAGCCTGTAAGGCAGGTAATATCGGAAGAAGTTTCGGTTATAATGCAAGATTTGGTAGAGCGTGTTGTTTCGGAAGGTACGGGTAGCAATGCCGCTGTTAAGGGATACAGCATAGGCGGAAAGACAGGTACTTCCGAGAAGATCGACCAAAAAAACGAGGAGGGAATAGCCGACAAGCGCATTGCATCATTTTGCGGTTTTGCACCTGCAGACGATCCGCAAATAGCAATACTGCTCCTCTTAGACGAGCCCGATGTGCCAAACCCATCAGGCGGTATAATTGCAGCTCCAACAGTTGGCAAGATGTTTGCCGATATTTTGCCATACATGGGCATAATGCCGCAGTACACCGAGGAAGAACTTGCCTCGCTAGAGAGGACAGTTCCGAATGTCGAGGGCATGTCGATAGACGAGGCACGAGAAATAGTAATAAGTGGCGGCTTTGTCCCGACAGTTATGGGGGACGGTAGCAGTGTTCTAACCCAAATCCCCAAGGGCAACGACAAGCTTTCCGAGGGGGGCAAGATACTGCTTTACACCGAAGAAGGCATGACAAATCTAATCGAAGTGCCCGATCTTTCGGGTCTTTCCGAGAGCGATGCCACAAGAGTTTTGGAAAATGCCGGTTTTAACATTCGTGTATCGGGCAATGATACAAGCGGAGGGGCAATTGCGAGCACCCAGAGCCCTGCCGCCGGAACATTTGCAAACGAAGGCGATGTTATAGAGGTGGAATTTGTAAGCCCCGAGGAGGTAGACTGGCAGTCGTCGGGGGTTTAGCTAAAGTGCAAGAGGAGACGAGAGATGAAATTAGGCGAACTTTTAAAGAATGTAGACTACGCATCTAAGATAGATCAAGATGCCATAATAACGGGCATAACGGCAGACAGCCGCAAGGTAAAAGAGGGCATGGTCTTTGTTGCGATAACAGGCACAAAGGCAGACGGGCACGAGTATATAGAAAAGGCAAAGGCGGCAGGGGCTGCCGCAGTTATCGCCGAGCGTGGCGAGGGAGTTATACTTGTCGACGACTCTCGCCTTGCATACTCTCTTATGGCCGATGCTTGGTACAAAAGCCCTGCCGCAAAGCTAAAGCTTGTAGGGGTAACAGGCACAAACGGCAAAACCTCGACAGCTTGTCTTATAAAGCACATAATAGATAGCACAGGCGGCAAGTGCGGCCTTGTCGGAACGATCTCGATAGACACGGGCTCTCGTGTATACGATGCCGATGTAACTACCCCCGATGCAATGGAACTGCACGGCGCATTTGCCGAAATGGTCGAGGCAGGTTGCACCCACTGCGTTATGGAAGTATCGTCGCACGCACTTGATCAAAAGCGTGTCGGCGGCATGACATTCGAGTGCGGCATATTTACAAATCTAACACAAGATCATCTCGATTATCACGGCGACATGGCAAGCTATCTCGCCGCAAAGGCAAAGCTATTTGAAATAAGTAAAAGTGCGGCGCTAAACTACGACGACGAGGCGACAAATAAAATACTCTTAATGAGCAAGGCAGAAAAGACCGTGACATACTCCATAAAGGCAGATAGTGCCGATATGACTGCTAAAAATATCGCCTTAAAGGTAGATGGAATAGAATATCAAGCGGTCGAAAAGGGCAATATAGCAAGGGTAAAGGCGGCACTTCCCGGTGAATTTAATGTATACAACACTCTTGCTGCAATAACGGGTGCAACACTTATAGGCATACCGTTAAAAGAAGCGGCGGCATCCCTTCTTACCGCTAAGGGCATTAAGGGCAGAATAGAAATCGTGCCGACAGATACCCCATACACGGTATATATAGACTACTCCCACACCCCCGACTCGCTACTCAACATCGGCCGTGCATTAAAGGGAATTAGCAAAGGTCGCATTATTACAGTCTTTGGTTGCGGCGGCGACAGAGACCGCTCGAAAAGGCCTCTTATGGCAAAGGCGGCAGAGTCTTTTTCCGACTACTTTGTACTAACGAGCGACAACCCAAGAACAGAGGACCCCGAGCGCATTATTGCCGATGCATATGCCGGAGTAGAGGGCACAAAGGTGCCTCATAAAGTCGTAACAAACCGCAAAGAGGCAATAGCCCATGCAATGGCAGAGGCAAAAGAGGGCGATACGATACTAATCGCAGGCAAGGGGCACGAGACATATCAGATTATCGGCACAGAGAAGTTCGACTTCGACGAGAGGGAGATAGTTAAGGATATCTTGGGTGGGAAGGTATGATTTCCCCTATAACCCCGATAGTCGCATTTATTCTGACAGCGGCTACACTGCCATTTTTAATTCCCATGCTAAGACGGCTTAAATTTGGGCAATCTATCAGAGAAGTGGGCCCTTCGTGGCACCAAAGCAAGTCGGGCATACCAACAATGGGTGGCCTTGCCTTTGCTCTTGGCATAACAGGGGCTATTGTAGCAACATTTGTAACGAATTTTGATCGCCTTGCGCTGATAACACTGCTCTGTGGTATATCCTTTGGCTTTGTCGGATTTGCCGACGACTATATAAAGGTCGTAAAAAAGCGTAACTTGGGGCTTACCTCTCGCCAAAAGCTAATACTGCAAATACTGGCAGGGGTTGCCTATATAGCGGCAATGGGAGGATCGGGTCTGCTCTCGACAGATGTGGCAATTCCCTTTATAAACATGTCGATAGATTTAGGACTGCTCTTTTACCCCTTTGCCCTTGTCGTAATTGTAGGCACTGTAAACGCAGTAAACCTAACAGATGGGCTCGACGGGCTTGCAACATGTGTTTCGCTCCCTGTTGCCATTTTGTTTATAGCAATATCACTATCACTCGAAGCATCGTCGCTCTACACGGTGGCAGCGGCACTGCTCGGCGGACTGCTCGGGTTTATTCCATTTAACATAAAACCGGCTAAGGTCTTTATGGGGGACACAGGCTCGCTCTTTATAGGCGGTATAGTGGCAGGGCTTGCCTTTGCCTCGGGAATGCCTGTGATACTGCTTATATGCGGCGGTGTTTATGTGCTCGAAGCGTTATCCGTAATACTCCAAGTGGGATACTTTAAGGCGACAGGCGGCAAAAGGCTCTTTAAAATGGCACCCATGCACCATCACTTTGAAATGAGCGGCTTTAGCGAGAACAAGGTCGTTATAACATTTTCTCTAACCTCGGTAATGCTTTGCATACTGGCGTGGCTTGGTTATACAAATTTCTTCGGAATGTAGATTATACTATAAAAGGAGGGGAAAATATGCCAAAGAAAAGCACAAAAGCACAAAAGACAAAACTGCAAGACAACGGCATAGACCTTCCCTTTCTTGTATTTGTTTTGCTACTATGCTCGACAGGGCTTGTTATGGTGTTTTCGGCAAGCTATGCAAATGCATTCTACCGTTTTGGCGACAGCTACTATTTTATAGAGCAACAGCTAATGTGGTTTGCCTTAGGTCTTGCGGCAATGCTTATAACCTCCAAGGTGCTAACCCCAAAACTACTTAAACTATCTGTAATGCCTGCCTTTATCGTGTCGATAATATCGCTAATACTGGTGCTAATTCCCGGTATAGGCACAGTTAGGAATGGTGCAAGACGCTGGCTATTTGGTTTTCAGCCGTCAGAAATTGCCAAACTTGCCCTAATACTTTGCATGGCGGCGCTAATTGTGTCGTTAAACAGAACGATACACACATTTTGGAATGGCCTTGTGCCCTGCACACTGCTCCTTGGCCTTTTTTGCGGACTGGTAGCGCTCGAACGTCATATATCGGCAACGGTGCTCCTCCTTGTAATAGGCGGCGTTATGATGTTTGTTGGAGGCATAAAGATAATATACTTTATAGGCGCAGGAGGTTTTGCCGCATCGGCTGTTGCTGTCGTTATATTTATAAGCGACTACGCAATGGCACGAATAAATGTATGGCTAGACCCTTTTATCGATCCCTTGGGTAGCGGATTTCAGACAATACAAAGCCTGTATGCAATAGGATCCGGTGGACTTTTCGGGCTTGGCATCGGAAACAGCCGCCAGAAATATCTCTATATCCCCGAGCCGCAAAACGATTTTATTTTCGCAATAGCATGTGAAGAACTCGGCCTTATAGGCGCTGTAATTATTGTTTTAATGTTTTCCGTTTTAATATACAGAGGCTTTGTAATAGCCATGCGTGCGCCCGACAGATTTACAGGGCTTGTAGTGACGGGTATAACAACGCAGGTCGCTATACAGGCGATATTAAATATAGGGGTTGTAACAAATCTTGTGCCAAACACAGGCATATCGCTTCCCTTCTTTAGCTACGGCGGAACATCGCTCGTTATGCTTATGTTTGAAATGGGCATTGTGCTTGCAATATCAAGGCGATGCCGCCTAAGAAAGGACTGATGATAGGTGAAGGTTCTTCTTACGGGCGGCGGCACGGCAGGGCATGTTAATCCTGCCATTGCAATAGCCGATTTTATAAAAGAGCGGCACAAAGATGCCGACATAAGATTTCTTGGTACAGAGTACGGTATAGAGTCAAAACTTGTGCCCAAAGCGGGCTATCCACTGCACACAGTAGAGGTTTACGGCCTTAGCAGAAAGCTCGATTTACGCAATATCAGAAATGCCTTTAAAGCGGTTACGGCATACCAAAAATCCAAGAAATATCTAAGAGAATTTGCCCCCGATATTGTCGTTGGCACAGGTGGATATGTAAGCGGCCCTTGCATGCTTGCAGCGGCCAATTTGGGAATACCTACGGCAATACACGAACAAAATGCATTCCCGGGACTTACAACGAGAAAGCTTGCCAAAAAGGTTACAAAGCTTATGATAAGCTTTGAAGCGAGCCGTAAACTCTTTGACAGAGAGGCAATTTTGGTCGGCAATCCGATTAGGGAAGAAATTCTATTTGCCGACAAAAAAGCGGCAAGAAAAAAACTTGGGCTTGATGATACGCCGATACTGCTCTCCTTTGGCGGAAGTATGGGCAGTCGCCCGTTTAACGAAAATGTAATGGATCTAATGAAACTCCACGCACCGACAAAGAGTATAAGGCATATACATGCCGCAGGTCAGTTTGGCATTAAGTGGATGCCACAAGACCTTGCCGCAATGGGGGTAGAGCTTGATAGTTTGCCGCTTATAGATCTTAGAGAATATATCTACGACATGCACCTTGTTATGGCGGCGGCAGACATTGTGCTCACAAGGGCAGGGGCGATAACGCTTGGAGAGATAGCCGTTATGGGCAAGTCCTCTATTTTAATTCCATCGCCCAATGTTACAAATAACCACCAATACCACAACGCCAAAGCATTTGCCGATGTTGGGGCGGCTGTCTTGATAGAAGAAAAAGACTGCACAGGCGAGGTGCTGTGGGCAGAAATAGAGCGGCTCTTAAAGGACGGCGACACAAGAGAAAAGATGGAAAAGGCCGCCCATAAAGAGGCGATATACGATGCCTCACAACGCATTTATGATGTTATTTTACCGCTACTGTTAAAATGAATACCAAAAATTACCTATTTCGCATATTATGGATATATGATAATATGTCGGAAGGGTTGATAAAGTGGTTGTCGGTAGGGGAGATTTTCGCATTTTGGGAGGGCGCTCCTTGTCGGGCGAGGTCAAGGCACAGGGGGCAAAAAATTCCGCATTGCCGCTACTTGCGGCCTCACTGCTCGTTTCTGGGGTGACAGTACTAACAAATTGCCCGAACATTGCGGATGTCCTTGTTATGATAGAAATACTTGAACACCTCGGTTGCGAGGTAACGAGGGACGGCGACACAGTGGCGATAGACGCAAGCGAGGTGCGCTCGTCGGAGGTGCCAAAGCATCTAATGAAGGAGATGCGCTCCTCGATTATCTTGCTCGGCGCTCTGCTTGGGCGCACAGGCGAGGGCAGTGTAACAATGCCGGGCGGCTGTGCAATTGGGCTTAGGCCGATAGACATGCACCTTGCAGCGCTTGGCGAGCTGTCGGCGCAGACCGTCGAGATTGACGGCCGAATAGATTGCAGACTGAAAAACGGACGGGCGGCAGAGATAACTCTACCCTTTCCTTCGGTCGGTGCAACGGAAAACACAATATTTGCAAGTGTGCTACTAAGTGGTCGCACCACAATAAAAGGGGCGGCAAAAGAGCCCGAGATTGTCGATTTGCAAAATGCCCTTAACAAGATGGGGGCAAAGGTCTACGGTGCGGGCACAGATATAATCTACATAGACGGAGTTGCCGCCCTAAACCCGACATGCTACAACGTAATGCCCGACCGCATAATGACAGGCACTATTATGGCAGGCGCTGTTGCGGCCGGTGGGGATATATTTATCAAAGGCGCAAAGGGCGACGACATGCACCCTGTATCGGACGAGTTTATAAAGATGGGTGCAGAGATATTAGAGCAAGAGGACGGAATTCGCTTTGCAATGCGAGGCCGTCCGAGAGCTGTCGGCCAAGTTATAACGGCACCGCATCCCTCCTTCCCGACAGACATGGGCGCACCCTTTATGGCGGCGGCATGTGTGGCACAGGGGGTTACATATTTAACAGAAAGAGTGTTTGAAAACAGATTTAGACATGTCGCACCGCTAATTTCTATGGGTGCTAATATAGAAATAGACGAGTGCACGGCAAAGGTCATCGGCACAAATGCCATGTACGGCACAAAGGTAGAGGCAATGGAGCTTAGAGGCGGCGCAGCACTTGTTGTGGCAGGTCTTGCGGCAGGCGGTGAAACGGTAGTGACGGGGACTCACTTTATAGACAGAGGGTACGAGGACATCGTACGAGACTTTTCTTTATTGGGAGCGAGTATAGAAGTTGAAAAAGAAAGCAGAACAGCTAAATAAAAAGCGGCGTAGGCAACGGCGTAGGGCGAGAGTTCGCCTTATGCTCGTTTGCCTTGTCTTTGTAGCGGCTGTGCTCTTTATGCTCTCTGCCTATGCTGTCGACAAGCTTGTTGTTGCCGACATAGAAGTAGAGGGCGACAGCATATACCCTGCAGAAGATATAGAAATTGCAACAGGCATAGAGGTTGGCGAGCGTCTACTGCTAATACCCTTCGACGAGCTCGAGGTCGCTATGCTCGAAGTAATGCCATATCTAAAAGATGTAAAGGTACGGCCGACCCTTACATCAAACTTAAAAATAACGGTAGAGGCCGAAATCGAACACTTTAAGGTAGCACTTCCCGAAGGTGTATTTATAGTAAGTGATACGTACAAAATACTGGGGCGAGCAAATCCAACTCATGAAGGTTTACCGTTAATTAAAGGTTCATTCGATATAGGACAAGCGACAGGCGACACACTATCTTTCAACTCTGAGGTAGAGCGACTTGTTTGTGTTGACATTTTGACCTCTATGAAAGATAATGGTATGGATAAAGACATATCCATGATAGACATTACCGACATGCTAAATATTAATGTTATATATTTAGACCGCTTTGTTATAGAAATGGGCGATAGGTTAGATGTAGATGCAAAGCTTCGTTTTGCAACGGCATCTGCCGCAAAACTGCCGACAAGTGCTTATGGAATACTCGATTTAAGCGTAGAGGGACAGGCTATATACAAGCCGACAAATGCCGAATTAAAAGGATAGCTTTAAATAAACAGAAGGTAGAAAAGTAATTATGCAAGACTTTAACGAAAGAGACGATATTAATAACAACGGCTATATAAGCGAAGATGCCAAGATAAGCGATAATGGCAACATAGGCGATAGTGGCAAGATAAAAGGAGAAGATGTACCCGAACAAAAAAGGTACAGCATTATGGGAAAGCTTGCCCTTGTCGGAGTATGTATGATGTTCTCCTTTTTGCTAACGGTGCAGTTTAAAAGCGTAGATTTTACAGCGCAAGCCGTGCAAAACAACGAGTTAATGCGTGTGGAGGAACTGCAAAACCTTTTAAACAAGGAGAGAGACAAGTCGGAGGCACTCTACAACGAACTGCTTACATATCAAAACGATCTAACAGCATACAGAGACGAGGCAGCATCTTCGGGCGACTATGCCGCCCTTCTTGCAGATCAGCTAAAAAGGGCGGAACTTGTCGCAGGAATAACCGATGTGGTAGGCCCTGGGGTTACAGTTACAATGACAGATAGCGAAAAGCAAATTACGACAGATATTTTGGCCGATCCCAATTATTATATAATACATGACTCGGACATTTTAAGCGTTATAAATGAACTGCGTGATGCTGGGGCAGAAGCTCTTGCCATAAACGGCGAGCGGCTGCTTGCCACAAGCGAGATACGCTGTGCGGGCTCTATTGTAAGCGTTAACAACAACAGATATGCAGCCCCCTACGTTATAACGGCGATAGGAGACCCTTCGGCACTTGAAAGTGCTCTCTCCATGAGAGGGGGCGTTGTAGAACAACTCTCGCTCTGGGGAATAGGGATTGCAATAGATCAGCAAGATAGCATAGAGATAAAGGGATACAAGGGCGGCTCGAACTTCAAGTATGCCTCCCCATCAGACGGGGGTGCAAGTTCATGATATGGGGTGTTATAGGAATAGCTGCAGGCATTGCGGCAGGGCTTAATTTTCCGGGATATTTCCCCTCGCACCTATCCCCATATATGGCGATAGCACTTCTTGCATGTTTCGACACGATAGTGGGCGGTGCAAGTTCTAAACTTGCAGGAAATTACAATGGAAAAATCTTCATTTCGGGATTTTTCTTAAACTCGGTTTTGGCCGTTTTTATGACAATGTTTGGCAGAGAGATAAATTTAGAGCTCGAACTTGCCGTAGCTGTCGTTTTTGTTATGAGAATTTTTAAAAATTTTGCTTTTATGCGTCGTAACCTATTGAACATGGAGTAAAAAAAGTGGTATAATGTTTTTATAAGTAAAAAATAGAGGGTAAGCCCCTCTTTGGGATATCTGATTTGCTTTTTGTGCAAAATCCATGTGTGTAATGAAAAAATATTTCGGAGGTAGAAAATCATGCCCTTTGTAGAGCTTGACAATAATAACACCGCACCGGTCACCATAAAGGTCGTCGGCGTTGGCGGCGGCGGCGGAAATGCCGTAAACAGAATGGTAACATCAGGCATTACCAATGTCGAATTTATCGCTATAAACACAGATAGTCAGGATTTGCAAAAGTCCAAGGCTACTCAGAAAATTCAAATAGGCACCAAGCTAACAAAGGCACAAGGTGCAGGTGCTCGCCCCGAAGTCGGCTCTCGTGCCGCCGAGGAGAGCAGAGACGAGATCGCCACAGCCCTAAAGGGTGCCGATATGGTCTTTATAACTGCAGGTATGGGCGGCGGAACGGGAACCGGTGCATCTCCCATTATTGCTGAAATTGCAAGAGAGATGGGCATACTTACCGTCGGCATTGTAACAAAGCCATTTAAATTCGAAGGCAGACGCAGGATGACTGCGGCAGAGCAAGGAATAGAAGAACTTGCAAGCCGTGTCGACTCGCTTATTATAATTCCAAACGAAAGATTAAGACTGCTCGGCGGCACGGTAACATCGCTCCAACACGCATTTGAAAAGGCAGACGATGTGCTAAGGCTTGGCGTTGCAAGCATATCCGATCTAATTAACAGCTCGGGCTACATAAGCGTCGACTTTGCAGACGTTAGCACCGTTATGAGAGATGCAGGCCCTGCCTACATGGGAGTCGGTGTCGGCACAGGCAAGGAAAAGGCATCGGAAGCTGTTATGGAGGCAATAAGCAGTCCCCTTATCGAGACGACAATTCAAGGGGCGACAGGCATTCTTATCAACTTCTATGTCCCCTCCGATGTTTCGCTCGAGGAGGTCGAGGAGGCCGCCGCCATGGTCGAGGAGCAGGCACATCCCGATGTTATATACATTTGGGGTCTTTGCTTTAACGACAATCTAAAGGACGAAATTCAAGTGTCGATCATAGCAACAGGCTTTGATAGATATGTAACGGCAGGAGATCAGGCAGAGGTTGCACCACCCGAGACAGCTCAGCCGTCGCAACCGACACCAAAGGCAGAGGAACCGGCTCCGAGAGCACCGCAAAATGCCCTGCCGTCAGACCCGTTTAAAAAGACAGGGACAAGCACACCATATGCTCCCTTCACACCGGACAGCGGTGCAAAACCGGCCGAACCGCAGACAACACCTACAATTCCCACCCCTGAAGAAGCACCGAGACCGAGAACTTCTTTCGAGTCTGATATAAACGATCTTGATAAGGTTTTGGATTTATTTAAGAAAAAATAATAACTGTTCTTGCTATACGTGGCACGGGGTGGGGGGGGGGGGGCCCCCCCCCCCCCCCCCCCCCCCCCCCGCCCCTTACGGAAAATTTCCGTCAATTTGACATGTTGCGTACTACTGTTATATATGGTATAATAAAATTTGGAAAAAATGTTAAGAATACCACTGATTAAAAAATGTGCATTTGCACGAAAGGAGAAGGATATGAGCCCCGAACCCGGACAAAGTAGAAAACAACATTATAAGGGGTGACAATGTCCTTTTGCATCACCCTTTGGAAAGGTGTGAGCATTTTTGATAACATTTTTTAAAACAGAAAACGGCAAACTGGAAAAGACAGCCGAACTGCTACAAGGTGGCTGGGTCTCTGTTGTTAGACCAACGGCCGAGGAAATGAAGTATCTGCTTGAAGAATTAAAGGTAGATGCAGACTTTTTAAAATCCTCTCTCGACATCGAGGAGTCGCCACGTATAGAAGTGGAAGACGGACAAACCCTAATTATAACCGACCTCCCACTTGAAGAACATAGGGAGGACACAGTCTTTTATACAACCGTGCCGATAGGCATTGTGCTCGACAAGGAGCACATAATAACGATAGCAGCAGAGGAAAATATTGTTATAGAAGACTTTGAAAAGGGTAAAATAAGAGGGGTAAACACTGGGGCAAGAATTCGCTTTGCCCTGTCGGTAATAATGAACTCGACATGGTACTACCACGCCTATCTTAGAAATATAGACAAGATTTCGACAGGTATTCAAAAGGGCGTGCATCATTCGATGAAGAACAAAGAGCTAATTCAGATGATGGAGCTTACAAAGTCGCTCGTTTACTTTACAACCTCCTTAAAGGCAAACGAGATCATCTTAGAAAAAATGATGCGTGGCCGTGCCGTTAAACTGATGGACGAGGACGAAGATTTGCTCGACGACGTTTTGATAGAAATTCGTCAGGCAGGCGATATGGCTATAATATACAGAGACATTTTGTCGGGAATGATGGACGCTTTCGGCTCGATAATTTCGAACAATCTGAACGTAGTTATGAAATTTTTAGCCGCAATGACGATAGTTATGACTATTCCGACCGTCGTTTCGGGCTTTTACGGAATGAATGTGGCAAGCATACCCGTAGCAAACTTTTGGTTCCCTGTTGGGGTGGCGCTCGGCGCTATGGTTGTGGCCATGTTCGTTTTAAATAAATTCGATTTATTATAATTTTAATAGACAAAAGGAGAAATTATGCCTCACGGTACAGGACTTATCTCGTTCCCGGGCCTTGGAATACACGACCTTGATATAAACAGGGTCGCATTTACGATATTCGGTAGGGACATATATTGGTATGGAATTTTTATTGCAATGGCCTTTTTCTTGGGGGTCATGATAGCCTCTAACTTAGCAAAAAAGAGCGGACTAAACCCCGACTGCATTATAGACATGGCACTCATAACGACCCCTGTTGCCGTTATAGGCGCAAGGGCATACTATGTGCTTACTACCCTCGATCAGTACGATAGCTTTTACGAGATGATAGCCATTTGGAATGGCGGCATAGCGATATACGGAGCAATCCTAGCCGGACTGCCTGTTGTGGCGATATTTTGCAAGGTTAAAAAGATACCGCTACTTACACTGCTCGACTGCGTAGCACCTGCTCTTATCCTCGGTCAGTGCATCGGCAGATGGGGCAACTTTGTAAACCAAGAGGCATTTGGCGAAGCAACGACCCTTCCGTGGGGAATGGAGCTTCTTGTTGACGGCACTCTAACAACGGTGCATCCCACATTTTTCTACGAGTCGCTATGGAACGGTATCGGGTTTTTACTTCTCATGTATATATTTAAGAAAAAAACATGGGACGGCAAGGTCTTTTGGTCGTACATGGGATGGTACGGCTTTGGCAGATTCTTTATAGAGGGGCTAAGGGTAGACAGCCTTTATGTCGGCACATTTAGAATTTCGCAGATAGTTGCAGTTGTAGCGGTTGCCTTTGCAATTGTTATGATTGCAAGAGGTGGCAACGGCAAGCGCCTTAAGACGAGCGGGGGAGATAGCGAGGGAGATGTAATAGTGCCCTCTGGCGATGCTCCAAAAGTGGCGGAGCAGACAGATGGTGTTACAGAGACCACGGAATCTGATGATAAAGTAGAGGCGATGGCAGAGGAAATAAAGAGCGAGACCACTGCAGAGGGCAGTGCGGAGGGCGCTCAAAGCGACATAAACGACATATCAGACGAGGTGTAGTATGAGTGTTATTATAGACGGCAAAGCGGTTTCGGCAAAGATTAGGGAAGAACTAAAAGCAGAAGTTGCGGCAATGGAGAAAAAACCATGTCTTGCCGTCGTGCTTGTGGGCGACGATGGGGCATCACAGGTATATGTTAAAAACAAGGGTAAAGCTTGCCTTGCTGTTGGGATAGAGTCGAGGGAGTACAGACTACCTGCCGACACTACAATGGCAGAGCTTACAAAGCTTGTGGAGGATCTAAACAAAGATGCAGGTGTAAACGGCATCCTTGTCCAACTTCCACTGCCAAAACACCTCGATGAAAGTGCCGTTATAGAGGGTATTGATCCCATGAAGGATGTAGATGCTTTTCATCCGTCGAATGTCGGCCGTGTTATGATAGGCAGCTACACATTTGCTCCTTGCACACCGGCAGGTGTTATGGAACTGCTCTCGCATTACGATATAGATGTTGCGGGCAAGGACTGCGTTATAATCGGCAGAAGTAACATAGTAGGCAAACCGCAAGCCATGCTGCTGATGCAAAAAAACGGCACAGTTACAATATGCCATAGCAGAACAAAGGATCTTGCGGCTGTAACGTCGAAGGCCGATATACTTGTTGCGGCAATAGGCAGGGCAAAATTTGTAACGGCAGATATGGTAAAAGAGGGCGCTGTTGTTATAGATGTAGGCATTAACAGAGACGAGAGTGGAAAGCTATGTGGCGACGTGGATTTTGAAAATGTCTCCAATAAAACCGCCGCAATAACCCCAGTCCCAGGCGGTGTCGGGCCTATGACAATTACAATGCTACTTAAAAATACAATTGCCGCTGCAAAAATGCAGTGGGGGCTGCTTGAGAAAAAGTAAAGATTAATTTATAGTGATGCATAGTTGATTTAAAAGCGAGGATTAACCTCGCTTTTTTTTGCATTTTTACAAGATGGACTATTGCAATATTTCATGTAATATCGTATAATATATCCTTAGTGTAACGG
>CAYJFK010000002.1:0-102340 GCA_964369475.1 uncultured Oscillospiraceae bacterium | reverse complement strand
CAATTCTCTCGTCTGCAGGTAGTGCACCAAACCAAGAGTTTAGGAAGTAGTACCAGATAGATACGTCGAGCAGTCCAAGACCAACAACGACAAAGCCCATAACAGAACCTGCCGAGAAGGCAGTGCGTAGACCGTCGTTTAGGCTGTTCTTAGAAGCCCATGCTGTACGAGCATTTGCGGCAGTTGCAATCTTCATGCCGAAAAAGCCCGATAGTCCCGAGAAAAATCCGCCTGTTAGGAAGGAGATCGGAACAAAGATGTCCATAAACCCGGCCATCGAAAGGCCAAGTAGAACTACAAAAACAATTGCGAAGAACTTTGCAACGCCGATATACTGACGGCGAAGATATGCATCGGCACCTGTTCTGATAGAAGCCGCTATCTTCTTCATTGCATCAGTACCCTCGTCTTGCGCCATTACCTTTCTAGATAGGTAAAACGCATAGGCAAGAGCAACGACTGCCCCTATGGGGGATAAGATCATAAAATCCATTTTTACACCTCTTACAAATTTTGATTAGGGCGTCACCCTAACCAAGTATTAGCACGAAATATTGTACACTTTTTACAAAGAAATGTCAATAACTTGTCATGCTAAAAGCCAATATTTTGCAATTCAAGCCAAAATAACAGCAAAAAAGCTACTCTGCTTTGTATAAAAAGAACAGCTTTAGCACTTTTTTGCTTGTCTACATCCAATATACAATACATGTAGGCAATGCTAAATTCCCAATAATTAAGAGAAGTGAATATAACATTTACAATGCTCAACATTATTTTACATTACAGATGGCAAAATATTCAAAAGATAAATTTTTCTTCATATATACGACTTTTTTGATACAGTGCTTTACATGTAGCCTATAAACATTTATAATAGAAGAATAAATATCAAACTGTTAGCATTGCCCTAACAGGACGGTACAAAATAACGGAGGTGCAAGTATTATGAATATTGTTATAGCAGGTGGCGTTGCCGGAGGTGTTTCGGTTGCGACAAGGCTTAGAAGGCTCTCGGCAGATGCGAAGATTACTGTTTTTGAAAAGGGAGAGTATATCTCCTTTGCAAACTGCGGTATGCCATACCATATAAGCGGAACTATTCCAAAGAGAGAGGCGCTACTTCTTCAAACTCCTCAGAGAATGAAGGGCATGTACGATGTAGATATAAAGGTAATGCACGAGGTTAAAGCTGTCGACCGTGGTAATAAAACCGTAACTGTCGAGACCGCAAGCGGCGAGATTACAGTGCCTTACGACAAGCTCATCATTGCAACAGGTGCATCGGGCAGAGATACGGGTATTGTCGGTATCGAGCATTATAAGAACATAACAAATCTTAGAGACATGGCAGATCTTGACAGAATAATGGGATATGTAGAGAGCGCTAAAAACGCACTTGTAATAGGCTCTGGCTTTATCGGGCTTGAGGTTGTGGAAAATCTTGTAGAGCGTGGAATTAATGTAACGCTTGTCGAGTTTGCAGGCGGTTGCCTTCCTGTTATGGACAAGGAATATAGCGTAGCTATCGAAAATGTGCTAAAGGGCAGAGGGGTTACCGTGCACACAGGAGCAAAGGTCGACAGCTACGATAAGGAAACAGGGCTTTTCACCCTGTCAAACGGCACGCAAGGCTCCTTCGATTTTGTAGTGTCGGCGGCAGGCATAGTGCCAAACAGTAAGCTTGCTAAAGATGCAGGTATTGAGACTGATGATAGAGGGTATATAAAGGTATCCCGTGAGACAATGCAGACGAGCGATGCTGACATATACGCAGCCGGCGATGTTTCTGTTATATACAACAACATAACAGGAGAAGATATGACGCTTGCTCTCGCATGGCACGCAAAGCGTCAGGCACGTATTATAGCCGACCACATCGCACGTGGAGAGGGCGCATCCTCTGTATCGGAGCAAACATTTGGCGGTGCTATCGGCACGGGAATAACAAAGCTCTTTGAAACTGTAATAGCAAAGACAGGTCTTACGACAGATACGGCTAAAAAGGCAGGGTACGACGTTGCTCATGTAATGATGCACTCGCCCGACCATGCCTCCTACTACCCAGGTGTTACGAGAATGGCACTAAAGGTTATATACGATAAAAAGACAGGCAGACTGCTCGGCGCACAGGCGATAGGTCAAAACGGTGTCGATAAGAGAATAGATGCAGTGGCGACCGCCATTAGATGTGGTTGGACTGTTTACGACCTTGCCGACATGGAATATGCCTATGCACCCCCATTCAACGGGCCTAAAGATCCTCTAAATATGGTGGGTTATGTTGCAGGCAACATTAAGGACGGACTGACAGTTATTGCGACATTTGAAGAACTGCCGGCACTTATCGAAAAGGGCGCAATTTTGCTTGACATTCGCTACAAGTGGGAATTTGAAAAGGGAGCGATCCCCGGCGCAATTAACATTCCGCTTGATGAAATTGTAGAGCGTCACGGCGAGCTTCCCAAGGATAAGCCGATAGTTGTAATATGCGTAGTGGGGCAGAGAGCTCACTCGGGTCAGTGTATGCTAAGAAACTTCGGATTTACAGAGACATATAATTTAGAGGGTGGCATGTCGAGCTATAATATGTTCTATAAGGATATGTTTAAGGCATAAGACAAAAGCAGAGCTTGAATAGGCACTCCTTATCTTTAGTTAAAAAGCGATAATAGCGCTACAACTATGTAGTTTAATTAAAGCGAGTAAAAAAATCACTTGATATAAGCTGTGAAAGCTTTATACCAAGTGATTTTTTGTCTTAACATTTTTTTCGTAAAGTTCTTGAATTGTTACAGCTTTAATAAAGTAAAAACTATTCCGCTATAATCTCAGTTCCCTCCGATGTTGCCTCGGGGTTTATTTCTTCGGGAATCTCGTCTACGGGCGGCATTGACTCGGGTGGGATTTCGGGACTTGAGACCTCGCCCTCGGTAATATCACCCTCTGCACTTCGCTCGCCTGCTGGCATTATGCCCTGCATAAAGCCGCCAAGCTCTGTGCTTGATATGTCACAAGCTATCAATTTGTCGTTGTAGATAAGTAGGTTAACACGCACTTCTTCCGTTGCATCTGGGTAGTTCAAGAGAGTATAGCTCCAACGCTTGGCATTTTTGCCTGCGTATTTTTCAAGGTCAAGCCCTTGCTCGGCTTGAAGGTCTGCATAGACCTTGTATACCTCGTCAAATTCCTCGGGAATGGTTACCTCCATAACCTCAACGGCAGACTCGTTTATCTCCCACCCGTAACTTTTGATAAAAGCAACCCTGTCCTCGTTGCTCTTAAGTTTATCGGCAGAAATCATGCCGCTCGTTGCCGTTTCCTCGGCATTTGGCCTTGCTATCGTCCAAACTACAATTCCTACGACAAGTGCTACAAGTATAAGTGCTATCATTCTAACAAGATTTTTATTGACCTTCATGGACATTATGACCATAATTCACCCCTCCGTTTCGTATTAAAGCCTATGCAAAAAAATACGCTACTATTCCAAAACAGAGGGTTATTGTAATAATTGCAGTAAAAACAGGCAAATAAAAAGCCGATGCGAGTTTTCTCGCATCGGCTCAGCTTGGAGAAAAAGTGTTTTCTCCAAGCTGAAGAAATCAGCCGGCGCTGATTTTGACGCCCTCGGGGCGGGAATTTAACGCCAAGGGGCACCCTGATGGTGCCCCCACGCCGCTCCCCCTCTTTTCGAAGGGGTTTGATTTTATCTTTTTCTCTAGTTTAAGCCGATGCGAGAAAACTCGCATCGGCTTAAACTATTCTTTTTCGTAAAACTTATAGCCGGATTTACCGCTGGTCTTTGCAAGATACATTGCACTGTCGGCCGCCATATAAAGGCTTTCAAATGTCAGTCCGTCGGTAGGGGCAATTGCTATGCCTACACTGGCAGAAATTGCAACATCGCTGCCATTTGGCAGGGCGTAGGATTTTGCAATACTCTGGCAGAGGAGCGACGCTTTATGAGCTACAACTTCTTTTGCAACAGTATTCTTTAAATAAATCATAAACTCGTCGCCGCCTATACGACCGATAATATCTTTCTCTCTAAATATGCTCTTTATATCACCGTATATTTCCTTTAAAACTCCATCGCCAAACAGATGGCCTAAGTTGTCGTTAACGAGCTTAAAGTTGTCGATATCTATCAAAAGAAGCGAGCCTGTGCCGTCTGACAGTAGGTGCGAGGTTATGAGCATTTCGGTCGTTATCTTGTTGTAAGCACCGCTTAGAAGGTCACGCTCGGCGTTGTACTTTAAGGAAAGCTCTCTTTCCTTTTCCTCGTTAATATCGGTTATAATGTTAAAGGCAAAAATGTCCTCGCCACGAAGCTCTGTCTTTATGTAAGACCTATACCATTTGTAATTGCCGTCCTTCATTAATGTACGGTAATCATGCTGAGTCTCTGTTATGCCGTTTTCAAACTGCATAACAAGGTGGTCGATCGAGCAGTTAAGCATAACATTCAAATAATCGTCTGGGTGGATATTGTTTGTAGAAGTAATTCTAACATGCTCATTATAATCGTAGCTTGCAGGACTTGCGTCGCTTCCGTTGTGCATAAAGCGTGTTATTAGGTTTTTAGTGCAGTTTAGCTCGATATAAACACTCGAGCGAACAAAAAGTGCTTGCTTTATGTGTTCGCTTCGGTCGACTTCCTTTTGAAGTTCCTCGTTTTTTTCTTTAAAACCATTAAGATAATAAAAACGAAGGAGCATAAATAGCACTGTGTACATAACACACATCATAAACAAAGAGGTCACTATCTGCTGATAGGGTAGCTGCATAAAATCAAGCGGCACGATATATACATATGTATTTATAAGCATGTATGCATTTATCAAGGCGCAGATTATAAGCAGAAAAACAGACTGTTCGGGTGTTTGGTTTAATATCCGCAGATATCTTGTAGGGATAAATTTTAAAACACATATCGTCGCAAAGAAGCAAATGAAAAGTGCTATAATCTGAGAACTCCACACCATTTCGGGAAAAGTTAAAACTTCGAATATTGTCTTGTTATGCAAAATGGCAAAAAGAGCTGTAATAATAGATTTCGAACAGAATATGTGTGCTGTTACAGCTAATGAGCAGGTCATTAAACCGCAAAATTTATTGTCGAAATAGATAAAAAATTCGACCACTAACAGAAAAATAAATATTAAATAGGTTGCATATGTTCCGATGGGATTTGTAAGGGTAAAGATGCTCAGCACCGCCGAATTGAAGAAGGCAAAAGCATAAAGCACAATTTTGCTAAATCGAGGTGCGTTTAACATGCTTGCAAGAAGTTTAAATATTGTTAGCGTATAGATGAAACACGACACAATAAAAAGGCCTATTAGCATATTTGTGTCGATAGAGATATCAAATGGCATTAAAACACACCTCCCCATTTTAGTTTTTTATGAAGAAATTATAACATAAAAGATAAACGGTTTCAAGTAAATTTAAATATTAGCAATATTTTGTTAAAATGCAACTAAAGTTAAATGATGTCAGTCTATGATATATGAAAATTGTATATATTGCTCTAGGCAAATTGATGTCATTCTATCCGCTTACGGTCATTGCCATTCTATATGCGGCAAAATCGAATTCGATAGGAGTGCTTAAAGCCGCTTCCAAATCCTTATCGCAGACCACCCCGTCAACATAGCAAACCGCCCTTGGGCCACAATCTCTCGAGAGCAGCTCTACCGCAAGATGACCCATTTCGGCAGAGATAATTCTGTCTCTCGCAGTGGGGGAGCCTCCACGTTGAACATGACCGAGCACAGTTGCACGGGCGGGGATGTCGAGTCGTGCAGTTATTGCCGCTGCAAGCTCTTCCGAGGAGGAGAATGGAAAGTCTTTTTTAAATAGGCCTTCGCTAACAACAATGATAAAATGAAGCTTGCCCGAGCGCCTTGTCTCCTCGATTCTTGCGAGAATGTCATGTTCAAAATCAACATCTATTTCGGGGACAAGCGTTGCGGTAGCACCGACCGCCACCCCTGCCGCAAGGGCGATATTACCGCAGTTGCGACCCATAACCTCAACAACGCTGCACCTCTCGTGCGAACGAGCGGTGTCACGCAGTTTGTCGCAAAGCTCCATACAGGTGTTAACGGCGGTGTCAAAACCTATCGTGTACTCGGTGCCCGGTATATCGTTGTCTATCGTACCGGGTAGCCCTACGACCTGTATACCCTCCTTTGCAAGAGAGAGTGCACCTTTGTACGACCCATCGCCGCCTATAACGGCAAGGCCGTCTATCTTGTGAGACCGAAGGGTTGCAAGAGCCTTGGCAAAGCCTTCCTCTGTCATAAACTCTTTGGAACGAGCAGTGGCAAGCAGTGTGCCGCCCCTGTGAAGCTCGCCCGAGACAGAGCGCATATCGAGGGGGATAACCTCGCCCTCGATTAGCCCCTTGTAGCCGTGGCCTATGCCATATACCTCCATGCCCTTAATAATGCCTGTTCTTACAATCGCTCTAATGGCACTGTTCATTCCGGGCGCATCGCCACCCGAGGTTAAAACTCCTATTTTACGCATGGTCAGCCTCCTATCAGTTTTACATTGTCAGAGCCGAGTAGCTCTGTAAGTTCCTTTGTTAAATATTCGACCTGACCGACCTTCATGGAGTGACGTACCATCTCCCCTGTGTCAACCAGTCTTATATATACGGGTGTTTGCCCTACAAATATACGCATGATCTTTTCTGCTTTTATGAGTGAAGCGGAATTTGCACTCTCGGCACGCAGATAGAGCCCAGCAGGCGCTGATTTTGCCTTTGCCCTGCCGTCAACTTGGTTGCTTGAAACAGGCGGCCTTGTGGTGCTGTCATTGTAGCCACTTGATCCACCGTTGTGGTTGCCACTGTTAGTACTGCCATTGTAGCCGCTTGCTCTACCATTGAAGCCATTACCGTTGTAGCCGTTACCACTACCGTTGTAGCCATTGGCGCTACCGTTGTAGCCGTTACCGCTACCGTTGTAGCCGTTGCCACTACCGTTGTAGCCGTTACCGCTACCGCTATACCCATTACCGTTATACTCGTCCTTGGCATATCCGCTCTTTCCTCTGTATACACCAAATCCGACCCCTTCTCCAGAAGGGCGGCCGTCGGCGAGATTCCATACTTCGCTCGGTATAAGCGTTATATCCTCGTCCTCCTTAACCGAAACACGAGCACGCATACCTATAACAATGTCCTTTTGAAGTAGAGTGTCAAATTTTTGCAGTATGCTCGAGAAAACAATGCAGTCTACACTTGCCGTTGTGTCTTCAAGCATAATAAATGCCATCTGCGAGCCGCTCTTTGTCGTCTTTAGCCTGCGAGATGTTACAACTCCGCCGACCGTTATATACTGCCCGTCAAAGCAAATTGCACCTTCGCCACCTGCACGCAATACCTCTCGTAGGGGCACTCCTTCGACCGACTTTAATATTTCCGCATATTCGGCAAGTGGGTGACCCGATAGATAAAGTCCTGTTACCTCTTTTTCGTATGCAAGCAGTTCTTTTTGAGGAAGTTCCGGCAGATCGGGCCATCTGTGTGTAAGAGCCGCAGTTGTGCCGCCGAATAGGTTTAACTGACCCTCTACATTGCTCTTTCGAGAAGAAGCGGCGTCCTCCATTAAGAGCTCGTACATTTGAAGCATTTGCGCCCTGTTAGGCCCCATGCCGTCAAACGCTCCTGCCGATATTAGGGAGAATACAGCCTTTTTGTTTATGTCCTTGTCTGTCATACGCTCGATAAACTCACGCAAATTCTCAAACTCGCCGCCACGATCTCGCTCTCTTATTACCGATTCGATAACGGCATAGCCGATATTTTTTATAGCGACAAGCCCAAAGCGTACAGCGCCGTTTTCGACCGTAAAGCCCGTTCCGCTCGTATTGATAGAAGGGGGGAGTGCCTTTATGCCCATCTTTATGGACTCTGCCATATATTCCGCTACCTTATCGGTCGAGTCGAGCACGGTCGTTAGCAGTGCCGCCATAAATTCGGCGGGGTAGTAGTGCTTTAGATATGCTGTGCGGTATGCGATAAGTGCATAGGCTGCGGCATGAGACTTGTTAAAGGCATAGCTTGCAAAGGAAGCCATTTCGTCGAAGATCTCGCTTGCAACATTTTCGGGCACACCTCGCCTTATGCATCCCTCAACTTCAATTGTGCCGTCCTGTGCTGTTATGCCGTAGATAAAGTTTTTGCGCTCCATCTCCATAACATCGTGCTTTTTCTTGCTCATGGCTCGCCTTAGCAAATCGGCTCTGCCAAGCGAGTAGCCGCCCAGTTTTCGCACTATTGCCATAACCTGCTCTTGATAGACAATACAGCCGTATGTCACATCAAGTATGTCCTCGAGCAGTGGCGATTTATATGTTATTCTGCTCGGATTTTTCTTGTTTTCGGTGTAGCGTGGTATCGACTCCATAGGACCCGGACGAAATAGAGAAATGGCCGCTACAATATCTTCGAAACAGTCGGGTTTCATGCCTATCAGAACCTGACGCATACCGCCCGATTCAAGCTGGAATACACCTGCTGTATCGGCACGGGATAGCATGTTGTAAACATTTTTGTCCTTGGTGTCAGAGCCCTCCATTGTAAAGCCTTTTGTGTGAACTCTTATCATTTCCTCTGCCTTTTGAATGAGGGTTAGAGTGCGAAGGCCGAGAAAGTCCATTTTAAGCAGTCCCAGTTCTTCAAGTGTACCCATTGGGTACTGTGTTACAAGAAGCTCGTCTGCTTTTTGAAGTGGGACATAGCTATCTACGGGGTCTTTTGTTATAACAACACCTGCCGCATGGATAGAGCTGTGACGTGGCATGTCCTCCAGACGGCCTGCCATGTCTACAAGACGTGCGACCGTTCCATTTGTCTCGCAGGCCTCTCTTAGTTGAGGGCTTACCGAAAGTGCCTTTTCGAGTGTCATTCCAAGCTCTGCCGGCACGAGTTTTGCAACTACATCGACCTCGCCGTACGGAACACCCATGGCACGGCCGACATCTCGAATAGCCGCCCTTGCCTTCATTGTACCGAATGTGACAATCTGCGCCACATGATCTCTGCCATATTTTTTGGAAACATAGTCGATTACCTCACCTCTGCGTTCGAAGCAAAAGTCTATATCTATATCGGGCATACTTATTCTGTCGGGGTTTAGAAAACGCTCGAAAAGAAGGTGATATTCGATTGGATCTATATCGGTTATGCCAAGGCAGTAGGAAACGACAGATCCTGCCGCAGAGCCACGGCCGGGGCCTACCGCTATTCCTTTGCTTTTGGCGTAGGATATAAAATCTTCTACAATTAAGAAGTAGTCGGTAAAACCCATGCTGCTAATAACACCGAGCTCGTAGTCGAGTCGCTCCATAGCTTCCGTGCTACCATCTGCCCAGCGGCGGTTATAGCCTTCAAGAACTCTCTTTCTTAGAAGGGTGTCGGGAGTTTCGCCTTCTGGCACTTCGAATTTTGGAAGGTGGTGGGAGGAAAAGTCAAACTCCATATTGCATTTTTCGGCAATTTTCACAGTGTTTTCTATTGCGCCTTTGTATCTGCCGAAAAGCATGTCCATCTCGTCTGCCGATTTTAGGTAGAACTCGTCTGTTTCGAAAAAAAGCGCTGTGTCGTCGTCTATCGTTCTGCCCATTTGGACTGCCATTAGAACCTTTTGCGCCGAGGCATCTTCTCGGGTTAGATAGTGAACATCGTTTGTAGCTACAAGACCTATGTCGCACTGCTCGGCAAGCTTTACAAGATTTGCCAGTATCTGCCGCTGTTCGGCAAGGCCGTGATCTTGTAGTTCTATATAATAATCTTCTCCGAATATCTCTTTGTATTCAAGCGCTATCGACATTGCCCTGTCGTAGTTGCCATCTAACAGTGCTTGAGGTACATCCCCTGCAAGACAGGCAGAAAGGCATATAAGTCCTTCGCTGTGTTCTCGCAGTACCGATATATCTGTTCTCGGCTTGCCGTAAAAGCCTTCTATAAAAGCGTCACTTACTATTTTTAGTAGGTTTTTGTATCCAGTCTCGTTTTTGCATAGCAAAACAAGATGGCCGTTTCTGCTGTCTCGCTCGTGGGTTTTATCGTGTCTTGTGCGTGCGGCGGTGTATACCTCGCAACCGATTATTGGTTTTACGCCTGCTTTTTTGCAGTGCTTGTAAAAATCTATAACGCCGTACATAACACCGTGGTCTGTAATTGCGACGGCATCTTGTCCAAGTTCTGCCGCCATGTATGGGAGTTTTGATATACGGCATGCGCCGTCGAGCAAGCTGTATTCTGTATGGAGATGTAGGTGAACAAATTTTTGCATGGATAGGTCTCCTATTTATCTAAATCTATTACTTCGACTAAATTGCCGTCTTCGTTATAGTAACTTTCTTTTTTAGCTTTTGGATTACGTTTTTTTGGTTTTGGTGTGTTTTTTGGCGGTTCTGTCTTTTTCTTTTCTGAGCTCTTGACACTCGCTTTAATGCTCTGTATCTCTGCTTGAGCCGATAGTTTTTCTGCCATTTCCTTTATTTTGTTAAGCCTGCGGTTTAATGTGGAGCGTGAAAGCCCTGTAAGGCTTGCAAGGTCGGTTAGATTTGCATCGGGGTGGGCTTGCCTTGTTTTTGCTACAAGTAAAAGTTCTTCCTCCATGTGGTCGAATGCTCCTCTGTCAATTAACAAGTTTATTGCCTGAACTTGTAAAGCGGCCGCTTGAAGTGATTTGTTTAGGTTAGCATTGTCGGTGTTTATCTGACGGTTAACAAGGCTGTTTAGCGCCCTTATATCACGTGCGGCGGCAACTTCGTCTGCACAAGTGTTAGATGAGAGTTCTCTTAGGAGCATCTCGACAGCCTCTGCCGTTTTGAAATAGATTACATTCATTCCTCTGCGTGTAGTGGTAGATGGAGTAAAGGAGAGTTCCTCGAGAAGTGTACAAAGGTCTTTGCTGAGTTGTTTGTGCCGTGTGACAAATTCGAGCCTATACCCCTTGTATGGGCTTGACGCATAGCCACATGCTAGAAAAAAGCCACGCAGTAGGGAAGAGGCGCAACAGTCCTCCTCTATGTTGGCTCGAGAGAGCCGCTTTACAATGGCTGAGGAATCCATGTAGAAAAAATCGAATATTTTTTTAACATCTTCCTCCGCTGTTGCCGAGTATAGCGAGCCGAGCACAGCAACATCGAGCTGTACACCGCATAGCTTGTACATTAATGTGGCAAAGTGCTTTGCAACATCGGCGCTTTCCGACTGGAGTTTTATTTTTTCTTTTGAAACCTCTGCGCCGAGGAGCATTCCGTAGCCCTCTGCCCTCATGCAACAGGGTTTATCAGAGCTGTTTTTACAAAGCTCACTGCGTAAATTTGCGGCAAAGGACATGACGGTATACCCCCTTTATATTTTAATATCTCTGTGCCGTACACTGCAATGTATAACATGATCGTTTATATGAGCCGCCACTCGCTCTGCAATTGCCACCGAACGGTGGTGGCCGCCTGTGCAACCTATTGCAACCTCGAGCTGTGCCCTTCCTTCGGAGGCGTAGCAGGGGATCATGTATGTCAGCATGTCTATAAGCATTTCTGTAAAGTGTTTTGCAGACGGGTCGGAAAAGACAAATTCCGACACAAGCGGGTCGATGCCTGTTAGGTTTCGAAGGGATTTAACATAGTGTGGGTTTTTAAAACAGCGCACATCAAAAACAAGGTCTGCATCGGTAGGAAGTCCGTGCTTAAAGCCGAAGGAGGAAATGTTGACAGCAAGATCTACCCCCTTTCCACCGCCGTGCAGATCTTCTAAGTGGTTTTTCAACTCTCTTACGCTGTATGAGGTCGTGTCTATAATCCACTTAGCGGCTTCTCTTAGAGGTGTAAAAAGCTCTCTTTCATATGCAATGGCACTTAGTAGCTGGCCATTACATTTTTCGAAAAAGGGGTGCTTGCGCCTTGTTTCTTTAAAGCGCTTGACAAGCACGCTGTCGTGAGCATCGAGAAAGACAAGTTTCATCTCGGGATGCTCTTTCATTAAGCTTAAAACGGAGGTTACAAAGCCCTGAAATCCGCCTGCTGTTCTTGCATCCATAACAAGTGCAATCTTAGTAACGCTTCCCGAGTTTTTGGCAATCTCCAAAAAGGAAGGTACGAGGGCAGGGGGGATATTGTCGAGGCAATAGTAGCCGAGATCTTCCATTTCGTGTAGCGCAACGCTCTTGCCCGAGCCTGACATGCCTGTGATTATGACTATCTCCATAAAAACCACCTTTCCACTTCCATACAAATATACCGCCTGTTGCCGCCGGCCCACAGCGGCGCAGTACCCGCCCACAGGGCGGGAGCCTTTGCTTGCGGAATTACCGCCGCCCACACCAAACACCGCCTACCGCCGCAAGCAAAGGCGCAGGCGACATGTCTCACTCAAACTTGCAAGCGGTCACATGCCGCCTGCAACTGCGCCAACTCACACTCAAAACCCTACAAGGCGAACTTCCGCTTCAAGTGTTATTCCAAACTTGCTTTCCACTTGCTTTCTAACATGATCCATCAAAGCCCTAACATCGGAAGCCGTTGCACCGCCTAAATTGACAATAAAGCCCGAATGCTTATCGCTAACAGCAGCACTGCCGATTTTATACCCCTTAAGCCCTGCTGCCTCGATCAGCCTTGCGGCATAATCGCCCTGCGGTCGCTTAAAGGCACTGCCTGCCGATGGAAGGTCGAGCGGCTGCTTATCACGTCTCCTTGCGGCAAGATCTGCCATAGTTGCGGCGATATTGTCGGGGTCGCCCTCTGTGAGCTCGAAGGTAGCCGAAAGCACGATACCGCCGTTGTCCATTAGATTTGTATGACGATATGACATTTCAAGCCCTGCGGCATCTGCACAGTATTTCCTATACTCGCTGTTAAGAAGGTCTGCGCTAACAAGCGTATCTGCCATCTCGCCGCCATATGCCCCGGCATTCATGTAAAGGCCGCCGCCGACAGTACCGGGGATGCCTGCTGCAAATTCAAGACCCGATAGGCCTGATCTTTTGCATGTGGCGGCGAGTGTTGCCATGGATACCCCCGCCTCTGCTGTAACACGCCGACCGTCTACCGTTATCTTGTTACAACCCTCTTTAAGAGAAACGACAATTTCCTTTAAACCGCTGTCGGCCACAAGCAGGTTAGAGCCACCGCCAAGAATAATAAAGTCCTCGCCCTCTACTTTTATATGGGAGAGTAGTGGGGCGACACTTTCTATATTATATGGCGATACAATAAGAGCCTCACCACCGATTTTAAATGTAGTGTGACTTGACATAATGCTACGATGTGCATTTCCAAACTTAGAAAGATCTAACACAGATTGCCGTCCTTTCCGTTGTATGCAGAGTTGAAATGAGGATTTGAGGGCATAAAGTCTATATCCCTCTCGTCGAGCTCTCCTGCCATGTTATTCATAATGCGCATGTTTAGTGCCTCTGCCGAGTTATATCCCATCATCTTCATCCTGCTGTTCATGGCGGCAACCTCTATTATAGTTGCAAGATTTCGACCGGGGCGAACTGGGATCGTTATTGTGGCTATCTCTACACCGAGTAGCTCCTCGAAGTGATCGTCGAGCCCTAAGCGGTCGTAGTGCTTATTTTGATCCCATGCTTCAAGCCTTGCTATAAGAAGAACACTTTCGGTAAGCTTAACGCTACCCATACCAAACAGGCGGCGCACATCAAGAATGCCGACCCCACGGAGCTCCATAAAATGACGGATGGTGGCAGGGGCTGTGCCTACAAGCCGCCTGTCTGATAGTCGCTTAATCTCAACGGCATCGTCGGCAATTAGTCTGTGGCCACGTTTTATAAGCTCGACGGCCGTTTCGCTTTTGCCTATGCCACTCTCGCCCATTATAAGAACACCCCAGCCGTAGACCTCCATTAAAACACCGTGCACCGTTGTGCGTGCGGCAAGTTCGCTTGAAAGGTATTCAAACATTTTAGCCGTTACGTTTGAGGTGCTGTCGTACGATCTTAAAAGCGGTATATTCTGTTCACGAACAGAACGCAAAAGCTCCTCGGGCGGCTCTACTCCTCTTGCTATTATAACAGCAGGTGGGCGATGTTCCATAACTCTGGCGATCTTGTCGTACCGCTCCTCCTTGCTAACTCCGTTAAGGTAGGACATCTCTGTGCGACCCATTAGAAGAATTCGTCCGTTATCGAAGAAGTTTAGGTAACCTGCCAGTGCAAGACCGGGGCGATTTAGGTCAGCTCTTGTTATTATGAGGCTTTCGTAATTTTCGGGAAGATATAGCGTTTCGAATTTAAAATTTTCCACAATTTTTTTTAGCAGTATGCTGTATTCCATAATTAAACTCCTATATTCTTTGTTGTTGATGAAAGTTTTTTTCAAAGTGATATGCAATAATCCATAAATTAGCTAGAAAAATAAAATTTTTTTTAAAAAAAGCTTGCAAAAATTTGATTATAATACTATTATATACGAAGTGAGATTTTTCAACAACATAAAAGAGCGAAAAATTTCCAAAAAAGCGGCTTTATTATAGGAAATCTGTGGCTAAAGTCGTTTATTGCAAAAAATGACACAGTTTTTAGGAAAAATTAAAAAAAGACTTGATTTTACCATTTGCTTTATGTTAGAATATGAAGTACTGGTTTATAAGTAGTTACAGGAGGTAGTACCTATGGCAAAATGTGAAGTATGCGGCAAGGGTGTAACATTTGGAATAAAGGTTTCTCACTCGCATCGCCGTTCCAACAGAACTTGGAAGCCCAACGTTAAGCGTGTTAAGGCCGTTGTTAACGGTGGTAACAAATATGTAAATGTTTGTACTCGTTGCCTACGTTCAGGCAAAGTTACAAGAGCTGTTTAAAATTTAGCCGTCCATAATTTGGGCGGCTATTTTTTTATATTTTTTTGCTTTTTGCAAAAACTATACCTACATTTATAAAGTTAGTGTTTTCGACAGGAATAGAGCTTTTTTTGCTATGCTTTAGCAAAAAAATAAAATTTTTTCATAAAATTAGTGACAAAGGCAAAAAATCTACATAATATTACTCCCCATTTGAGGTAAAACTGTATGCGGGGAGGGATTTAGCTTATGTCAAAAAAAATAAAACCACTCTCTTATAGATCGCCTTTTGTTGCACTTGCACTTGCATTTGTGCTTGCGGCAATACCGCCTGCAGGAGCGGCGGCGCAATATACGGCGGCAAGCCTTCAAGGGCGAGAGGTAATACCGGGCGGCACGGCCTTTGGTGTAAAGGTCTATGCAAGTGGTGTAATGGTTGTCGGCATATCCGATATAGAGACGGATGTCGGACTTAAAAGCCCCGCATACGAGGCGGGCATTAGAGTAAAGGATATAATAACGGAAGTTTCGGGCAGTGCTGTTTCGACGGTAGAGCATCTGTCAGAACTACTGACGGGAAGTAGCGGACAAGCAGTTGCGCTAACGGTGCAAAGAGGAAACAATCAGTTCGAAACGACCCTTCATCCTGTTATGGAGTCGGAGACAGAGGGTTACAAGGTCGGCATGTGGGTTAGAGACTCGACAGCGGGCATAGGAATGATGACCTACTACGACCCAACAACAGGGCTGTTTGGCGGTCTTGGACATGCCATTAGCGATGTAGACACGGGAGAGATCGTGCCGATAGACTACGGCACGGTTGTCGGAGCAGAGATAATAGATGTGCGCCCCGGTCAAAAGGGTACGGCGGGCGAGCTTGTAGGTGTCTTTGACGACTCGCTCATGATAGGAGAGCTCTTTCACAACGGCAAGACGGGCGTTTTCGGCATAGCCGACAGCAGATACAGCCCAAGCGAGCAGACAGTGCCAATAGCTCTTAAAAGCGAGATAAGGGAAGGGCCTGCGGAGGTCATAACTTCTGTTACAGGTATTCGGACAAGCTATGACATCGAGATCACAAAGGTAATGCAAGGTGCGGTAGACGGAAAAAGCATGTGCATTACCGTGACAGACCCAGAGCTTATAGCTATAACAAACGGTATTGTTCAGGGTATGTCGGGCTCGCCTATCATTCAAAATGGCAAGCTTGTTGGTGCAATTACCCATGTAACGCTCCAAGATCCAACGAAAGGTTATGCAATATTTATAGAAACCATGATCGAAACGGCAGAAAACGCTATAACCGAATAATAAACTCAGTTAGTTCTAACTACCTCTATTTTTAAGAGGTAGTTAGAACTTTTTTTGACAAAATTCGACATTTTGATAAGTCACTTTTTTAAGTGTAATTCGGAATTTGCATTCAAAAGAGTAAACTCCGACATTAAAGCAATTATATATTGTCATGTTAAAACAGTTATTTTACTGAAAATATAACAAATGTTAACAATAAAGTGTAACTATTGACATATAAAAAGTTTTATACTAAAATGCTCTTGAATAAATTGAGGAATTATTTATTTTAAGAAAAAGTTTATAATATATAAATAAATTAATAGAAGAGGTAGAAAACAACATGAAAAGAATAATATGCATAACTCTATCGATAATTATTATATCCTTTGTTATGCCGTGTCAAAGGGTCGTTGCAAGTCAAGAAGAGGGTGCTGCGGAGTTTGATTATTCAAGAGTTTACAAAGTGGGATATCACGAAGGTTTTACTGAATTTGCATATGATTTAGACAGCTTGAATAATAAAGGTTACGGCGTGGAGATATTCGACAAGATACAGGAGCTTAGCAATTTAAAGTTTGAATATGTCGAAGTTAAGGGGGATGCAGAGAGTGCGTTACACAGCGGCGAAGTTGATCTGCTCGCATTTAGCACTAAAACAGAAAGCAGAACGATAGATAATTTATTTTCGAATATAGAGTTTGGAAAAACATATGTTGCTGTCCTTTCGGAAGATATGGACATTTTATATGGAGATTTTGAAAAGCTCGATGGTAAGACCATTGCTACATATAAAGATCATATAGGAAACGAAAGGCTTGAGTTTTTAGGAGAGAATTTAGGCTTCGATATTGAACTTGTATACGGAGATCTAAACAACTTTACAGAACTTGATACCGATTTTATCTTAGGCTATTCGGGCATGAGAGAAATCGACCATTTAAACAATGTTTTAGATGTGGGTGTATACAGCTTGTTTGTCACGTCGACATTTGATAATCAAGTCTTAATGGATAAAGTTAGCACTGTATTTTACGATGTAGCTGTAACAGAGGGAAATTTCTTTTTAGAGCTCGAGGAAAAGTACTTAGCATCAAATGTTGAAATTACCCACAGAGGTTTATTGCCGAGCGAAATAGAAACACTTCAAAGTAGGCCGCTAGAAGTAGGATATATAACAGGATTTGCGCCAATTTCACATACAAACGAGCAAGGAGAACCCGATGGGGCGATGGTCGACACCCTAAACGCTCTTGCCGAGCGTTATAACTTTGTTGTAAACTATCATCCGTATAGCTTGTACGACTTGCCGGAAGAACATGAAAATTTTGACATTTTACTTACGCTCTACGGAGACGGAGAACACGACAGAGAGTTTTACGAAACAACAGAGCCATACTACTTTATCCCTCTATACGCCCAAGTAAACAGGGATCGCATAGACTCAACAGCACGACTTGAAATATTTAGCAGTGCTCCCAAAATAGGCATACTACCATATCAAACGCTCGACATTGAACCCTTTATAGAAGAGTATCCCGGAACTGAATTTGTTTATTATAATGATTGGTACCAATTATTAGACGATTTTGCCGCAGGTAATCTGGATTTAATGTTATCGACAGAAAGCTCTACAACATTTGCGGAGTTGTATTTTGAGGATCTTAACAGAGCCACCATACATGCAGATACATCAGTGCCTATGCAGATCTTTGTTAACCGTGATATTGCAGATGAGTATATTCCTGTTTTTAATGTTATGTTAGATAGAATGTCTCCAAGCGAATATGATGCTATATTAGAAGCAAATGCAAACGAGAATCTTCCTCGTCATGAGATGACACTTTCTGAGTTTATCTCGGAAAATTGGTACTACTTTGCGCTATCCACATTAGTGCTTGCAGTAGCCTTTGTTGCAATGCATGCTAATGCCAAGATAAAGAAAAAAGAAGCACTTATCGAATCTTACAACACAGAGCCATTAACGGGATTTATGTCCTCTAAATATTTTAGGGATGTTATGAGAGAGCGGCTTGATAAAGCAAAGCCAAACGAATACGAGCTTATTACGCTCGACATAGACATGTTTAAAAATATTAACATTTACTTTAGCACAGAGAAGGGAACAGATGTTATTATTGCTATGTCTAAAGCTATGAAAAAAGCATTTAGCGAAACAGATGCAATTATCAGCCGTAGAACAGCAGAGCAGTTTTTAATATTTAGGCGTGTTGATGAAGGTGGGTCAATGCGTCAGATATACGAGTTTTATATAATGCCTGCGATTAAAGAAAATGTCAGTGTTAGGTACAATGTTACAATGTCCTTTGGCAATGTGATAATCGACGACCCAAAAGAGAAGATAACTACACTTATAGACCAGTCTTTTGCGGCCAATAAGATTGGAAAAAACCTACATAAGACAACCTTTGTTACATTTGATGAAAAAATGAAGGCAGAGTATGAGAACAAGGCTAATATAACATTTAGAATGGATCAAGCCTTAAGAGACAGAGAGTTTAATGTTGAGTTTCAGCCTAAAATTGCATTCGACTCGCTAAAAATAGGAGGGGCTGAAGCGCTCGTAAGGTGGACACCAAAACTCGGTGGAAAGATATTCCCAGATGAATTTATACCGGTTTTTGAAGAAAACGGATTTATATCTTATCTCGATTTATATGTGTTGGAGGAGGTTTGTAAATTTATAAAAGACAACTACCGCAAGCTTGAAATACCGATAATCTCGGTAAACCTATCTGCATTTACCGTGCTTAGCGATAACATTGTAAATAGAATTACAGAAGTAATTTCGCAGTACAACATAGAACCGTCAGAAATAGAATTCGAGCTTACAGAAAGTGCCATAGAATCAGATCCCGAAAAATTCCTTAATGTGGTAAAACACCTAAAGAAGATCGGCTTTGCCATATCGATAGACGACTTTGGAGCAGGTGTCTCCTCGCTTAACAGGCTGTCAGCAGTTGAGGCAGACATCCTCAAGCTTGATAAGGCATTTTTTGACCTTAAAGACCAAGGCGGAAAGAGCACCGTTGTTGTAACCGATGTAATAAACATGGCAAAACACCTTGATATGAAGGTTGTAGCAGAAGGGGTTGAAACATCGCCGCAAGCCATGTGGCTAAAGAGCATTGGTTGCGACTATGCTCAGGGCTACTACTTTGCAAAACCTATGGGGGAAGATCAGTTTAAAGAACTGCTTGTTTCAAGGAAGGAATATCAGATAAAGCTATAACAAAAAAGTGCAAGCTCGTACGGGCTTGCACTTTTAAAAATAATATTTATAAAAAGATAGCTTAGTGTTTTCTTTTTTATCGCTACGTGGTATGATATATGAAAATGAAGAAAAACATATAATGTAAAGCTCTCACGAAGAAGGGGGCTCGGTATATATCATTCAACTGATATATTATCACATTTACGGAGGGTTGTTTTGAGAGAAAAATTTAAAAAAATGCATGCATATAAAGGTAAAAGAGCGATACCGATAGAGTGGAAAATAGCAATAGTGGCACTCGCTATAATGGCAACTACGTGGATTTTACCAAGGGTGCTACCTGCTGCTATGGTATCGCAATATCTAATTCCCGTTGCCAAAGTCTTTTCTGTTCCTTTTAAGCTGATAACGGGATGGATTCCCTTTGCACTACTCGAAATTTTCTTTATAGCGATAATCCCTGTTTTGATTTACATGATATACCTTGTAATAAAAGACCCGAATGCAGAGGTTGGTGGAGAGGGGGACATAGTTGCAATTTCGCTTATTGTTATAGGTGTTATGTTCTCGATTTTCAATATAACGCTCGGCTTTGGCTACCACACTGTGCCGCTTGAAGATCTGCTCGGTTATCCTGAAACGGAGGTCAATGCGGAGAGCATAAAGGATGCAATATATGCAGTAGAGGAAATAGCGGTAGCAGAGAGAGCAAAAGTTCAATATGGTCAGTACGGAGTGCGTGACTACGGTAGGCTTATTCGAGAGGATTATGATGAGCTCGCCGAGCAGTACGATGTTTTTGACGGCATGGTGACAATTCCAAAACGTGCTATATTAAGCGTGCCGATGTCTTATCTCGGAGTTGGCGGCATGTATTCACCTTTCACATGCGAATCTATTGTAAGCGACGACACAACGCCGCCCGCCCTTCCATTTACAGTGGCTCATGAAATGGCGCACAGCCTGTGCATTGCACCGGAGGACGAGGCAAATTTTGCGGCATTTATTATTACTATGGACTCAGAAGTCCCCGAAGTGAAATATTCGGGCGCATTTATGGCGCTACAATATCTAATGTCGGCATATAGAAGGGCAGATTCCGATGGATACCCAGAACTGTACGAGTCGATAGACGAAGGTATAAGAGCCGATTTTGTAGCATATAGCGAGCATGTTAGAAGTTACGACGGATGGATAAACGACCTTCAGAGCTTTATAAACGATATGTTCTTAAAATCGAACGGTCAGACGGCAGGTGTGGACAGTTACGGCTTGATGGTCGACCTTGTTGTAGCATGGAACGAGGCAAGATAAATTTTAACGCAATATTTATAATTTTTTGCACATACTACCTTTTAGACAAATGTTTGAAAGGTAGTATTTTTTATGAGTGAAAACAGCAAAAACGGAGTTAGCGACGGCGAAAAGTCGCCAACACTTGCCGAAGTGCGTGACTATGGATCGATAACAAGTCATGGTGGCAGGGGAGTTATACAAATAATCTCGATTATCGGTCAAGTTGAAGGGCACAACGAGCTGTCAGGCTCTGCTAAATCGACAAAATACGAGCATGTGTTGCCTCAGCTTGTGGCGGTAGAGGAGTCGTCCAACATAGAAGGTCTTTTAATCTTGCTAAACACGGTAGGCGGCGATGTAGAAGCAGGGCTTGCAATAGCCGAGGTAATAGCCTCGATGAAAACTCCTACCGTGTCACTCGTTTTGGGTGGGGGTCATTCGATAGGAGTGCCTTTAACGGTATCTGCTAAGCGCTCTTTTATTGTGCCCTCTGCAACCATGACAATTCACCCTGTTAGATATAACGGACTCGTTATAAGCACGCCGCAGACCTTCCACAACCTCGATAAAATAGAGGAGCGCATTGTTTCCTTTGTCGTGCGAAATTCCAATATAACAGAGCACAAATATATGAGGCTTATGAAAACGGTCGGCGAGCTTGTGACAGATATAGGCAGCGTGTTAGATGGAGAAACGGCAGTTAAAGAAGGCCTTGTAGACAGCCTTGGCGGAGTGTCAGATGCTCTCGATGCGCTGTACGAGCAGATAGATCAGCGCAAGAAGGAAGAACAAGAAAAAGAAGACTGCTAAAAGCAAAAATGGGAGCACTGCATAAGTGGTATTTGACTTGCAAAATAACAAAAGAGGGCACCATTACTGGGCCCTCTTTTGACAGCTTTTTTTAAAAAGGTTAAATATTTTGCTATAATTCGGTTTTATATATAAACCATCATATGGCAGAGACATGCAATTTAAAGTAAATCTATACCGTTTTTAGCCAGTTGTTAAATCCCTCTACCTTTGCTATAAGCCATATCCCGACAGAGGCAAGGCCCCACGGGCTTAGCAGATACCCCATAAAGAGGAGTGGCAGTCCGATCGATATTAAATCGCCTGAAAAGAGTGAAATAATAGCGCCTAAGAAAAAGAAAAAGGCAAGTATGTTTAAAAAGAATGAGCCGAAAAACAAAACAAATTTCGACATTCCAAGCAATATGTTAAGTATAAGTGTTACCGGAAAGAGCAAGATTTTTAGCAAAACCTTCAAAAAATTACCTCCAAAAATAAAGTTAAAACTATGGTTTAGAAGCCTTTTGTGTTGTGCGTTGTTTGTTGCGCATTTTCTTAAATTCGTACATTCTTTCATCGGCTTCTTTAATTATATCGTTTCTTGAAAAGATTGTACTACCCATAATTCTGTTAATGCCGTAACTGATAGAAGTAGGGTAAGGACAGTCGTAATGCTTAGAAATATCGAGCGAGCTTTCGTAGCACAAAACAGATTTTTTAACAGGGCTGTACGGATCTAACATAGAGCCTACAACTACAAACTCGTCGCCGCCAAAGCGTGATATTGTGTCCCCTTTAAAAGCTTCTTTGATAAGAGAAGCTATTCTCATTATATACAAATCGCCTTCAGCGTGTCCGTATGTGTCGTTAACATGTTTTAGGCCGTCCATATCGAAGAATATAACATAAAAGCTCTCCCTTGCGGCCAAGAACTGATCTATTACATCTTCAGCACCCTTTCTTGTAAGCATACCTGTAAACTGATCTACAAATGCACTTTCCTCGAGCGCCTTTAGTGTTTTTTGCTCTTGTTCTATGCTTTTTTTCATGTCTTTAAGCTTTGCTACATGAATTTGCATTTTAGCAAAGGCATAGGAAAAGCCGATAGCGGTATGATAACTAAACGAAGTAACAATACCTACTACAAGGTATATAACAGTGTAACCCTTGTCGAGGTCGCCAAATCCAAGTACAAATAGTAGGAAGGCCAAAAATGCACATGTGTAGCCCATCATCGAAACGGCAAAGCGAACATTTTTCTTATCCATTAAAACATTGTCCATATACTTTTTATGTAGGAGTTTTCTCGTTGCTAAAATATATGGCGATGAAATGGAGAATGGAATGATAAAAGCAAGCAAGCGGCTTAACTCATGCGAGTAAGCTTCACTCATGGTAATGTCGAATATCATTGCAATAACACTTATTGTAAGAATTCTTCTTGATACAAAATTAAGGGTAAAAGCAAAGACGCCAAAGAGGGTATTGAGCGGCATACTTTCGTGGAGTTTGGAGAATACAAACGAATACAAAATTATATAGGCAAAGAGCATTAAAAATTCGTACTTTGGTGTGGTAAAATATGTCATGTAGGCATACATAGAAAACGCACCGACAATGGTACACAAAATATAAAGCTTTATTATGCTCTTGCGATATTCATAAATATATGCTGCATAGCTCATTAAAATATAGTTGTAAAGTGCGTAAAAAGGCACAATTAAAATGGAGATCAAATGTAAGCACCTCCCACATTGTCGTAGTGCTCCTTCTTGTCCTCTCTCATAAGCTTGTCGGAAAGTTCTAACATATGGATTACTCCTGCTTTTCTAATGCTATCGGTGACAAAAACAGCACCAATGCTTGCCGAAACTGGGTAGGGCTTGTCCTTACCCTCGGCAACTATCGAATAACGCATTCGTTCGACAAGCCCGGAGAGCTCGCCTTCTTTAATGCCTGTTATTATAGCAATAAACTCATCACCGCTAAGCCGTCCTGCATAGTCGTGGTCTCGAATGGTCGAAGAAATGCCATTTGCGACAGCTTGAATAAGGCGATCTCCCACATCGTGGCCAAAACTATCGTTAACGCTCTTAAGCCCATTAATGTCTAAAAATATTACTGCGAAGCTTATTGTATCATCATTACACAAAAAATCAAGTGTTTCATTAATAAAAGTTCTGTTGTAAAGCCCTGTTAGTATATCTTTGGAAACGAGGTCCGAAACAGATTTACGTTTGTTTAATATTTCAATATACTCTTTTTCCACCCAATCGCTCTCTCTTTTTGCCTTGTTCAAACTTACAAAGGAAATTCCGTATAGGAAAATATAATAGAAGGTAAGTGCAAGCAAAGCAGAGGTTGCAAGTGAAATGGCAACCTGACTAATAGAGCTCTCTAAGTTAAAGAGCAGTCCGTTTATGACAATCGTTATAATCGAGCTAATGAGAGCTGAAAGGCTGATTAGCTTAGCGAAGTTAGCCGAAACCGAAACCTCAATAGTTTGATCCATTTTAACAAAGACCATAAATGTCAACTGAATGACAATTAGAGCCATTAAAGTGAACATATATATTTGGGCACGCATGTCGAGAGATAAGAAAAGTTCGTAAGGTGCAAGGCCGCTTACGAAACCGTATATAACGACCGTTGGCATGTATACTGAAATTATGTGAAACATAAAAACAGAAGCACCAAAGAAAATCTGCCTAAAACTCGCTTTGGAGATAAGTGAAAATTCTGCATATAATGTGCAAAATACAACTATAAAATGTATAAAGCTATAATCGGCAGTTCTAACAAATAGTATAAGTAATAGAGCATTAAAGGCTATGCTACAAGCTTTTAAAATTCCTTTTCCGGTAGCTTCAACCAGAATTTTAGAGGAAAAGTTAAAAGCAATGGTGTTATACAGCAAAAAAACCGCTGTCATGTTCAAGATATTTATATTCATAAACATGCACCCCCTTTCACATTGCAAACCTATCGATATGTTAATAATCACACAATAGATTATAACATATTTCGCTAAAATAAACAAGAGTAATTTGAAATTTTATTGTTTATTTAAGGGGTGAAGTGCATAATTAATCAATAAAGCCATATTTCAGCTTTATTCTTTCAAATTTTTCAAGTAAAGGAGAGGTTAAAATGGTCAAGAATATTGCTGTTGCAAGAGCGTGGATTAGGTCAAAAACAAAGGCAAAAGCGAAGGTCGTTAGAAAAACAGAAATTTCCTCTCCGCTCGATATAGACAGGGCTGTGTAGGAGTTCATGAGGAAACCATATACAAAAAATGTGCTTAAAGCGCCATAAAGCGTTATTGCAAGCAGGCTTTTTCTTTGTTTTCCTCGGTGAAAAATCGTCCCTGCAATTAGGCCGATTAGAGCGACGGCCAGCATCTGCCAAGGTGTCCATGGCCCTTGACCGAAGAAAAAGTTCGACGCAAAAGCCGAGGTAGCGCCTACTAAAAATCCCGTCTGTCCGCCAAAGGCGATGGCGGCAATTATCACTATTCCGATCATCGGCTTAAACTGGGGTACCATAAAGAATACAAGTCGACCAATGACGGCCAGCGAGCAAAGAACGGCAATAATAACGAGCTCTCTTGCTGGTGGTTTGCGCCATTCAAAGGTAAGGGCGAAGGGGAGCATACATTCGAAGATTAGTAGCATAGAAATGAAATAATATCTGCGGCCTTCGAAAAATGTTATACCGAGATATATTGTAAGCGAGGCGGCAATAAGTGTTGCAATAGTTAAAAGAGCAGTGCCTTTAGTGCGCTTTTTTCTTATGTTCGACACCGATATACCACCATTTTTTGCTCCTAAAAGGCATGTTAAAAAGACTGTTCCAAACAAAAGCAAAGATGAGACGATAGCTATATATCGTGTTATAAACTCGAGCTGTCCGCCCTTGACCATCTCCGATAGGTCGCCTATCGATAATAAGCCAAACAACAGCGCAAAAACAAAGCAGATTGCCGAAAAGATGGCGGCTGCCTTGTTGATGGGCGAAGGTTTTTCTTCTTCCATCTTTTTGGGGGATAAAATAGGAGATTGCGTGATTTTTTGCCCTTTGCTCGGCGGTGTAATGCCGAGTGATTTTATTATGTCGTCATCTGTTATTGCGTTTTTAATAATACTTCTCGACATTCGATTTGCCGACGTGGTGTAAAAAGTGTTTTGAGAAAAAAATTCTCTCGGTCTGCCGCTTGAAACTATTTTGCCGTCAAACATCAAGGCGCATCTGTCGGCGTATTTTGCGCAAAATTCTATATCGTGGCTCACCGTTATAATTGTGACGCCGCTCGTCATGAGGCCTTTTAATATCTCGGCAAGCTCCTCTTTAAATTGGCCGTCAAGCCCCTTTGTCGGTTCGTCGAGCAGTAGTATGTCCGGATTTGTCATCAAGACCTTAGCAAGTGCAAGCCGCTGTTGCTCACCGCCTGATAAATCATATGGGTGCCTGTCCCACAGGTGGTGAAGTCTGCAAATAGATGCCAGATGCCGGACTCGAGCCGCCCTGTCGCTTTTATTTAACGGAAGCTCTGTTGCAATCTCGGCAAGATCGTCGCCCACTGTGCTTTTTAGAAAGAGAACTTGTGGATTTTGCGCAAGTAGAGCAATTTTCAAATGCCGATTATTGCTCGATGCAATCTTACATGTCCCCCTCTGGGGAGTCTTTTGCCCGGCTATTATAGATAGCGTAGTGCTCTTGCCGACGCCGTTGCCCCCTAAAATGGCAAGCATTTTTCCTTTATCGGCAGTCAAAGAGAGTCCTTTTAAAATGTCTCTGCTTTCTTTGTCGTACCTAAACCAAATGTCTTTTAACTCAAGTACAATTTCGCCTACTGTGGAAATATCATCTTGTTCGAGCGGCAGCAAAGGCTTTTGCTCATTGATCAAAGCAAGCCAATGACGACCTTCTCCGACCGTTAGAGGGGCTTCAAACTCGCTTGGCACAGCCTCGTAGACCCTTGACGGTGTCGGCATGGACAAAAAGAGGGGGTGATGCATTTTAGCGAGCTCTTTTATTGCGAGGCGAGGAAGTGAATTTACTATGATGCCACCTTGGTGCAGTACCATCATGCGTGACGAGAGAGGGAGCACTTCTTCGAAGCGGTGTTCCGTCATTATAATTGTCGTGCCAAGCTCACGGTTTATCTTGCCGCACATTGCCAAAAACTCTGCCGCTGTAATGGGGTCGAGGCGGCTTGTAGGCTCGTCTAAAATTAGCAAAGAGGGTGACATCGCCATTACAGAGGCAAGATTTAGTATCTGCTTTTGCCCGCCAGACAGGGTCGATACATCGCTATAAAACCATTGCTCTATACCAAAAAAAGAAGCCATTTCGGCAACTTTAAGCCGTATTACATCGCTTGGAAACCCTAAACTTTCGAGCCCAAATCCGAGCTCGTGCCAAACTTTGTCTGTAACAATGCCATTTTCGGGACTCTGCCCGACATAGCCTATCGAGGTGCATTCCTCCCTGCGTGAAAGCTCCTCCTTGCCCATGAAAAAAATCTTGCCGCCCCTCTCGCCATGTGGACAAACAGAGGGTTTAAGATGCCGTAAAAGTGTAGTTTTACCACAACCGGACAGCCCCGAGAGCAAGACAAATTCCCCCTCGTTTACCGAGAAGGAAATATTGTCGAATATTTTTTCCTCTGATAGGGGATAACTAAAACTTAAATTTTCCGCTCGTACAATTTCCATTTATACTCCTCTAAAATGCCGATCGTTATAGGTAGGGTCAGCAGAAAAATGTATACCGCAAATAGGCTTGCTGTGTAGGGTGAAAATGATGTTCCGCTCATTGTCGGATAGTAGTCAAATGTTAGGTTTTTTGTGGCAAGCCCTGCTATAAGGTATGCCGAGGATAGCAAGACGGCCAAGAGGGCAAAAATGTCCCTCTTTTGCATGTTGTAGATAGAAAAAGCGGTGCGCCCTTCAAGTCCGTATCCTCTCGCTCGCATACTGTCTGCCGTGTCGACTGAGTTTTCGAGCGACCATGTAACCATTATTGACAATACGAGCGCCGCCCTTTTTGCCCTTTTAAGTAAATTTCCCTCTTCAAGTCCGCCCCTTGCCGTAGCTACAAGTCTGTATTGCTCCTTAAAGCGTGGCACAAAGCGGAAGATCATGGAGAGCACAAGAGCGAGCGAAGGGGTTATCTTGCCGAATATATAAATAAATTTATCACTCGTTACAATGTCGCCGTAGCAAGCAAACCATACAATTACGGCAGAGAGCATGAGTGATGTGCCAAGACCAAATAAAATAGCTTCGAGAGTTAGCGGATTTCCGTTTGGCAAATAGCCAAGAATTGTTGCTCCTCGGCTGTTGAAAAGTGGGTTTATTGCCGTTGTAAGCAAAATAATCGGCAAAACAAAGCCAAAAACGAGCCGCCACGCCTTTGCCCCTCTAATTAAAAGCAGATAAAAAATTCCTACCACAACCGAAATGGCAAGGAAAATAGGGTGTAGCAGTGTCATGGAAAATGCTATTACAAAGAAAAAATAGCTAAAACTTACAATAGGGTGATGCTCTGCAAATGCATTTTTCATGCTTACCTCCTACTTCGTTTCGCCCTTCACGTCATTTCCCAAATCGAGAGAATAGACAATTTCAACCTCGTCTCCATCGATCAGTCCGTAGTGAGACATTCCGTAATTTGGAAATATGCCGTTTACGTTGTAAAGCCAGCCCGAAAGATCTCCCATGTCGCCTTCGTATAGGTTGCCTATTCCCTCGACATAGGAGCTTTCGTAGAGCGGAGTATTGGAAAATTCGAAATGAATGGCGCTCTTTTTAAGCTCTCGTTGTAATATGTTGTAAACGCTCTCGCCTTGGTAAAATGTAACGGTTGTCGTCGGGAATATAATGCCGTCTGTCGGGATAATATCCCTTTTGTTCTGATCGAGCATATCAAGGCTGTCGGTCGCCTCGTGACAGACTACCGTAAGCGTGCAGGTATACTCGGTGCCTGTCACCACGACACTTTCGGGGTCTATGGGAGGCGGCGCTTGTATTTCTTCGTTTAAATCAAGCGACTGTTCGGGAATGTCTGCGCCTGTGCCACCAAAGAAGAATACCGCCGCTAATGCGACAATTAAAACAAGGGGGATTAAAAATTTATTTTTCATTAGTTTAGCAGTCCTGTATTATTTAGTAAATTATAGAGCATGTCGGCCACAAGTGCTCTTGAAGCATCTTGTTCTGGAGTAATTTCAAGGGCAAAGTCGTCCAATATGCCTGCCGTATAGCAATAGGCAAGAGGGGAGGCGGCATAATCTGCCACTGTAACATAGTCGGTAAATGCCGATAGTACATTTCGTGTGGCGGCAGTCGACAGTTCTACATCTTGCCCTAAGAGCGTGGCAATGCGAGATAGCATAACGGCGGCATCTTGCTTTGTTATATTGCCATGAGGGTTAAAACTATCGTCCGATACACCCATTACAATGCCATACTGCGCCGCGACCGTGACATATGAGTAAAACCAATCATCCTCGGTTACATCGTCAAACCTGCCTTGTTTATCATAAGTAAGGCCTAGCGCTCTGATAACAACTGCTGTAAATTCTGCTCTTGTTATACTATCCTCGGGAGCGAAAATGCCGTCACCCTTGCCATTTATAACCCCACGAGAAGCAAGTTCCGTTACAGCATCTGTGTATATACTGTCAGCCATATCGGTAAATGTCGGAACATTACTTATCTTTTCTGCAATGTTAATGTTGGGATTAATATTAGACAGAGTAGCCGAAAGAGGGGAGAGAGTACCAAAATTGTATATACTACCTTCCGGCACAAGAGTGAGGGCGAGAAGTCCTCTAAAGCCCTGCTCGGTCGCAAAGGAGGTGTCTGTTGGGGAGAATTTTCCCGTGTGTGGATCGTAGTAGCTCATAAGCCCATCTACAAGGCTTTTGCCGTTAGTCTTAACTTCGTTTGGGTCTATGCCGACCGACACAAGAGCGGCTATGCCAAGACCGGTCGAAGCCGCTCCGTATGTTTCGAATCCATCGCTATATAGTGCGCCGTTTTCTTGTTGTGCCGCCTTAATTGTTGCAATTCCCTCGTCTATTGCCTCTTTAATCTCGGGCTCATCGTAGTAGGGGGAGAGTGCAAGTATCATGGGGGAAATCGAGTCTGTGCCAAATGTCGCATCGAGCCAAGCGGCTTTGCTCTCTACTGCCATATCGAGTAGAATTTGCTCCTGCGCATCGGTCATGAAGTTATCCTTTGCGTTTAGCGCAATAATGACATATGGGAGGGTGTATATGCTTGTGACAGATTGGTCACTACTGTCGACAAGCTCGGTAAGCTTTGATACAAGATCGAGCTCTTGGCCATCAAGCGTTATGTCGCTCGCATCGTACCCCATGGCGGCAAGCGAAATAATGGCGGCGCTGTATTCGGAGGCGCTACTGCTCTCTTTTGCATAAAGCAGTGCGCCATTTAGAAGTTCTGCACGCTGGTCTTCCGTTAAAACCTCGGAAGTCTTTTCGTATATTCCGATATCGGCAAGTAGCCATAGAAGGTTTTGATCACCGCTTAGGGCATAGTCTACCGATCTGTCTGCCACACTGCTTAGAGTATCTGTGCCGAATGCTGTTAGAGTGGATAGCATCATGATAGATGCCATGATTAGCGAAATTAGAGCTTTGTTTGTCTTTGTCATAAGTAAATCTCCTTAAATTTTTCATATAAAAAAAGTGCATGATTTTTTACATAGCAAAAAATCATGCACCCGTATATGTACACAGTGGAACTTATTATCCCGTAAGTATTCTGGCTTGTGTTATAGAGAGATGCTCCTACGTTTAATTCCTACCTTCCCATGGGGGATGCCCACAGTGGAAAACTTTCGTTTAACATAAAATGCTTCGGATTAAACTCACACTTACAGCGCCGGTAACGCAGGGGACTTTCACCCCATTCCATCTACATTTGCAACGATCTTGATTGCAAATGACGGGAGAAAAATATGTATTTTTTAAAATAAAAAGACGTTAAACCCATAAATGGATTTAACGTCCCTCTGGTGCGAGTGATGGGACTTGAACCCATACGTCTGTTGACACACGCCCCTCAAACGTGCCTGTCTGCCGGTTCCAGCACACTCGCCAGTCTTAACGACGTATACTATTATAACAAGTCGCAAGACATAAGTCAAGAGAAAAGTGGGATTTATTCCATAAAATCTTTTAAACGCTTACTTCTCGACGGATGACGAAGCTTACGCAGTGCCTTTGCCTCGATCTGACGAATACGCTCACGAGTTACATTAAACTCCTTGCCGACCTCCTCGAGTGTGCGAGCCCTGCCGTCCTCAAGTCCAAAACGGAGCTTTAAAACTCGCTCTTCTCTTGGCGTAAGTGTAGCCAAAACCGAAACGAGCTGTTCTCTTAAAAGGGTGTAAGATGCCGCCTCGCTCGGTGCGGGTGCATCGTCGTCGGGGATAAAGTCGCCGAGATGGCTGTCCTCTTCCTCGCCTATTGGGGTTTCGAGCGATACAGGCTCTTGAGCGATCTTCATTATCTCACGAACCTTTTCGACAGACATATTCATCTCTGCCGCAATTTCTTCGCTGCTCGGGTCGTGGCCGAGCTCTTGAAGTAGCTGACGGGATACACGCATGACCTTGTTTATGGTCTCGACCATATGCACAGGGATACGGATCGTTCTCGCTTGGTCGGCAATAGCCCTTGTTATTGCCTGTCTTATCCACCATGTTGCATATGTGGAGAATTTATATCCCTTTGTATAGTCGAACTTCTCGACCGCCTTTAGCAGACCTAAGTTACCCTCTTGGATTAGGTCTAAAAAGAGCATACCACGGCCGACATATCTCTTTGCGATGCTAACAACAAGACGAAGGTTGGCCTCGGAGAGCTTTTTGCGTGCCTTCTCGTCGCCCTCTACCATTTTGCAAGCGAGCTCTATTTCCTGATCAGAGGAGAGAAGCGGCACTTTGCCTATTTCCTTTAGGTACATACGAACAGGATCGTCTATCGAAAGGCCGTCTGCTGTAAGGGCTACATCTATAACTTTATCTTCTTCTTTGTCGTGATCTGCCGCATCGTCAATTTCGAGCACGGGGACTGCCGCCTCGTCGTAATCGTCCTCGATTTTAACTCCCGAGACTTCGAGCGTTTCATATAGCTTGTCTATAACATCTACATCGAGTTCCGCCTCGTCTATAAAGGATACAAGCTCCTTACCCGATATAACTCCCTTTTGCTTTGCAAGCTCTACAATGTCCTTTACGGTCATTCTCTTTTCGCCACTGTTTTGTGTGTTGTTCACTTTACCGCTCCTTCTTATATGTACTGTTATGTACGTTAAATATAATAAAATTACTCATTTTCATCGCCAACATTTGTCGCTTTGGATTTACCGAGGTGTTCGATATAGCTCTTTAAATCCTCGCTATTGTCCTTTTTTAAGTTTTGCTTAATCTTAGCATTTTTAATAGTGCTGGCAAACTCTAAAAGCTGTTCTTTCGTACCGCTAAGTGTATCTTTTAAGCTTATCATGCCCGAAACAGTACCTATTTCAGACATATCAAGGCTTGAAAAATCGGAAATATCCGGTGTTTTACCAAGATTTATACTGTCTGTCACTGTGATATAAACAGACCTGTTAAACTCCGAGCTAAAATCGTCGGCATTTAACTTGCCTTCAAGCTCTGCGGCAAAGCTCGGGTTGTGGAATAGCAGGCAAATAAGCCCTTCTTCGGCCCTGCTGACCTTTAAATTTGCCGCCCTATGAGTGTTTCTTACAGGGCCTGAAACAAGCCGCCTGCGCTCCTCCGAAAGCTCCTTTGCATTTTCTTTTTTATAACGAGCGCTCGCCCTGCGCTTTACCTCGTCCATAAGGCTCTGTTTGTCAATCCCTGTTTCGCTCGACACTCTGCCTGCGTAGACATCGACAGATATTGCACTGTCGACAGTGGCGAGAATGTTTGCGACTTCGCTTAGATATTCCACCCTAATGTCAGGGTCTGCTAAATCCTTGCCAAATGCCGCTCTTTCTATTCTGTACTCAATAGAGGTCGATGATGCATCGAGCTTGCGTTTTAACCCGTTTATGCCGAATTTTTTTATATATTCGTCGGGGTCTTTTGCCCCTTCGTAGTTTAAAACACGCACCTTTAAACCGGCTTCGGTTAATATTGTAATTGCTCGCTCTGTCGCCTTTCGACCGGCTTCGTCCATATCGTAGGCAATAACCGCCTCTTTAACATAGCGAGATATAAGCCGAGCCTGATCGGCTGTAAGCGCTGTGCCTAGCGTAGCTACTGTCTCGGTAAAGCCTGCTTGATTCATGGCGACAACATCCATATATCCCTCTGCCAAAATAAACCTGTCCTTCTTGGCATTTTTAGCAAGATTTAAAGAAAAAAGTGTTCGGCTTTTTTTAAAAACAGGTGTGTCGGGCGAGTTTAGGTATTTTGGCATTACATCGCCCATAGCACGTCCGCCAAAGGCAATAACTTGCCCTCTCGTATCTATAATTGGGAAGATAAGTCGCCCTCTGAAGGTATCGAAATAGTTTCCCTTTTGCCCAACCGAGCACAGTCCTGCCCTGCGAAGGAGAGGCTCGTCAAAGCCCTTCGACTTCATGTGGGTCAAAAGCGAGCTCCAACTGTCAGGGGCGTAGCCAATGCCGTATCTTGTTGCTATATTTGGGGCTATGCCACGCTCTTTAATATAGTCCTGTGCTACTTTATCGGTTACATGGGAATGAAAAAAACGAGCCGCCTCTTTCATGGCTTCGAGCACTCTTTGGCGAAGTTTTTGCCCTTCCTCGTCTGTTCCGGTGTCAGGAACTTTAAGCCCTGCACGCTCTGCCAAGTGGTGAATTGCATCGACATACTCTAAGTTTTCGATAGCCCTTATAAATGTAATGGCATCGCCACCGGCACCGCAACCAAAGCAGTAGTAATGCTGATCTCCTGTAAAGACCGTAAAGGAAGGGGTCTTCTCCCCATGAAAAGGGCAGAGCCCCACAAGGTTGGAGCCTTGCCGCCTAAGCTTTACATAGGAGCCTATAACATCTTCTACCTCTATTCGACTTTTAAGCTCTGCTATAAAGCTATCGGGTATCATTTTATCCCTCGCTTGTAGTGTATTTTGAGTTTTAATGACCTACTTTGTAGGCATTTAAAATTACTGCCAGTTTTTTGGCATATATATCTCTTGGAATTTGCTCATTGCATATCTGTCTGTCATGCCCGAAACATAATCTAAAACAACACGCTCGAGCCCGTCGTTATCTACATGCAAAAAGAACTCCTCGGGCATTTGGGAGGGGTATTTTATAAAGTAGCCGTACAACATAGCGACGACTTCTTTTGCTTTTTGTTCCTCGCTCTTTGCGACATCGCTGTGATATACATTGTCGAATAAAAAGCGCCTTAACTCCCAAAAAGCTCTGTCGACATGCCCTTCAAGCCGAATTTCATTACCCTCCGATGCTGTTATAACGGAGTTAATAAGATTGTTTATCCTGCCACTATGACTGTCGCCAAGCACCTCTATAAGTTCTTTTGGCAGATGCTCTTTTCTTAGAATACCTGCCCTTAAAGCATCGTCTATATCGTGGTTTACATAGGCAATCTTATCGCTCAAAGCGACAATGCGCCCCTCGGGGGTCTTTGCCCTGCCACCCTTGGCAGCCCCTGCCGAGTGCATTAGTATCCCGTCTCGCACCTCGCTTGTAAGATTTAACCCACGGCGATCCTTTTCAAGAACATCTACAACACGCACGCTCTGCTCGAAATGAGCAAAACCTAAGGGACATATGTCGTTAAGTACATCTTCACCCGAATGACCAAAGGCGGTATGCCCCAAATCGTGGCCAAGGCTTATAGCTTCTGTTAGATCTTCGTTTAGATATAGCGCCCTTGCAATTGTCCTTGCAATTTGCGCCACTTCCAATGTATGTGTTAGTCGTGTGCGATAGTGGTCGCCCTCGGGAGAAAAAAAGACCTGTGTTTTATGCTTTAGTCTGCGAAAGGATTTGCAATGAATAATGCGATCCCTGTCCCTAACAAAGGCGGTGCGCACATTGCAACCTTCTTCGTGCTTTTCCCTGCCTGCACTCTGATCGGAAAATGTAGCCCAAGGAGACAATATTAAATGCTCCCTTGCTTCGGCCTCCATTCGTAGGTTCATAATAATCCCCCCTTATATACTATATACGACAAATACTATCCGATATCCTCTTTTTTTACGGGACGAAATTCAAATCCTATATTTTCCGCAGTAGAAGCGCCAAGTGTTAGCTCGATTATTGACGAGCAAAAGCCGTCGAACAGGCTCTCGGGGATAGACATTTTATAGGAAAGATTTTCGGCATAATCGAGATTTATTATAGCGCCCTGCATATCTTGGCAAAGCGACTCGACACGCTCTTTGAATTTATAGTGACAGTCAAACGTCGTTATAACGCATGGCGTCATAACGGCAATGCCACCGACCTCGACAGCCTCCCTTGCCGCCCTCGTGTATGCCCTTACAAGACCGCCCGTGCCAAGCAGTGTGCCGCCAAACCAGCGCTCCACTACAACGCACAGATCTATTACATCGCTCTTTGTAAGCATGTCGAGCATTGGAAGGCCTGCTGTTCCCTGTGGTTCGCCGTCGTCGCTGTATCTTGCCATGTTATTTTCACGCAGTCTGTAAGCATAGCAGTGGTGCGATGCTTCGGGTTCTTCTTCTCGTAGCATTTTAATAAAGGCTATGGCGTCCTCCTCTGTCGAAACAGGCATAGCCCTGCCGATAAACCTCGACTTTTTGTCGACATGCGAAGCTTCTCCAAATTCTGCTATTGTGGTGTATTCTTTCACAGCATGTACCTCTCAAGGCGACCCCGCCAAACCTCGTCACAACGTAGGCGGACAAAAACGCCGTCGCCTCTATACTCAGTGTCGAGAACTATCGTGTCGTTGTGAATTTTTTCCACAATGTCGCCCCTGTCGTAGGGGATTAGCACCTCCATAAGCCTGTGAGATGCCGTTATTTTGCCTACAAGTGCCGCCTTTAGCTCATCGAGCCCGTCGCCTGATAGTGCGGAGATCGGCACACCTCCGGCTATTTCTGGGATATGCGTGCTGACATCGGCCTTGTTTAGGGCAATTACCCTCGGTGTGTTGCCTGCCTCGAGCTTTGTGAAAAGCTCCTCGCATACCTGCATGTGCCTATAAAAATCGGGATTTGAAGCATCGACGACATGTAGCAAAATATCGGCATACCTCACCTCATCAAGAGTAGAAGCAAAGGCCTCGACAAGATGGTGGGGGAGGTTTGATATAAAGCCGACGGTATCGGTAAGCAGTATGTCTATACCGTCGTCTAAAGTATATTTTCTAGTTGTCGGATCGAGCGTTGCAAAGAGCTTGTCCTCCACAAGAACACCTGCCCCTGTAAGCTTGTTGAGAAGTGTCGACTTACCGGCATTGGTATATCCGACAAGGGCGACGAGAGGCAGCCCTGAGCGGTCTCGTGCCTGACGTTGTTCAAGCCTATTTTTGTGCACGTCCTCAAGCTCTCTGCGTAACATTGACATGCGCTCTCTGGCACGACGTCTGTCTATCTCGAGCTTTGTCTCACCTGCACCACGACGAGCGCCCATACCTCCGCCACCGCCGAGGCGAGATAGCTCGACGCCTTTACCGGTAAGCCTTGGGAGGGTATATTTTAGCTGAGCAAGCTCTACTTGCAGTTTGCCCTCGTTTGTCGTTGCGTGGAGGTTGAATATCTCGAGAATTAACATAGAACGGTCAAAGACCTTAGCGCCCGTTATATTTTCGAGATTGCGTATCTGAGAAGGGGAGAGCTCGTTGTCGAATACTACAAGTTCCGCTTCTTCTGTCTCGCAAAGCTGACTAAGCTCCTCCGCCTTGCCTTCGCCTATAAGCGTGCGTGGTTCGGGTGTTCTGTTGTACTGGCTTACAATGCCAACGACAGTGCCTCCCGCTGTTTCTACAAGACTTTCAAGCTCGCTAAAACTTGCATTTGCCTCATCTTCTGTAATGCCGCCCTCTATTAATGCAGCAATGATTACCCGTGTTTGGTTTTCGGTTATATTCATATATTCTCCTTGATATTATTAAGTGTAGATACATTATAGTAGTCTTACAAAAAAGTCATTTTATATATCACCCTAAAATAAAACAAAAAAATTATTGACAGGGAAATACAATGATATTATACTATTATTGCCATATAGTTGCAACGATTATAGTACACTTGTTTACATTTTTTTTTAATTTTCGAAAAAAACTTGTTGACAAGATACCCCTTTTTGTGGTATTTTATTATGGTAGTCACATGCGGGTGTTGTTCAATGGTAGAACGTCAGCCTTCCAAGCTGAATACGTGGGTTCGATTCCCATCACCCGCTCCATAGGCGAAAACCCTTGGGGTAACGCCCTAATAAGGGGAGAAAATTCTCCCCTTATTCGTATCTTTAATACGTGCGCCCGTAGCTCAGCAGGATAGAGCAACTGCCTTCTAAGCAGTGGGCCAGGGGTTCGAGTCCCTTCGGGCGCGCCATTATCCATGGTGGATATAGCTCAGTCGGTTAGAGCGCCAGGTTGTGGCCCTGGAGGTCGCCGGTTCGATCCCGGTTATTCACCCCACACAAAAAGGGGATACCCTTTTTATCCCCTTTTTAAATAATGGGCTGTAGCCAAGTCGGTAAGGCACAAGACTTTGACTCTTGCATCCCGTTGGTTCGAGTCCAACCAGCCCAGCCACACGAAAAAGCACCCGAAAGGGTGCTTTTTTGATGCGTAAAATTTGTTGTAGGGGTTCGGATTATAGGTCTTTCCCAAGCAGAAAGTAGATACGAGTGATAGATATAATGATGGGTCATAAAGTGGAGATCAGGTATATTGCCAAGAATTATATCTACCATTCTAATCCTTAGCAATAATGGCGGCAGCAACAACCGAGAAACCGTATAAAATATACGCATCTCCCTCATCAATATAATGGATACCAATCGGCATATTGACAATAAAAATACCTGCAACCCATATCGCCAAAGAAACAATTATTATTTTAAAAGCCTATGCAATGGCTTTGTTTATATCATCCATAATAAGACCTCACATTTCGACCTGCAAACTTTCGCAATAGTCGACACCGCTCGTATGTCTTGCATTTTTAGCGCACAACACATAAGCTGTCGCAAGCCCAAGATAGGTAAAGAGCACATGGGAGATATTGTTAATAAACATATAAACCAAATATATGTCATGACCCATAAACCTCGTGCTTTGAAAAAAACTGATGTACATAACCGCCACATAAATCATCACAACAAATGCCGACACAGCTGTAACAGCAATCGTCGATACGCCCTGTTTTAAAACAAACAACCTGTTATTTGCCCCATTAAAAACAAGTGCCGCCCCCGACAAACACAAAATATTTTTCGCCACATAGAAGTCAAGCATAGACCAATGTAATACATACGTCTACCGAGATAATTCATACAAGTGCATGTCGTAAACCAACATGTATGCCGCCGACAAAATAAAGAGCACAAGAAACAAAATAACATATTTCTTTTTTATTTCAGACCTCCACACACGATTAAAGAGTATAAACAAAAGCAAACGAGGAGGCACATCTGCCACCCCGTTTGCTTTATTACACTACAAAGATAAACATTCCGTGTAGCATTACAGTCGGCAAGCTTAGCCGACTATCTATTTAATTTGTATAAGCTATTGCCGATTGACCCGAAACAAGGCCGAATACCACAAAGTCTGCGACTGCGTTACCGCCTATGCGGTTGTTACCGTGGATACCACCAACTACTTCGCCTGCTGCGAATAGGCCGGGGATAATGTCGCCGCTCTCTGTTAGAACTTCTGTCTCTGTGTTTATCTTAACGCCGCCCATTGTATGGTGAACACCGGGGGATAGTTTTATTGCATAATATGGTGCAGTAGATAGGTCGTGCTCCATACCGGTTGTTCTGCCAAACTCAGCGTCGTTTTGATTTGCAACAGCCTCGTTCCATGTGCCAAGCGTTTCGCTTAGAGTAGCAGGGTCTATGCCAAGTGCTGTTCCGAGCTCTTCAATTGTATCTGCCTGTACAGTTAGGCCGTTTGTTACATATTTTTCCGTTGCCGCAAGATTCTCTCTTAGGTTTTGGTCGAATACAACATATGCATATCCGCCCTCTTGAGCAATTTCGGCCGCCGATACAACGTCTCTCGTCTCGAGCTCATTTATAAATCTCTTACCACTTTGATTTACTAAGATAGCACCGTCGCCACGTACACCTTCTGTTATAAGCATGCTTGTTTCCTGATGTACTGTGGGATGGATTTGGATATACTCTACATCAACAAGGGCGGCACCAACTGCTTCCGCCATCATTATGCCATCACCCGTTGCGCCCGAGTGATTTGTCGTTACAAAGCCTGCAAGGTCAGGTCTGTAACTTGCGTACATGTCTTCGTTAGCACCAAAGCCGCCGCTTGCAAGAATGACTGCACCTGCGTTAACTGTGTAGTTAGCATCGCTGCTATTTGCCATAACGCCTGTTGCTACGCCATCTGTCATTACAATTTCTGTGACGGTTGTGTTATACATTACATCTACGCCAAGCTCTTCTGCCTTGTCTACAAGTTTCTCCACTATAAATGCGCCAACAGCTGCGCCGCCTTCTGGTTGGTGAATACGAGAATATGTTGCTCCACCCGAGAAGGATACCTGTACAAGAGGTGCTCCGATTTCTCCGAGCCACTCAACAGCGGCTGCAGATTCTTCTGCCATTTTTGTTACAAGTGCCACATCTGCAATGTTTCCACCGCCGTCAAGTGTATCTTGAACAAAAACTTCTACCGTGTCGGGTATTCCCTCTGCTGCTTGAACGCTTGTTTCCGCTGCGTTCATGCCGCCTGTTGCCTTAATGGAGTTACCGCCGGCAAACGACATTTTTTCCAAAACAACAACTGATTTTCCTGCCTGTGTTGCTTCGATTGCGGCGGTGAGACCAGCTCCGCCTGCGCCTACAATTACTATATCGGCCTCGATTACTTCGTCTGTCTTTTCCCCGTTAACACCTGAGGAGACGGCTGTCATATAATTAGAAGGATCGAATCCGCCCGAGACAAGCGCAACTTCGGTAGCTGCGATGATGGCATCACTCGAAACGGTTGCACCTGCTACTGCCTCTACCGCCAAAGAATTGTTTGCTACTATATCGCCGGGTAGTTTATCAATAGCGGCTGTTCCAATGCCCTCTGTCTCTGTATGTCCTGTAACCGTAACAGAAGTTATGGTATCGCCTTCCATCATTACCTCTACGGAGATTTCTCCGCCAAATCCTGCGGAAGTTCCCGACAGCGTTACAGCTTCTGCAACATCGCCGCCGTTTGTATCTCCGCTATCAACCGGAGGAGTCTCGCCACCCTCTGGTGCATCTGTGGAGGTGCTACAAGCAGCTAACACAAATAGCATCATAACTGCAAGCAGCACCGACAACATTTTTTTCATAAAATTCCCCCAATACATTTTTAAAATATGATGTGCAATTTAATGCACTATATGTTCAAGGAGTTAAGAGACGCTCCTTTTGTTGCATCTACTTTTATCTCCTTGGTTTTATTATAGCACTAATGTGGTGCAAGTCAAGCGAAATTAAAATTATTAACAATATAGGTCATTTGTTTAAAATTTGTACATCATTTCTGAGTTTTTCATACAGTAAACGAACAATAATTGTTTTGACATCTTTCATGGGGATTATGCAAAAAGTTGACTATAATATCATGCACAGTGAGTTGATATGTATTAACATGCATTTTAAGATTGAATAATAGCATAAACAAAAAAATACCTCGACGCAATTTAAGCATCGAGATATAAGAATCATATTATAAAATCTATTTCTTGCCATATTTTTCTTTAAAATACTCGGTAACGGCTTCGTCTATCGTGCGCCTTATAGTGGGGGAGAGATCTTCACTAAGTCCCAGCAAGCTCTCTCTGCCCGTTCTTCCAAGATAATAGCTGTCTTGGCCGTTTAACTGCCGCACCTTAATGTGGCCGGCATTGACAAGCGTTTCGAGGTATGACATAGCCATAAAATAATTAAGCCTGCCGACCGTCGCCACTACATAGTCGAGCTCCTCCCTTGTCGCCTCGCTTCCCAAGGAGCGAAGCATATAAAGCATATATATCATAGCAAGATACGGCTCTTTAACAGCACCGTTCATTGGGTGGGTCAATGGGTCTTTTGTCATGAAGTGTCCTCCTTGCGATTAAAAGTAACAAAACTATTATAGCATAAAAAAGACTGACATTCAATGTCAAAATAAAAGGCTAACTTTAGAGAAATATAATCGAGCAAGGTGTGGCAAAATGGTATAGCCAAAAAATCTGGCAGATCATACTTTAAGTATCGGATAGTTTTAATATAAGGTATGCTTACAAGTTGTATCGCTATTTTACACTAAATAAAGACAAGTGGGGGAGAAAGTATTATTGCAAGCTTTGCTAAAACTTATCCTTTTTTATAAATTATCTCGACCCCAACACTATCCTCAAACATGCTTGCATCTACCTTGATATCGCTCTTTACAATTACCCTTTTAAGTGCGGTACAACCTGAAAAAGCAACGACGTTGAGTTCTGTCAAGCTCTGCGGTAGGGTTATCTCCTCGAGTGCGGTACAGTCTTTAAAAGCAAAGAAGTCTATTGTTTTTATTGTGTTTGGCAAGGTTACCTTTTTTAGTAATGAACACTCTGAAAATGTTTGATACTCTATCTCGGTAACTCCCTCGGGAACTTCTATCTCGATCAGTTCATCACAGCCTTCAAAAGCGGAGTCACAGATTTTTGTAACGGAACTCGGAATTTCTATTTTGCTAAGCGATCCGCACCAGCTAAAAGCGCTGCTGCCAATAGTTGTTACGGTATCGGGGATTTTTATCTCGACCATCGAATAACAGTACGAGAGTAGGTTCGGGCTTATCTTTGTCATGTTCTCCGGAAGGTTGATGCTTTTAAGAGCAGAACAACCGCTAAAGGCCCCCTCGCAAAGTTTTGCATCAGGGTCCTCTATTACAACGCTTTCAAGCATCTTGCAGTTCTCAAATGCATCTTCCCCGACCGTGTCTATACTGTACGGTAACTTGACAGATATAAGACCGTTATCATTACGAAAAGCGCCTATCCCTATCTCCCAGAAGAATCCGGGGATTTCGAGGTGGTCATAGCCGGAGTAGTCATCAAGCGCTACCTCTCTTGTTAGAATATTTCCACGTTCTTCGTATATACAGTGGTTCATAATAAGTTCTTGATACTTCATCTCCGCCCTATACTTCTTGTAATCCTCAAAAGCGGTTGGCGAATCAAACTCAGCCCCACAGTGATGGCAACTACCTGTATTGTCTTTTTCGTAAATCTCAAGTTGCCGCTTGCAGTTTGGACATAACCCAAGTTTATACATACCTCCGCCCCCTTTTTGTTTGCTTTGTACTCGAACATTATTCTCATTCTACTACAACACATAAAATCTTGCAAGCATATTATTTTGTCAACTTTGCACTTTGATCCAAAAGAAATATTATGCTCAAAAATGTTTAATTACGAATAAATTGTTAATTTTTTCTAAAATCACTTGAAAATCTATATGCTTTATAGTATAATTTAACCAACAAACTTGTTGGTTAAATTATACTATTCATTTTGATTAAGTAGGATATTATGAAAAGAACATTTAGAATTCTTGTATGTGCTAATGACCCAACAGTAGTCTACTACTCTGGTGCAACTGTAGATGCTTTCTCTGAATATTCTCCGGGTAGTGGTGGTGGTAGCTTTGAATAAAAAGAGACTTTTGCTCTACATTTTTATTGTCAATGTAATTCTCATATTCGCAAGTTTATGGATTTCATCATATCTTTACTTGTTTTTCGCCTTATGCCAATACATATACAGCGAAGTGAGCAGGAACGCTTGGCGCACTGAAGATCCTAAAGCTTGTAGAAATCTTAGTATTTTGTCATTTGTTACGTTGGGTTCTGCCATTAGCGACCTTGAAATTGAACTTGGCTACTCCTTTGCACTATACGTGGTGTTTTTGATATACTGGGCGGCAGTATCGATAAAAAGAGCCGAAAAAGCAGGTCTTTGACCTGCTTTTTGTTGTGTTATGTTGTCTTTGAGTACACACCGTGTTATAATAACGGTATAATAAGTTTATCAGCAAAGTTTTAGTGCAAAAGGAGAGGCGGTAGCTATGAGTAAAAAGAAATTGCTCTACATCTTATATATCGTCGATGTGATATATATAATTATAAGCGCAAGGTTTCCCTCCTTTTGGTTTTTGATATTGCCTTTATGTCAAAACATATACAGCGAAGTATGCAGAAAGGCTTGGATTTCGGAAGAACCTAAGTTATGGAAAAATTTAAGTACCCTTTCATATACAGTCTTGCTTGCAAGCACGACAAGGGTAGGGCTTGACTATCGCATTTCATTTGTACTTTTAATCATTGTAGGCATATACTGGGCGGCAGTATCGATAAAAAGAGCCGAAAAAGCAGGTCTTTGACCTGCTTTTTGCTTAGTGAAAACACTTGTCTTAAAACTGAGGGTCAGGAGGCACCGCTATGTGCCTCCTGACCCTTCCATAAAAAACAAATTAATCTATGCTCAAATTAGCTTGCACGTACGTCGCTCCAGATTTCTTCGTACTTCTCTGCAACATCGCCCATTGCGTAGAATACTTCGAGGTTCTCGAGATCTTCTGCTGTGGGGTTAACGATTGGGTCTTCTGTGATTAGCGGATCTTGCTCTGCCACAACCGCTGTGATGGGTGAGGCTGCGCCCATGTAGTCTGCGTTTAGAGCAGCAATGTCAGGGCGGCATAGGAAGTCGATGAACTTCTCGCCGTTTTCTTTATTCTCGGCATCCTTTAGAATAACAGCTGCATCGTACCAAACGTTGCTGCCCTCTTTTGGCATAGCGTACTGAATTGTCTCGTCTTGCTCACGGATAAGGCCTATGTCGGAAGTCCAGATAACACCGATTGCGCCTTCACGGCCGATTAGCTTATCCTTAATGTCGTCGTTTGTCCAAGCAAGAACATTGGGCTTTTGCTCGATTAGAGCGTCTCTTGCCTCGTTTAGCTCTGCCTCGTCTGTTGTGTTAAGGGAGTAGCCAAGCATCTTTAGTGCAACACCGATTGTGTCACGCTCAGAGTCCATCATGAATACTTGACCTGCGTACTTGTCGTCCCAAAGGATCGACCAGCTGTCAACAGGATCTGTTACAAGCTCGGGTGCGTATGCAAGGCATACCGTGCCCCAGATGTAGGGAACAGAGTACATGTTGTCGGGGTCATAAGCCGGATTATTGAACTTGGGGTCTACGCCTGCTGCGTTTGGCATGTTGTCGAAGTTTAGAGGTGCAAGCATATCTTCTTCGATCATCTTGTAGATCATGTAGTCAGAGGGGATTGCAACGTCGTATGTGTAGCCCGATGTGCTGTTTAGCTTTAGGTACATAGCCTCGTTTGTGTCGAATGTGTCGTATACAACCGAAATGCCTGTTTCTTCTTCGAACATTTCTACAACCTCCGGTGCGATGTAGTCGCCCCAGTTGTAAACTCTAACTTCGCCTGCAGCACCTGCGCCATCATCCGACGAGGAACAGCCTGCAAGAACACCAAGGGAAAGTGCAAGAACGCTAACCATAGCAATGATTTTTTTCATTAAAGTAATCTCCTTTTAATAATATGTTATCCGACACCGATCATCTGATCGCCGTCCTTATCTGATCTTAGATTTATCAGTATAAGCAGTATTAGCACAACGACAAACATTATTGTCGAAAGTGCGTTAATTTCGGGGTTTATACCTCTCCTTGTCATGGAATATATCTCGATCGAAAGGGTATTAACTCCGGGGCCTGTCGTAAAGAATGATATAATAAAATCATCTATCGACATTGTAATTGCAAGTAGAAATCCCGTTATCATGCCGGGGATTATCTCGGGGATAACTACCTTGAAAATTGCCTGCCACGGCTTCATGCCAAGGTCGAGCGCTGCGTCTACCGTGTATGGGTTCATTTGCTTTAGCTTTGGTAGTACAGAGAGCACGACATATGGGATGTTAAATGTTATGTGCGCAAGCAGTAGCGTGCCAAATCCAAGGGAAATGCCAACAAAGGAAAAGAGCAGTAGTAGCGCAACACCTGTGACTATATCGGGGTTTAGCATTGGGATATATGTCATGTTTAGTATTGCCGTTCTCGGTGCGCCTTTTCTCATGTTGTGAATTGATATTGCGGCGAGTGTTCCTATTATTACAGCGATTGTTGCCGAATAAAGCGACAGTGTAACCGTGTTAAAAAGAGCCTCCATAATGCGGTCGTTTTCGAGAAGTGATGCATACCACTTTAAAGAAAATCCACCCCAGCTACTACGAAGCTTTGACTCGTTAAATGAAAGTGCAATAAGCACGGCGATGGGGGCATACATAAAGGCAAAAATCAAAACGGAATAGACACCCGCCATGCCTTTTAATAAGCTGTTTTTCTTCACAGCATCACACCCCCCTCCGAATTACTGCCTTTTTTATTTGTAAAGAACATAAGTCCGAATACAAAAACCATTATAATGACCGACATGGCAGAGCCAAAGCCCTTGTCATCGACCATTTTAAACTGGGATTCGATAAGGTCGCCTATAAGCACGGTCGATGTGCCTCCGAGTAGTCTCGATATAACAAATGTCGTAACCGAGGGGAGAAAAACCATGTTTATACCCGACATTATACCGGGGAAGGTTAGCGGTAGCGTCACCTTGTAGAATGTACGCATGGGGGAAGCTCCGAGGTCGCTCGAAGCGTCGAGCAGGCTCTTGTCGAGCTTTACGAGCATGTTGAATATCGGAAGTATCATAAATGGCAAAAAGTTGTAGACCATGCCAAGTATAACAGCGCCTTCGGTGTACATCATGCGAAGTGGCTCAAAACCGAACGACTTTAAAATTGTGTTTATTATGCCGTTGTTTTCGAGTATCGACATCCAAGCATATGTGCGAAGTAGAAAGTTCATCCACATGGGTAGTATGAATAGCATGGATAAAAAACTTCTCCACCTTTTGGGGAGCTTTGATAATATATATGCCATAGGATAGCCCACAATCAGGCATATCGAGGTTGCCGTTAGTGCAATTCTAAAGGAATTTGCAAAAACCTGCATGTATTGCGGTTCGGAAAAATCGAAAAATCTAATGTAGTTTTCAAGCGTTAATGTAAGAGAACCGTCTGCCCCCGTCGTCGTTATGCTGTAAAAGAAAATGAGTAGCAGCGGGGCTAAAAAGAATGTGAATGCGTAGACGGCATAGGGGTATTTTATCCATCTTTGATTCATTCTTCTTCCTCCTCCGACAGTAGCTCGTCGACAGGGTCATCAGGGTAGGCATCGTCGTTGTCAAACTCTTTCATTATGTGTATAGCATCAGGCTCTAATATAAGCCCTATGTTTTCGCCGATAACGGCAGACTTTGTGGAGTGCACCATCCATTCAAAGCCCTCTTGTTCTACCATTATTTCATAGTGAACACCCTTAAAAATGCAAGCCGTTACAACGCCGTTTATACTGCCCTCGCCCGGTGCGCACAGTTCTAAATCCTCGGGGCGAATAACAACTTCGATGGGCTCGTTTTTCATAAAGCCCTTATCGACACAAACATGCTCGTGACCTGCAAAGAAGACCTTGTAGTCCTCTATCATAACACCGTCCATAATATTGCTCTCGCCGATAAAGTCGGCAACAAAGGCATTGCGTGGCTCGTTATAAACATCTTCGGGACTGCCTATCTGCTGGATATAGCCCTTATTCATAACAACGACTGTATCACTCATTGTAAGCGCTTCTTCTTGGTCGTGCGTTACATATAAGAATGTTATGTCGGCTTGTTGCTGAATACGCTTTAGCTCGGTCTGCATGTCCTTGCGAAGTTTTAAGTCGAGTGCGCCCAAGGGCTCGTCGAGCAGTAGCACCTCGGGCTCATTTACAAGAGCACGGGCAATTGCAACACGTTGCTGCTGACCGCCCGACATTGCGGTAACGCCCCTCTTGTCGTACCCTTGAAGGCCTACAAGCTCGAGCATTTCCATAACCTTTGTGCGAATTACCTTTTCATCCATCTTCTTAACCCTAAGACCAAAGGCGACATTGTCATAAACATTTAAAAAGGGAAACAGAGCGTACTTCTGGAAGACGGTATTGATGTTTCTCTTATACGGCGGCAACTGCGTTATATTTTTGCCGTCGAAAAAAACGCTACCTGTCTCGGGGTAGATAAAACCGCCTATTATCCTAAGCGTGGTGGTCTTACCGCAACCCGAGGGTCCGAGCAGCGTCATAAATTCTCCGTCTTTAATACTTAAATCAATGTTGTTAAGTACAATATCACCGTCAAAACTCTTTGAGACTTTGACAAGCTCAATGATATTGTCGTTTGTCATTATCTTATCCTTCCACCCTTCGTAACGGGCTACCACTTAGATAGTGCCACTATATCACCCTTGGCACAGACTAAACAACAGCCTCGTTTTAATCAACAATGTATATAATAGGGCTTTGTAACCCAAATGTCAAGAATTTTGCGAAAATTCTTCAAAAATCTTTATATGCTGTGAAAAAAACTCCTTTTTAGCAAGATAGCTCAATAATCCTCTGTAATGCTCTAAATCAAACATGACTTTATAGGCAACAAGCGTCTGACCCTTGCCCTCACGCTTGCCTGTCTTGCCGTATTTGCCGTCGCCGACAATGGGGTGACCGATGTGCGCCATGTGTGCCCTTATCTGATGTGTGCGCCCTGTAATAAGGTCGACCTCTACAAGGGAGTTGTCGCCCCTTTGTTCTAAAACGGTGTATTTTGTTACAACGCTCAAAGCTCCTTTGGAGGGTTTATCCGAAATGCTTACAGTTTTGTTTTGCATATCACGCACTAAATATCCCGTTAAAGTGGCGCTTTTTGGACTTGGTACACCCTTGACCAAGGCAAGATATATCTTTGTGATTTGACGAGTTTTAATGATCTCGTTCATGTCGCGCAGTGCCTCGGCATTTTTTGCCGCAATGCAAAGGCCTGCTGTGTTCCGATCTATCCTGTTGCAAAGAGCAGGGGCAAAACTCTGCTCCTCTTGCGGATTATATTCCCCCTTACGGTAGAGGTATGCCTGTATGTGGGCGATTAGGGTGTTATAGCTCTCGGCATCGTCGCTGTGCACTATAACGCCCTTTGGTTTATCGACAATCATTATATTGTCGTCCTCGTAAACAATGTCGAGTTTCGGCTCGATTTTTAGCGGTGCAAGGTCTTGCTCTCTTGCTTCTAAGAGTTCGTCGTTTATATATAGCTCGAGCATGTCGCCCTCTTGCAAGCGGTAATCGCCGGCGACCCTCTTGCCGAAAAGCTTAATTCGTTTTGTTCTTAAATATCTGTAAACAAGCGATGTCGGGAGGGAGGGATAGGCCTGTTTTAAGAATCTATCGACCCTTTTGCCGGCATCGTTTTTGCCAATTTTTATCTCTTTCATATATGTCCACCTTAAGTTAGTATGCAGACATTTTACCATAAAAGCAGTCGATATAACAGCATAAATTTGTTAAAATATGTTTTTTTTGAAAAGGGGATTTATTGTTGGCTCGAAATGTAGTATAATATGTAGGTACGTCATTTTCAAGTTAGAAAGGGTGATTATTGTGTCGGCAGTATTCGAGGGCTTCTCTCGCAATAGTAGTGAACTGGAAAATGCAGATAAAACAGAAAAGAGCGCACTTAAGTCGCACAGTCATCACGGACATAGAGAGCGCATGAGGGCAAGGTTCGAGAAAAACGGATTTCACGGCTTTGCCGAACATGAAATTTTGGAAGTGCTGCTATATAATGCAAATGCAAGAGGAGATACAAATCCCCTTGCGCATGATATAATAGAGCACTTTGGCTCGCTTAGAGCGGCATTTGATGCCCCTTTGGAGGAGCTTATAAAGGTTAAGGGCGTGGGTGCTGTGGCGGCATTTTTAATACACATGATACCTGAATTATCACGCATATATGCCGAATCTTCCTATTTGCCCGACGGTATAGTCGAGATAGATGATGCCGCAAAGCTTCTTGCCGCCAAGTTTTTCGGCAAGAGGGAAGAACATGTCGCTATGCTATGCCTCGACAATAGGCGGCGCCCTAAATTTTGCGATGTTATATACAAGGGAAGTGTTAACACGGTAGATGTTAATATGCGAATAATAATGGAGAAAATACTTGCACACGAAGCGGTCGCAGTTGTGCTCGCTCACAATCATCCGTTTGGATTTGCAATTCCGTCGGAGGCAGATATTATGACGACACGTGTCGTTAAAGATTATCTTGCCGCAATAAATGTAACACTGCTCGACCATCTTATTATGGTTGAGGGCGACTATGTAAGCATGTTCCAAAGCGGAATGTTAGACATTGGATACGGAAATAATTTTTACGACAGCGAGGGTTTGGAACTTGAGTAAAGTTTTTGATTTAGTATCGGAATACACCCCATCAGGCGATCAGCCAAAGGCGATAGCAGCACTTACAGAGGGGCTGAACAGGGGCGATAAGGCGCAGACGCTTTTGGGCGTAACGGGATCGGGTAAGACATATACAATGGCAAATATAATTGCAAATGTCGGCAGGCCGACAATAGTGCTTGCCCATAACAAAACGCTCGCCGCCCAGCTTTGCAGCGAGTTTAGGGAATTTTTCCCGAACAATGCTGTTGAATATTTTGTCAGCTACTACGACTATTATCAGCCCGAGTCGTATATTCCGTCGACAGATACTTTTATAGAAAAGGACTCCTCTATAAACGACGAGCTCGACAAGCTTCGCCACTCGGCGACAGCGGCACTTTTCGAGCGTAGAGATGTTATAATAGTAGCCTCGGTTTCTTGTATATACGGTCTTGGAGACCCCAAAGAGTATATGGATCTATCGGTAACGCTTAGAGTAGGTCAGCAAATTTCAAGGGACGATGTAATACGCAATCTTGTTAAAATTCAGTATGAGAGAAACGACATGTCGCTTACACGAACAAAGTTTCGAGTTAGAGGCGATGTGCTTGAGATATTCCCCGCAGGGCGAAACGATCGTGTACTGCGTGTCGAATTTTGGGGAGATGAAATAGAGCGAATTTCCGAAGTAAACCCCTTGACGGGGGAGATAATGTCGACCCCAAAGTTTGAAATGATATTCCCTGCCTCGCACTATGTCGTATCGCTCGACAAGATGGAACGTGCCACTGCCGAGATACAGGCCGAGCTCGACGGGCAGGTAAAAATGTTCAAAGAGGGCGGCAAGCTTATAGAGGCACAGAGAATAGAACAACGCACAAGGTACGACATGGAAATGCTTATGGAAATAGGCTTTTGCCCCGGCATTGAAAACTATTCACGCATTTTGCTCGGACGAGAACCGGGGGCAACTCCGTATACCTTGCTCGACTATATGCCGGAAGATTACGTAATGTTTGTAGACGAGTCGCATGTTATGCTACCTCAGGTACGTGGCATGTACGGCGGCGACCATTCTCGTAAAAAGTCGCTTATAGACTTTGGCTTTCGACTGCCGAGCGCCTTTGACAATAGGCCATTAAACTTTCCCGAGTTCGAGGAGCGGACAGGTCAGGTAATATTTGTCTCGGCAACACCTGCCGAATACGAAAAAAATCACTCGACCCACATTGTAGAACAGGTAATCCGCCCGACAGGTCTCTTAGACCCCGAAATAGAGGTGCGGCCGACGGCAGGTCAGATAGACGATCTGTATAGCGAGATTACAAATAGAACAGAAAAGGGCGAGCGTGTGCTCGTTACGACGCTTACAAAGAAAATGGCAGAAGATCTAACGGCATATCTCGAGAATTTGAATGTCAAGGTGCGTTATATGCACCACGATATAGAAACGATAGAGCGTATGGAGATAATAAGAGACCTTCGCCTTGGCAACTTTGATGTGCTTGTGGGAATCAACCTACTGCGTGAGGGTCTTGATATCCCCGAAGTTTCGCTCGTTGCAATTTTAGATGCCGACAAAGAGGGCTTTTTGCGTGGAGCAACAAGCCTTGTTCAGACGATAGGCAGAGCGGCTCGAAACTCGGAAGGCCGTGTTATAATGTATGCCGATAGGTACACCGACTCGATGCGAAAGGCGATAGGGGAGACCGAACGTCGTCGTAAGATTCAGATGGAATATAACGAAGAACATGGCATTGTGCCAAAGACGATAGTTAAGGGTGTTCGTGATATTATAGAAATTTCTTCAAAGGAGGACACGGAAAAGTCCTCGAAGAAGAAACTTACTGCAAGAGAGCGTATATCGCTAATAGAAAAGCTGACAAAGGAAATGAAAGCGGCAGCAAAACTACTCGAATTCGAACATGCCGCCTACCTGCGTGACAGGATAAACGAACTGCAAAACGAAAAGAAGTAGTCATTCAAAATCGGTTAATGCATTATTCACAATACGCACACAAAGTTGTAATAAGATATTCCAATATACAACATAATGTGTATATTGGTATTAGTTAGGTAATTTGTTTGCATAAAACGAGGTAGTTTGTGGGTCAAGTTAAAAAAGCTTCGTGAAAAACTTGCAAAAAGCAAAGGGATGGTCGTAGAGTAGGTACAAAGCTTGCAGTTGTCGAGCACTATGAGCAGTGCTATTGATTAATCTCATAGAGTGCCTAACAATTCAACCTACAAAAATTATGCATAGGTCATAAAGAATTTTAACCCCACCCCAACAGCAGACAGTGTGCTCTGAGACTTGAGTAGCTACCAAGTCTCACCCTTTCACGAAAAAGCATAACGAAGTTTAATCCCACCGCAGCGGCAGACAGCGTGCTCTGAGACTTGAGCAGCTACCAAGCCTCACCTGTTCACGAAAAAATAGATAGCGTGCTCTAAGCCTTGAGCACCCACCCAGTCTCACCCGTTCACGAAAAAGCATAACGAAGTTAAAATTCACCGCAGTGATAGATAGCGTGCTCTGAAGCTTGAGCACCCACCAAGTCTCACCCGTTCACAAAAAACAGACAGCGTGCTCTAAGCCTTGAGCACCCACCCAGTCTCACCCGTTCACAAAAAAAACAGACAGCGTGCTCTAAGACGTGAGCACCCACCAAATCTCACCCGTTCACAAAAAAGGAGAAGTGTTTTGATAGATAGGATTGTTGTAAAGGGCGCTAGGGCGCATAATTTGAAGAATATTGATATAGAGATTCCGAGGGATAAGCTTGTTGTAGTGACGGGGCTCTCGGGGTCGGGCAAGTCGTCGCTTGCCTTTGATACGATATATGCGGAGGGGCAAAGAAGGTATGTCGAGTCGCTTTCGTCTTATGCAAGGCAGTTTTTGGGGCAGATGGACAAGCCCGATGTCGATAGTATAGAGGGCCTGTCGCCTGCAATTTCTATTGATCAGAAAACGACATCGAAAAACCCGAGATCGACAGTTGGAACTGTGACGGAAATATATGATTATCTTAGGCTTTTGTACGCAAGGGTGGGAACGCCCCATTGCCCTGTTTGCGGTAGGGAGATAACACAGCAAACGGTAGATCAGATTGTAGATAGTATTATGGAACTTCCCGAAGGGACGAGAATACAGGTCATGGCGCCTGTCGTGCGTCAGCGTAAAGGGGAGCATCAAAAGGTCTTTGAGGAAGCTCGTAAAGGGGGCTTTGTTCGTGCACGTGTCGATGGGGAGGTGCGCGACCTTTCAGAGGATATAAAGCTAAAAAAGACATTTAAGCACAGTATAGAAATTATTGTAGACCGACTTGTTATAAAGGACGATATTCGGTCTCGCCTGTCAGACTCGGTCGAAACTGCCTCGTCGCTAACAGGTGGGCTTACAATGATTGATACGGGGGATGGCGATAAACTCTATTCGCAAAGCTATGCATGTCCTGACCACGGGGTCAGCGTTGACGAGCTGTCGCCTCGTATGTTCTCTTTTAATAATCCTTACGGCGCTTGCCCTGAATGTACAGGGCTTGGATCGCTGCTTAAAATAGATCCTGATTTGATTGTGCCCGATAAAACGCTATCGCTTAGAAATGGTGCTATAAAGGCATCGGGGTGGAACTTTATCTATGGCGGTACTATTGCGCAAATGTACTACGAAGGGCTTGCGGAGCACTATGGATTTTCGCTCGACGTGCCCTATGAGGAACTGCCCGAGAAGGCAAAAGAGGTCGTGCTCTACGGTACAGGGGATGAACGCATTAAAATGACTCGTGTAAGGGAGTATGGCACAGGCACTTACGAAGATAAGTTTGAGGGCATTGTAAATAACCTCGAACGTCGTCACTCCGAAACAAATAGCGACTGGGCAAGGAGCGAGATAGAGAGCTCGATGATATTCACCCATTGCCGCTCTTGTAAAGGCAAAAGGCTAAATAAGAATGTTCTTGCGGTAACGGTCGGTGGTATGGATATAATCGACTTTACCAATATGTCGGTAGTTGAGGAAATAGAGTTTTTGAAGAATCTGAAGCTAAACCCTTCACAGACAATAATTGCAAAACAGATTTTAAAAGAGATAGACGAGCGGTTAAATTTTTTGCGTAATGTAGGGCTTGAATATCTAACGCTCTCACGCACGGCGGGTACGCTGTCGGGCGGCGAAAGTCAGCGTATACGGCTTGCGACTCAGATCGGGTCGATGCTAACAGGTGTGCTTTATATTCTGGACGAGCCCTCTATCGGGCTTCATCAGAGGGACAACAGAAAACTGCTCGATACACTGAAAAGACTTCGTGATATTGGTAACACTCTTATAGTCGTAGAGCACGACGAGGAGACAATGTTTGAAGCTGATCATATTATAGATATAGGCCCTGGTGCAGGTATACACGGCGGACATGTTGTGGCAAGCGGTACGGTTGATGAGATTATGGCCTGTGAGACTTCGGCGACAGGTAGGTATCTAAGTCATAGGGATAAAATAGAAGTGCCGACAGAGCGTCGCAGCGGAAATGGGTCGAAGATTACAATTGTGGGTGCTACCGAGAACAATTTAAAGAATGTAACGGTAGACATTCCGCTCGGAACGCTGACCAGTATAACGGGCGTGTCGGGATCGGGTAAATCTTCGCTAACAAACGAGGTGCTCTTTAAGTCGCTTGCGGCGCACCTAAACGGAGCGAGAACCTTCCCAGGCGATCACGAGCGGATAGAAGGGCTCGAGAACCTCGATAAGATCATTGCAATAGATCAGTCTCCAATCGGTAGGACACCACGTTCTAACCCTGCCACTTATACAGGGCTCTTTACAGAGGTTAGAAATTTATATGCGCAGACGACAGATGCAAAGATGAGGGGATACGGCCCCGGTCGTTTTTCCTTTAATGTAAAGGGTGGCAGATGCGAATTTTGCAATGGCGACGGCATAATAAAAATAGAAATGCACTTTCTGCCCGACGTATATGTTCCCTGTGAAGTCTGTAAGGGAAAGCGGTATAACAGAGAGACTCTTGAAGTAAAATATAAGGGCAAGACAATTTCAGACGTGCTCGACATGACGGTAGAAGAAGGCCTTGTATTCTTTGAGAGTATTCCTAAGATAAAGCGCAAGTTGCAAACGCTCTTTGATGTTGGTCTCGGTTATATAAAGATCGGGCAACCGTCTACACAGCTATCAGGAGGCGAGGCTCAGAGGGTAAAGCTTGCGACAGAACTTGCAAAACGCTCGACAGGCAAGACGATATACACATTAGACGAGCCGACGACAGGTCTGCACACAGCAGATGTTCACAAGCTTATAGACGTTTTGCAAAAGTTTGTCGACGATGGCAACACGGTTGTTGTTATAGAGCACAACCTCGACATTATAAAGTGCTCTGACCACATTATAGACTTAGGGCCTGAAGGTGGAGACCGTGGCGGAAATATAGTTGCGCAGGGAACGCCTGAGCAGGTTGCAAGCACCGAAGGGTCGTATACAGGGCTTTATTTAAAGGCGATACTCGACATGCCAAAGAGAGAGGACTGACAAAATTGTTTGGATATGTCACCCCTTTTAAGCCCGAGCTTAAAATAGTCGAGTTCGAAGCATATAAGGCGGCATATTGCGGCCTTTGCAAGCGTCTTAAAGAGAATTATGGGTTTACCTCCACAATGGGGCTCTCCTACGACTTTGCTTTTTTTTCCTGCCTTGCACTTGGGCTTGAGGAGGCAGAGCCGATCTTTGCAAAAAAGCCTTGCTCGACAAATCCAATCAAAAAGGTCGCAACACTGAGCGGAGATCCGCTAGACATAGTGGCGGCGGCGCATGTACTATTAGCCTGCGGAAAACTAGAGGACGATCTGGCCGACGAGGGCGGGGCCGACAAGGTTAAGGCAAGGGCGGCACTTGCCGTGCTGTCAGGTGCAAATAAGCGAGCACGGGATCGCTATCCGACACTTGCAAGCAATATCGACGAAAATTTAGCCTCGCTAAAGAGTGCAGAGCAAGGCGATGAACTATCGCTCGACGGATACACAGAGCACTTTGCAAAACTGCTTGCATCTATCGCAACAGTGCTCTCGCAAGACGAGATGACGCAGCGTGTGCTATATCAAATAGGCTATCAGACAGGCAGATGGATATACCTGTTAGATGCGCTCGACGACCTGCCAAAGGACAAGGAAAAGGGTCGGTTTAACCCCCTTGTAAAGACGGGGCTTGACGGGGAAGTGGAGCTTATAAAGGAAATGCTAAGAGATGCGGCAAATGCGGCAAGCTTAGCGCTAACACTTCTTCCGCTTAAAAGATACAGAGGAATACTTGAAAACATACTTCGTGACGGACTGGCGGCACGAGAGAAGGGAATAACAGATGAGAGATCCATATGAGGTGCTCGGCATATCAAACAGGGCGACAGACAGCGAGGTAAAAACTGCATACAGAGAGCTTGCGAGGAAGTATCACCCCGATAACTATCAAAACAACCCTCTTGCAGATCTTGCAAAAGAGAAGATGATCGAGATAAATGCCGCATACGATGAGATTGTACAAATGCGCTCGGCAGGCGGTAGCAGTGGCGGCCATGCAGGGGCGAGAAGTTCGGGAGGGTATTCGAGTTCACGCTTTAACGACCTTAGGAATATGATAAACCAAAACAGAATAGAAGAAGCGCACAGAGTGCTCGACGGTATACCGGCTTCGGACAGGGGCGCAGAGTGGTACTTTTTGCGTGGTGTCGTACTGCAAAGAAAGGGCTGGCTTGCAGATGCTCGCATGTGCTTTAATCAAGCGGTCAACATGGAGCCGCAAAATGCCGAGTATCGTGCCGCATCTAACGCAATGAACATGACGGGCGGCGGCAGTCGTGACCCCTCTTACGGCAACGGCAGGGCGATGTGCGTGCCCTGCGGTGGCGATTGTTGCAGTATATGTGCGACATATATGTGTATGGACTGCCTATGCAACATGTGTTCGTGCTTTTAAACAATCGACTGTATACGGCACGACTTGGCGGAGACTTGATATTATAATAAGGAGGCAACGCTATGACGACAAGAGAGCTTACAGAGGGCGCACTTGCATCGGCGGCGATAGTCGTAATGCTTGCAATACCGATATTGTTTCCGACATTTTCCGTAACATGTGCCGCCTTTGCAGGCTTTATTATAATGGCTATGCACATGAAGTGGGGCATGAAAACGGCACTGCTGACATACTTTTCTGCGGCACTGCTCTCCATGCTATTAATATCAAACAAAGAAACACCCGTGCTGTTTTTAATGCTCTTTGGACATTACCCAGTTATAAAAGCGGTAATAGAGCGGCGCTCGGGACCAATTAGAAATTATATATTAAAACTGCTCTATTTTAATTTAGATGTGGCAATAGTATATTATGTAGTAGATGTGCTATTTAATTTCCCCACAATGGAAGAAGACATACCGCTCTGGGCGGCACTGCTACTGTTAAATGTCGTTTTTCTATTCTACGACTACACATTCACACCTTTAATGCGTGTTTTAACACGAAGATTTAACTTTTTTTTCAGGAGGTAAAAAATGCTCGAAAGCTTTTTAAGAGATGCCATATACATAGTGCCGGCCGTTTTGTTTTCGCTATCTATTCACGAATTTTCCCACGGGTATGCGGCATATAAATTAGGCGACCCAACGGCAAAGAACCACGGAAGGCTTACGCTAAACCCAATGGCACATATGGATCTTGCAGGTACAATTTGTATGCTGCTCTTTAGATTTGGATGGGCAAAACCCGTCCCTGTCAATCCGATGTACTTTAAGGAACGAAAAAAAGGCATGGCACTAACTGCGGCGGCCGGGCCACTGTCAAATTTGCTGATGGCCTTTGTATCTATGATAATATTCTATGCCGTTTCGTTTTTCAATAACGGCAATATGGTAATGAACTATATAGAGGTATTTTTTAATGTAATGATCTCTCTAAATGTAGGACTTGCCGTCTTTAACCTACTCCCAATATCACCGCTCGACGGATCAAAAATTATGTATGCCGTACTGCCAAATCATATATACTTTAAAATAATGCAGTACGAGCGCTATTTTATGCCTGTACTCTTTATAATGCTATGGTTTGGCTTTTTAACAGTGCCGCTCAGCATACTGAGGAACTTTATTATAGATATCATGAATACCGTCGTTTTAGGTATACTACAATTTATCTTTAGCGGCATAGGGCTTTTTGTGTGATGTTATGGAGATAAGTTATAAGTTCGAGGTCTTTGAAGGGCCGATAGATTTGCTACTGCATCTTATAGAAAAAAACGAGCTTGATATAAGGGAGATAAAGGTCGCACTTCTCTTTGATCAGTTTATGGAATATGTGCAGAGCTACCAAGAGGCAGACATGGAAAACCTGTCGGAGTTTCTCCTTATGGCATCAAGGCTTTTTCATATTAAGTCGAGACTGCTCCTCCCTCCCGACGAGGACGAGGAGGACAACCCCTTAGACGAGCTTACGGCAATGCTTGTAGACTATGTGCGCTATAAAGAGCTTGCAGGCGATCTGTCAGAGCGTTTTGACGACAATGCAAACAGCCGCTTTGTTAGAGACCCCGAGCCGCTTGGCAAGCCCAAAACGGAGTTTAGGTTTTATCCTGCGGCAAAGCTCGTTTCGGCATACAGATCGGTATTTCAAAACAACCTAAGACGTGTGCCGCCGCCTGTAAACTCCTTTGATGGAGTTATAACAAAGACAGTTGTTTCTGTCGCCTCTAAAGCTATAAGCTTACTTCGCCGACTTATAAAGGGCGGCAAGATAAGGTTTGAAGCGCTTATAGCGGAGCAGAGCTCGAAAAGCGAGAAGATAGCCTGTTTTTTAGCCATATTAGAACTTACAAAGAGGGGACGTGTCTCCTTGGATAAAATAGAGGAGGACTACGATGTAGGCCTTATTAAAAGGGGGGAGACGGTGTGGAATACGCAAGAATAGAGGGGCTGCTCGAGGCAATTCTATTTGCGGCAGGCACCCCTGTCGAGACCTCGCTACTCTCGAAGGCGGTAGGTCTTGACGACGAGACGACAAGGGCAATACTGGACAAAATGAGAGCAAAGTATCAAGATCAAAACCGAGGAATAGAACTTCTTCGCCTTGCCGAGAGTTATCAGCTTACCTCGAGCAAGGCATATGCCGCAGAGGTAAAGGAAGTGCTCGACAAAAGGCGAGATGCGTCACTCTCGGCCGCCGCCCTCGAAGTGCTTGCAATTACTGCATACAACCAGCCTGTAACAAGGGCATTTTTGGAGCAGGTAAGAGGGGTCGACAGCTCGGGTGTCGTTGCATCGTTACTCGAAAAGGGATATTTAGAAGAACAGGGCAGATTAGATGTCCCCGGCCGTCCTATGAAATTTGGCACAACGGCAATGTTTTTGCGCTCCTTTGGACTCTCCGCTCTTGAAGAACTGCCTCCGATCGAGGGGGACTATGGGCTATTTAACACAGACGAAAGCGGAAGAATAATAATAGAGAACGAGGAGACCGAAGGCAGTGCCGAGGGTGATGCTAAAGAGGAAACGGGCAAACCCGAAGGCGTGGAGACCGTCATGGAGGACGATGCCAAGGTACAGTTAAGTGCAGAGTTAGAGATAGATGCACAGGCAGACACAGACACAGAGCTTTTTGACACAAAGTCGGAGGATTCTGTATGATTTGGTGGATATTAGGTGGGATTTTACTTTTAGTAGCCCTACTGCTTATATCAAATCTCGGAGCGGACATAATATATAAAGATACAAAGGGAGACCTGCGTGTAACGCTAAACGGCATAACGGTATATAAAATGCCGCTCGAACGTGCAGAGGAGGAAATGCCGGCCTTAAAAGAGAGCCCAAAAGCAAAAAGTGAGGCTCGTGAAAAGGCCGCTGTAAAAACTTTTTTAAAATTTTCCGAAATAATTTCCTTTGCAAAGAGGACAGGCGGTATTTTTTATGCTAAAATGGTAAAGAAAATACATGTACGCACACTAAAAGTCCACCTCTTTTTGTATGGAGAGGACGCTGTAAGCACGGTAATGACATGTGGAGCGCTGTCAGGCGTTGCGCATACGGCATTTTCCGCACTGTCGCACATGCTGACATTGCATATGTGCGATGTCGACATATCGCCAAATTACAGCGAAAATGCCTTTAAGGCAGACATTAGGGTAAAGTTTGATCTGCGCATAATTCATGCACCCCTTGTCGCTATTGCACTTTATCCGATTTATAAGGAAATAATGGAGATTAAAGAAAGGGAGAGTAAAAATGAACGAACATCCAATCAACGGAGTAACCTCGAACATCATGCAAAAATTAGCCGAGATGACAGATGTTAACACTGTTATCGGCAACCCCATCACAACACCGTCGGGAGTTGTAATCATTCCTATTTCCAAAGTAAGCGTAGGTTTCGGCGTGGGCGGCGGCGAGTACAACGGCAAAACAGAGGTAGTTAAAACTACCGAGGAGGGCACAAAAGAGCCAAAGCTTCCATTTGGCGGCGGTGGCGGTGCGGCACTTACAATCAATCCGATAGCTTTTTTAACGGTAGCCGGAGATAATGTAAAAGTTCTTACAATAGATCGAGACGAATCGTCGCTCGACAAGGCTCTTTCTATGCTTCCCGAGCTAGTAGACAAGGCTGTAACGGCATTTAACGCAAAGAAAAAGTCCAAAGATGGCGTAGAAGATGCAGACTACACAGAGGACGAAAGCACAGCGGAGACAGTCGTAGAAGTAGCGCAAGAGGCGACAGATATTATTTAAGGCATTGCTTGAATAAAGCCACATCACCCGTTCATATAATGAACGGGTGATGTTTATGAAAAGGGTATTTTTTAAAAGGGCGGCACTTTTTACGGCCGCTTTATTGATTTTGACTCTCTTGATACCGATCAAGAGAGCATCGGCACTCGCCACTTCGGCGCAGAGTGCCGTGTTAATCGAGCTTACAACAGGCAATGCACTCTACGAGCAGAGTGCAGATACAAGACTGCCCATGGCATCGACGACCAAAATAATGACGGCCTATGTCGCCCTAAAGCACGGCGACATAGGCGACCTTGTGAAAATCCCTCTTGAGGCACAAGGGGTAGAAGGGTCGTCTCTTTATATAAACGAAGGTGAGATTTACAGCTTAGACGAGCTTTTGTACGGCCTTCTAATGCACTCGGGCAACGACGCTGCGACGGCGATAGCTTTGCATATATCGGGTAGTGTAGAGGATTTTGCCGACTTAATGAACGAGGAGGCGGCGCTTATGGGTCTTAAAGACACGCAGTTTAAAAACCCAAGCGGCCTCGATGCGCAGGGGCATTATACAACGGCAAGAGAGCTTGCGGTTATAATGGCTCATGCGCTCGAATACAAGGATTTTATTAGATATATCTCGGCAAAAAGTTATACTATCGAGGAGAGCGAGAGCCATCCTGTTAAGCTACTTTATACAAAAAACAGGATTTTACAAAGCTACGAAGGGGCTATTGGCGGCAAAACCGGCTACACAATAAGCTCGGGGCGCTCGCTTGTGACGGCCGCTGAAAGAAAGGGTGTTACACTAATAGCCGTAACAATAAATGACAGGGACGACTGGGACGACCACGCCGCTATGTTTGACTATGGATTTTCCAAGGCAGTCGTTATAGACCCGATGGACTATGTGGCAAGTGGATATATCTTGCCCGTTGCAGGCGGCGGAAGCATAAAGCTTCATCCAACAAATGTAGAGCCTATTGTTATGACGAGCGGAGAGGCGGCAGATGTTAGCGTAAAAATTTTGCTTCCGAATTTTGTATACAGCGGCATTAGCATTATGCAACAGGTCGGAGAGGCTCATATCTTTGTAAATGGCGAGCTTGCATCTGTCGTACCGATTAGGGCTAGCGAAAGTATAATGGAGAAAAAAGAAGAAAAGTCGATTTTTCAGTTGCTTTTCGAGCTATTTTGATATATAATAATATACTTGTAAGGCGCTAATCTTACAAAATATTTAGTTTAGCTTGCAAGGAGGTTTCTTTGCAGGATAGACGGAGGACGGAGAAAAAATGGAAGTAAGACTACAAAAATTCATGGCAGAATGCGGAATATGCTCACGCCGTGCGGCAGAGGACATGATAACGGCAGGCAGAGTTACCGTAAACGGGGTAAAGGCAGAGCTTGGCAAAAAGGTAGGGGATGGCGACGTTGTATTGGTAGATGGCAAAATTGTCCGCCGCTCGGCAAAGGATTTCACCTACATCATGCTTCACAAGCCGAGGGGATACATTACGACAATGGCAGACGAAGAAGGCCGCAAATGTGTTGCCGATCTACTGGAAGGTGTCGAGGCAAGGGTTGTACCGATCGGAAGGCTCGACCGTAATTCGGAAGGGCTACTGCTGCTGTCGGACGATGGCGACCTTGTGTACAAGCTTACACACCCGAGCCATGATGTAGCAAAAAAATACATCGTGACAATGGAAGGCCTTGCAGGGGGCGATGCGCTCGATAAGCTTGCCTCGCTAAAGGAGATAGACGGAAGTCGCCTAAAGCCATTCCAAGTTGAGGTGCTAAAAAAGACCCCCGAGCGTTCGCTACTCGGATTTACGCTATTCGAGGGGAAAAACCGTCAAATTCGCCGCATGTGCGAGGCGGCAGGCATTAATGTTATGCGCCTTAAGAGGGTGTCTGTCGGAGATTTAAGGCTTGCTGAAGTTAAGTCTGGACATTTCAGGCACTTGACAAAAGAGGAAGTCGCAAAGCTTAAAAAGCTTGTTAAATAAGATTTCAGAGGTTTATATATGATTAACATAAAACAAACCGCTCCCGAGGAATTTTCGATTTTACTTGCAGGCGATACTGTTGCCACATGTAGTTTTACCTCGGTAGGGGATACACTTTTTATACTGAATATAGAAGAAAAAATGAGCATAGAGGGGCTCGACTCGTATGATGCCCTGCTTAGAAGCGTGGCGAGCTTTACAAAGCCGCTCGGACTTAGCAAGGTAGCTTGCAAGAAGGCCGAGATGCATAAAAGGCTTGAAGGGCTTCGCTTTACGGTTGAGGACGGAGTTGCGTCATCGACTCCCGATGAGGTGCTACGTCACCTTTGCAAAAATGTGTAGCGTTGCGGTCATCGGCGCAGGGCCGGCCGGACTGATTGCGGCAGGCACTGCCGCTGCGAGAGGGTGTTCGGTTACTATATACGAGAAAAACAAGTATTCGGGGCGCAAGCTGCTCATAACGGGCAAGGGCAGATGTAATGTTACAACGGCAGTGCCGCAAGACGAGTTTTTGAATTATGTAACGGGATCTCCCAAGTTTTTGTACTCGGCGCTCAGTGAATTTTCTTGCCAAGATACAATGAACTTTTTTGAAGAGCTCGGTGTGCCGCTCAAGGTCGAGCGAGGGGATAGGGTCTTTCCTGTTTCCGATAAGGCGGTTGACATAAGAGATGCACTTGTGAAGTTTGCAAAGTCGGCAGGGGTAACATTTGTTACCAAAGAGATAAAAGAACTTCCAAATGCCGATGCTGTTATTATTGCAACAGGCGGCATATCCTATCCGCTAACAGGGTCAACGGGAGACGGGTACCGCTTTGCACGAGAGATCGGGCACACTATAAAGGAGCCGAGAGCATCTCTTGTGTCACTCGTTTGCAAGGAGAGTTTTTGCGCTGACATGGCAGGGCTTTCGCTTAGAAATGTGCGACTTGAAGTGTACGGTGGCAAGAAAAAGCCGATATACTCCGACATGGGCGAAATGCTCTTTACCCACTACGGCATATCAGGGCCGCTCGTGCTATCTGCCTCGGCACTTATAAAGGAATATCCTTGTAAGGCATATATAGATTTTAAACCGGCACTTTCGAAGGAAAAGTTAGATGCAAGAATCTTAAGAGATTTTGATGAATATAAAAATCGAGATTTTTCAAACGCATTAAATAAATTGCTCCCAAGTTCGGCGATACCTGTAATGGTAGAAATGTCGGGAATAGACAAAGATAAAAAGGTCAACAATATTACCAAAGAAGAACGCAAAGCTCTTGTAGATTTGTTTAAGGCATTTCCCCTTACGATAACAAAAGCTCGCCCGATTGACGAAGCGATAGTAACGGCAGGTGGAGTATCCACAAAGGAAATTGATCCAAAAACCATGCGTTCTAAGCTTGACGAGAGAATTTTCTTTGCAGGCGAAGTTATAGATGTCGATGCACTTACAGGTGGATTTAATCTGCAAATAGCCTTTTCGACAGGTAGGCTTGCAGGCATGAATGTATAACGGAAGATCTGCTTTTAGCGCAAAAATTAAGTTAATACTAAAACATGTAAAAAATAAAATGTACTTTTGAGAGGTATTTTTCATGAGCATAAATATAGCCATAGACGGCCCGTCGGGTGCCGGAAAGAGTACAATATCGCAAGAAGTTGCGGCTCGTATTGGGTTTACTTATGTAGACACGGGCGCACTGTATAGGGCTATCGGGCTCTATATTTTCCGCAAGGGGCTCGATCCGTCGTCGGCAGAGCAGGTCGTGCCATGTCTGCCCGAGATCGAAGTTTCGATCGAACTAAAAGAGGACGGACAGCACATATATCTATGCGGCGAAGATGTTTCAAAGGAAATTCGTCGCCACGAGATGTCGCACTACGCATCGGCAGTGTCGGCAATCGGCGGAGTTCGTGATTTTCTTTTAGAACTTCAAAGAGGGCTTGCATCGAAATATAACTGCATTATGGACGGCAGAGATATAGGCACTGTCGTTTTACCAAATGCACAGCTAAAAATATTCCTAACGGCAGAGCCTGAAGACCGAGCCGATCGTCGTCATAAGGAACTCGAGCTAAGGGGGGACGCACCTCCATTCGAGAAGGTCTACAAAGACCTGTTAGAGCGTGACGAGAGGGACTCTACAAGGGCGGTAGCGCCACTCAAACAGGCAGAAGACGCAATAAGGCTCGACACAACGGGAAATTCAAAAGAGAAGTCTGTTGAGCTTGTTGAGGGCATTATCCGAGAGCGATTTAAGGACGAGCTTTAGACTGGGGGAGAGCATGAAAAACACCGTTGTTGTCGCAAAAACCGCAGGCTTTTGCTTTGGAGTAAAACGTGCGGTCGACGAGACTTACAAGCTGATAGAGCAAGGGGAGGCAGGGTGCAAATATGTCACACTGGGCCCTCTTATTCACAATCCCCACGTCGTTAAAGAACTTGAGCAAAAGGGTGTTTTTGCAGTTGATGCTGTGCCCGATGGTGTAAAGGTAATTGTGCGCAGTCACGGTGTGCCTAAATGGGAAATAGAGGCACTCGAAGCACGGGGAATTGAGTATTTCGATCTTACTTGCCCAAAGGTTTCCAAGATACACGAACTTGTCGCAAAAGGGACTGCAGAAGGTAAAAAAATATTTATAATCGGACATGCCGAACATCCCGAAGTTCAGGGCATAATAAGTCATGGGCAGAACTGCACAGTTTTTCGAAACTTGGAAGAACTTAAAATTTTTACGCAAGCACACCCCGAAGTTAGGGCAAAATCAACACTCTTTGCCGTTCAAACGACCTTTGATATGGCAGAATGGGAAAAATGTTTAAATTTAATTAAAAAACTATATACAAATGCAGAAATATTTGATACAATATGCAGTGCGACCGATAATAGACAACGAGAGGCTGCTCAACTATCAAAAGATGCCGATGCAACACTCGTTCTCGGTGGGCGCGCAAGCTCCAACACTAACAGACTTTTTGAAGTGTGCAAGCGCCACTGCGAGAGGACTTTTTTAGTGGAGTCGTCTACCGAGATACCGCCCGAGCTAATCGGTGCGGGCATAAAGGTCTGCATAACGGCAGGGGCATCGACTCCTGCACGTGTAATAAAGGAGGCTGCAACGATAATGTCTGAAGTTAAAGAAGCAATGGAAATGGAAAACAAGGAAAATATGGCTGCGACGGAGGTTGCAAGTGTCGAAAAGACCGTTGATACAGAGGATAGCGGAGAGATGACATTCGAGCAAATGCTTGAAGATTCGCTACTTACTTTGAACACCGGCGATAGGGTCAAGGTTACTATCGTATCGATAGGCGCAACCGAAGTTCAAGTAGACCTTGGCACAAAACAGTCGGCATATATACCTGTGGGAGAGCTAACAGACGATTCCACACTTAAGCCCGAAGATGTAGTTAAGCCGGGCGATGAAGTAGAGGTCTTTGTTGTTCGTGTTAACGATGTAGAGGGCACAATTATGCTCTCGAAAAAGCGCGTAGACGCAATAAAGGGCTGGGACGAGATCGAAGCTGCTGTTGACAGCGGCGTAACATTGAAGGGTGTAATTAACGAAGTTGTTAAGGGTGGCGTTATAGCTACTTGCAACGGAGTTCGTATATTTGTGCCCGGCTCGCAAGTTCCGGGCGGCAGAGATGCCGATCATTCCGAGCTTGTAGGCTCTAAGCAAGAGTTTAAAATTTTGGAAGTAAATCGCAGACGTCGCCGTGTTATCGGCTCTATCAGAGCTGTTCAAAGAGAAGCACGTCGTGTTTCCGAGGAGGCTTTCTGGTCTACTGCCGAAGTTGGCAAGAAGTACAACGGTACAGTTAAGTCTATGACATCTTACGGCGCATTTGTCGACGTAGGCGGCGTAGATGGTATGATCCACCTTTCGGAGCTTTCGTGGAATCGTATCAGACACCCATCGGAGGCTGTTGCTGTTGGAGATACAATAGAGGTATACATCAAGGATCTTGACAACGAGCGCAAGCGTATTTCGCTTGGCTACAAGAGCCTACTTCCAAATCCGTGGGACACTCTCAAAGAGAAGTTCCAAGTTGGAGATGTTGCAACTGTTAAGATAGTTAAGCTAATGCCCTTTGGTGCATTTGCGGAGCTAATCCCCGGAATAGATGGACTTATCTACATTTCGCAAATATCCAACAAGCGCATAGACAGACCTTCTTCGGTACTGTCGGTTGGCGACGAAGTTGATGTTAAGATTGTATCTATCGACTACGAGGCAATGCGTGTTAACCTATCTATCCGTGCACTTCTCGATGGAAATGCAAACGAAGATGTTGCATACGAAGATGCTGCTCCCGCTGAGGAAGTAGCAGAGGAGTCGGCAGAGTAATTTAAGAGCTATATTTTGTAGCACTTTAGAGTAGTCTGTCGGAATAAATAGAATAACTCACAAATATACACCCCCAAGCATAGGATGCTCGGGGGTGTATTATGATTATTAGAAGCAGACGAAAAAATGTAAGCAGACGAGGCGGAGTAAATCCGATATTTGTTTTGGTCGTAATAACAGTTATGCTACTGCTCCTTACAAATTTCATCTTGCACCTATCCGACTCGGTTTTGCGCCCGATGGTCGAAGGGGTCGGCGTTGAGAGTGCAAAGGCAATTGCCAATAGATCTGTAATGCTGGCCGTCGAGGAGGAGCTAACTCTAAACGGGGTGGAGTATGCCGACCTTGTAACTGTCGAGACCTCAGACACAGGAGAGGTGCGTGCACTTGTATCGGATATAGTAGGCATTAACCAATTAAAATCAAGAGTCTCTGAGCGTGTGCAAGAAAATTTGAAGGTCGATGTAATTCGCCTTTCCGTGCCGCTCGGAAACCTGATCGCAGGCGAGCTGTTAAGCGGCAGAGGGCCTGAAATAGACCTTAGGCTTATACCGTACGGCAGTGTAGTTGTAGATATAGAAAACGAGTTTACATCGGCAGGCATAAACCAAACACTACACAGGATCATTCTTAATGTAAACACAGGGGTAAGCATTATGATGCCTGTTTCCAATGTATCTACAAATGTAGTGACCTCGATTTGCGTTGCCGAGACTGTAATTGTCGGCAGAGTGCCCGAGTATTACACAAATATAACAGACCTGCCCGACGATTTAGGCGAGTCCTTAATGAACTTCCCAAACCCCGTGCCGTACGATTAAACTATCTGAATTTTTTATAATAAACCTGCCCTCGAAACTCCTCTCCACAGGGCAGAGGAGGGGAGCGAAAGAGACTGTATAGGTCGGTGTTTTGAGCTTCCCTTTGGTAATCTTCGCTCGAAATTTTTGTTACGGTCGGAAGGGAGATATTTTTAACTATCTCTCTGCCAATGTCATCAAGTGCGAGTATTCTAAGTTTGTTAATTTCTTCTATATACGGAATATTGAGAAAGGCACGTAGTAGAATTCTTCTAATGCGTGCTTTTGTGTATATTTTCGAAGAAACGCTATCTACAATATCGTCATAGTAAAGCGATGAGCGGATAGCCGACACAATGCGATGTTCAAGCCCTTCCGTCACATCGGGGAGGGTGGAGAAATAGGAGGGCTCTAGACGGCGCAGACGTGCCAGCATTGCAACTTCTGCATTTTTAAGCTCGTATATCCCGTCTGCCCCAGAAAGCTCCTGGCGCACATTTGTGGCACGTTCAGAGGTCGCTTCACGCTTTATTGTGAAAATATCCATGGGCAAAGATAGGTGATTTATCGCCCTTACATACTCAATGCCGAGCGTGTTGTTGGGGGTGTCGAGCATAAAGCCGAGGTCGCCAAGCACCTCTTTGCAAGATATGGGATAGGACTTGCCCTCCTTCATAAGTGCTATTATACGCTCTCTGCCCTCGTCAAGCCGAGTGGCGGCAAGTTTTAGCATATCAGCATCGCCGCACTCGCTACCAAAACTCGCAACGGTAGCGCCTGCAAGAGATAGCATTTTCATGCCGGCTCTTGCATAGCCTTCGGCAGATTGCAAAACAAGAGAGGTCGGCATTTCTAAAACAAGGTTTGCGCCCCCCTCGATGGCTGCCTTTGCCCTATCCCACTTGCTGTATATGGCGACATCGCCCCTTTGCACAAAGTTGCCCGACATTGCCGCAACAATTCCATCATACCCCATGTTGGCCGTTATCTCTATATGCCTGCGATGACCGCTATGCAGTGGGTTGTACTCGCATAGTATGCCGGCTATATTCATAAAATTTCTCCTCTTTTGTAGTAAAATACTTGAAATGTGGGAATTTGTATAATATAATATACTGGTTAAAACAGTAAAAACGCATATAATAAAATTTTGGAGGTTCACATGAAAATTCTTGTAATCAATGCCGGTAGCTCCTCGATGAAGTATCAGCTTATAGAGACCGACAACACAGAGGTTCTTGCAATAGGCCTTTGCGAGCGTATCGGAATCGATGGTAAGCTATCTCACACAGGTACAAAAGGCAAGCTAAAGACAGATGTAGAAATGAAAAACCATTCCGATGCTATTAAGGTAGTTATCGATGCTATCACGAGCAAAGAGCACGGATGTATCGAATCGCTAAGCGAGATCGCAGCGGTTGGACATCGTGTTGTTCACGGTTCAGAGACATTCTCTGGCTCTGTTATGATAACAGATGCTGTTATGAAGAGCCTTGAGGAGTGCGCTGAACTTGCTCCTCTACACAATCCCCCCAACATCGTAGGCATCGAAGCTTGCCGTGAAGTTATGGGCGACATTCCTATGGTCGGCGTATTCGATACAGCTTTCCATCAGACAATCCCCTCCAAGGCATTTATCTACGGCCTACCTTACGAGTATTACGAGAAGTACAAGATTCGCCGTTTCGGCTTCCACGGCACATCGCACCGCTATGTTTCGGAGAGAGCGGCTGACATGCTTGGCAAGAAGTACGACGAGTGCAAGATAATAACATGCCACCTTGGCAACGGTTCTTCCATTGCAGCTGTTGACTGCGGTAAGTCGGTCGACACAACAATGGGCTTTACACCTCTTGAGGGTCTTGTTATGGGAACACGTTCCGGACTTATCGATCCTGCTATCGTAACATTCCTAATGGACAAAGAAGGTCTTGACACAGCGGGTATTAACAATGTTATGAACAAAAAGTCGGGCGTTCTTGGTATTTCGGGCGTTTCTTCTGACTTCCGTGACATCGAAGGCGCAGCGGCAGAAGGCAACGAGAGAGCAAAGCTTGCAATCGAAGTTTTTGCATACAATGTTAAGAAGTTCATCGGCGCATACGCAGCTGCTATGGGCGGTGTAGATGCTGTTGTATTTACAGCAGGTGTAGGTGAGAACGGCATTGAAATCCGTGAAAAGTGCGTAGAAGGCCTCGAGTTCATGGGCATCGAGCTTTGCAGCGAGAGAAACAAGGTTCGTGGCAAGGAGACAGATGTTTCGACAGACAAAGCTACTGTTAAGACACTTGTTATCCCAACAAACGAGGAGCTAATGATAGCTCTTGACACAAAGGCAATTGTAGAGAAATAATATAGCTTAAAGCCGCCCGAAAGGGCGGCTTTTCAGCTTGGAGAAAAAGTATTTTCTCCAAGCTGAAAAAATCAGCCAAGCTGATTTTAACGCCCTCGGGGCGGGAATTTTACGCCAGAGGGCACCCTGATGGTGCCCCCTCGCCGCTCCCCCTCCTTCCGAAGGGGCTTGATTTTAGGTCTTTCTCCAGTCTGAGCCGCCCAAAAGGGCGGCTTTTTTTATTAGCCGCATGGCTATTACATTTGGGTCGAAACCCACTAAATTAAAAAGCTTAACCCTTTACCTTTTCACGGACATAGACAAGCTTATTGCTCGCCCCCGGTGCTTGGACAGATTTTAGCTCGACCGAACCGAGCGAGCGCAAGAATAGCGTTAGTTTTGTAAATCCGAAGTTGCGAACGTCAAAGTCGGGATATCTGCGGTTTAGCATGTTTGCAAGCTCGCTTATAAATAGCCAATCTTCCTCATCTTGAGTCTTCTCACGTAAAAAGGTGCAAATTGCATTGTCGATTGTCTCGAGCGAGGTCATCTCGGAGGGTGACACAAAGTTGGAGGAAGGAGGATCGATTGGGGTCTGCTCGATCGCCGTGTCCTTGCGCTTTGTCTGCTTTGTGCTTTCTGCCTTTTTAAAGACAAAGGGCTTCGCTGTTGGCTCTTTGGACTGTGCAAGCACGTCTAAATACTTAAACTTATTGCAAGCCGACACAAAAGGAGTAGGCGTTTTGCGCTCTCCCATGCCGACAATATACATGCCCGACTCACGCAGACGAGAGGCAAGCCTTGTAAAGTCGCTGTCGCTCGAGACAATGCAAAAACCCTCTACATTGCCCGAATATAAAATATCCATTGCATCTATAATCATGGCCGAATCGGTAGCATTTTTGCCCGATGTATAGCCATACTGTTGTATAGGTGTGATAGAATTTGCAAGAAGTACCGATTTCCAAGAGGAAAAAGAGGGCTTTGTCCAGTCTCCGTATATTCTTTTGTAGGTCGCTGTACCATCGTTCGCTATTTCGTCGAATATGTACTTAACATACTTATCCGACACATTATCGGCATCTATCAATACCGCAAATCGCCTGTCGCTCGACATAAAAATCTCCCTTTATAATAAAATTTGATAAAGTGTATATTTGTTATCAATAACTATTGTATCATAACCATGGGGTGTGATACAATATCTATTATTATGTTATAAAGGTGGATATCGGTGCGGTTAACATTTCTTATATTTTTTATGCTCTTTTTGGTCGGCTGCTCTCAGGCCGAGGCAGTGCCCGAGGTCGACATTGTGAGCACTGCCGCAGAGTACTACATCGACTCTGTCGAGTGGGAGGCGGCTCTCGCCCTTGTTTCGGCAGGGGTGGAAATTCCAAAAGAAGTTTACAGCGATATAGTTGACATAAGTGATCAAGCAATATCGACATACGATCTTGCCGGATATATTTCGTTACTAACGGCAGGCGGACTTGATATATACAGCTTTGGCGGCGTAAATCTTGCCGACATGCTGTCGGAACGTCAGCAAGACGGATCATTTGGGTTTTTGGAGGACACGGTAAGGGCGGCCATAGCGCTTGAAAATGCAGGGGTAAACTATGATGTTGAAGGGGTCTTACACCTTCTTGTCACGGCTCAAAAGGCTGATGGTAGCTTTGAAGGGGACGATGCGTTAACAGGGCTTTGCCTGTCGCTACTATCGTGCTACGAGGATATAATTGCCACTACAATGAGAGAGAGGGCGACGGTCTATCTAACCTCAAAAGAGGTCGATCAAGATGCACTGCCATATGTCGTAATGGGGCTAATAGATGTGGGCGGCGATTACAAAGCGCACTACGAGGCACTGCTTGCCACAAAGCGAGATAACGGCTCTTTCCCGGCACCTGAAGCGGTCGTGGCCATTGCTGCAGAGCAAAACGAGCGTAGTATACTTGTAGAGCGGGCAACATCGGATGCCATGGTTGAAATTGTCGTAACGGTGTCGGGAGAAGTGCTCGTTTCGGGCAGGTTGGAGGCAGGAGCGAGCGATGATGCGATAGCTATAACAAAGCGCTTTTTAGCCTTGCAGGGCTACGATTTTGAAACGGTAATGGATCAAGTTGTAAGAATAGGGGAGCACAAAATCCCATTTACGCTTGAAGAAGGATCGTCGGCACTTCCCTTTGGAACGGTAACTTGGGTTGGTTAGGGTTAGGATTATATCTATCACACTTAACAATAATTTTGGCTTAAATCCCTTTTGGGGTTTAACATATACAACAATATTCGGGAGGTAAAAAATGGATTACAAGAACATGGCGGCAAAATACAAAGATGAGATGATAGACACACTTATGGGTGTTGTTGCTATCCCCTCTATTCAAGGCGAGGCAGAGCCCGATGCACCTTTTGGCAAAGAGTCAAAGCGGGCACTCGAGTTTATGCTTGAAAAGGGCAAGGCGCTTGGTTTTAAATCTGTGAATATCGATAACTATTGTGGATATATTGAATATGGCGAGGGTGATATGCTACTGATCGCTTGCCATCTCGACGTTGTTCCTGTCGGCGAAGGCTGGACTTCACCTCCCTTCGAGCCCGAAATAAGAGACGGCAAGGTATACGGCCGTGGTGTAAACGACAACAAGAGCCCTGCTGTCGGTGCGCTTTATGGGCTAAAGGCACTTTCAGAACTCGGACTTGAGCCAAAGAGAAAGGTTCGCATATTCCTTGGCACACAGGAAGAAACAGGCATGAAGGATATAGACTACTATGTAGAAAAAGAGGGCTACCCCGAATTTGGTCTTGTACCCGACATGTCCTATCCGATATACAACATGGAAAAGGGCATTCTCGGCGCAACGGTTGAGTATGACGAGGACAAAAACTGCGTTATAAAGAGTATGCTTACAACGGGAGCTCCAAACATTCTTCCCGACAAGTGCATAGCTGTACTTTGCGGCAAGAGCGTAGACTTTGCCGATATTACAAAGGCAATAGCTACATTTAACGAAGACAAGCCCTACACAATTTCGGCAGAGGAAAAGGATGGCGACATAGTTGTAACAGGCCTTGGAAAGTCCTGCCACGCCGCTCAACCTTGGGACGGCTACAACGCAATTTTCAATCTAGCCGCATTCCTAAACGGCTACCTCGGCGAGCGTGCAGGTTCTGCAATGAAGTTTATTGTAGACCAATACGGCATGACTTGGGATGGCTCGATGTTCGGTGTTAAGAGAGAGGACGTAAGCGGCCCTCTAACACTAAATGTCGGTATTATCGATCTAAAGTACAACAAGGGTCACAACACGATAGACATTCGCTACCCCTCGACAATGGACGGCGAGGAGATATTCGGTGCAATGGAAAAGTGCATCGAGGGCAACACAGACGGCAAGCTTGTATTCGGCCGCAACTCACCCCCTCTTATGGCTCCTGCCGACAGCCCCTATATCGCTATGATTAGCCGCATCTACGAAGAAATGACAGGCAAAAAGGCAACACTAAACTCGACGGGCGGCGGCACATACGCAAGAAAGCTCGGAAACAAAGCGGTCTCCTTCGGCGCAGCTTTGGAAGATGCACCGGGCCACAACATCCACGGTATAGACGAGTTCATGGACATTGAAGAATTCATGACCCACAACGAAATATACTTGAACGTTATGAACGAGTGGTTGTTTAAATAAAGCACCACGCAGGTTGGCATATATCGGTAGTGTATTTTGAACGTTATGAACGAGTGGTTGTTTAAATAAGAACCACGCAGGTGTGCACATGTCGGTAGTATGTCTTGAACGTTATGAACGAGTGGTTGTTTAAATAAGAACCACGCAGGTGGACGTATATCGGTAGTGTATCTTGAACGTTATGAACGAGTGGTTGTTTAAATAAGAACCGCGCAGGTTGGCGTATATCGGTAGTGTATCTTGAACGTTATGAACGAGTGGTTGTTTAAATAAAGCACCGCTTGAACGAGCGACTGTTGCGTTAACAATTAACAAAAATATAGAGTAGACAACAAATACGTTTTAAATGTGTGGCAGGTCGGGTGATTTGCCCGATCTGCCACACTTATATTAAAGGAGGGCAATATGAGCAAGATTAAAGAGTTATCAAAAAAGTACAAACAGTATGTCATCGACATGAGAAGGCACTTTCACATGTACCCAGAGTCGTCACTCGAGGAGTTTGAGACCTGTAAGAGAATTTGCGAAGAACTCGATAAAATGGGCATACCCTACAAAACGGTTGAGGACATCGGTGTTATTGCCGAGATTAAAGGCAAGGGCGAGGGCAAAATTATTGCACTTCGTGGAGACATAGATGCTCTTGAAATTGAAGAAAAAAACGACGTTCCATACTGCTCCAAGATCCCGGGAAAGATGCACGCATGCGGTCATGATGCGCATGGTGCAATGCTACTCGGTGCGGCGCAAGTGTTAAACGAGATGAAGGACGAATTTGAAGGCACGGTTCGCCTTGTGTTCCAACCTGCCGAGGAGCTCATTGCAGGCGCTCCCAAGATGATTGCAGCAGGCTGCCTTGACGGAGTAGATAGCATTTTCGGTATACATGTAATGTCCGATACCCCTGTTGGTAATATAGATTGTGCATTTGGCCCAAGAATGGCATCGGCAGACTCCTTTGTTATAAAGGTAAACGGTGTTAGCGGCCACGGCGCACGCCCCGATCAGTGCATAGATGCTGTTGTAATAACTGCGGCAATAGTAATGAACATGCAAACTGTTGTTGCAAGAGAGATAAGCCCGCTCGATCCTGCTGTTGTATCTATCGGTAAAATGGAGGCAGGCACAAGAGGCAACATTATAGCAAACAAGGGAGAGCTACACTTCTCGGTACGTGCATTTACTCCTGAAGTGCGTCAAAAGCTAAAGGATGCCATTTGGAGAGTGGCTCAAAGCACAGCCGAAGGCCTACGTGGCACGGTAGAGCTAATTCCTTCCTTCGGAACACCTCCAACTATTAACCACGACGGCCCAACAGAAATAGCAAGAGCGGCCGCTGTCGAGGTCTACGGCAACGATTGCCTTGTAGTTAAAGAAAAACAAACAGGCAGCGAGGACTTTGCATATTACAGCGAAAAAATCCCTGCTGCTATGGCATTCCTCGGCGCAAAGAAAGAGGGCGACTATGTGCCTCACCATCACGAGCTATTCGACATAGATGAGGATTGCATGGAGGGCGGAACAGCTCTATATGTTACATATGCACTAAAAGCGCTAAAGGGCTAAGAATTAATAGGATAACCCGATATAGGGTTGCCCTTATTTGGAGGTAAAAAATGATTGACATTTTGAAACTTGCAAACGAGCAAAAAGAATATGTAACAGACATGAGAAGAAAATTCCACATGTGCCCCGAGCCCTCCCTAAGCGAGTTTGAAACATGCAAGATGATAGCGGCAGAGCTTGACAGTATGGGAGTACCTCATCGCACCGTTAACGACATAGGCGTTATTGCCGACATAAAGGGCGGTAAAGAGGGGCGATGTGTGGCACTTAGGAGCGACCACGATGCGCTCGAGATAACAGAGGTAACAGGGCTTCCTTTTGCTTCGAAAAATCAAGGCATGATGCATGCCTGCGGTCACGATGCACACACAGCAATGCTTCTTGGTGCGGTAAAGGTGCTAAATAGCATTAAAGAGAGCCTATGCGGCAATGTGCGAATTATATTCCAACCGGCCGAAGAACAGCTAAAGGGCGCTGCTATCATGATTGAGGCAGGCGCACTTGATGGGGTAGAGGAGATATTCGGTATGCACATTGCAAGCAATGTCGATATTGGGTATTTCGATATAAAGGAGGGCTACCGCCTTGCCTCGTCTGATGGACTTAGGATAAAAATCACAGGCAAATCAAGCCACGGCGCTCGCCCTGAAAACGGGATAGATGCCGTTTTGGTCGGTGCTGCACTTGTTTTAAATTTGCAGTCGATCGTAGCACGTGAAGTGGCGGCGGCAGAATCTTCTGTCGTAACGGTTGGGCAATTTCACGCAGGCACACGCTCCAACATAATAGCAGGTGACGGCTATATGGATTTGACAGTTAGAAACTTCAATCCTGAGATAAGAGCTCAGGTAATGGACTCGATAAAGCGTATAGCGGCAACGACTTGCGAGACGTACAGGGCGACATGCGAGTTTGAGACAATAAACGAAACCGCTCCTTGCAAAAACCACCCTGAGCCGACAAAGAGAGCTGTTAAGGTCATATCCTCCCTCTTTGGCGACCAATGCTTTGACGATCAACCGCCAAGAATGGGCAGCGAAGATTTTGCCTATTACAGCGAAAAAATCCCCGCCGCTTTTGCCTTTGTCGGGGCACGTAATCAAGACTTAGGCATAATCCACCCCAGTCACAACGGCAAATTCGACCTAGACGAAGCCTCGCTACCAATGGGCGTGGCAATACATGTTGGCTATGTGCTCGACTTTTTGGGAATGTAGGCTATTATCACTATAAAAAACTAAACAATGCAAACAAAAAAAGGCGGCCGCACGGTCGCCTTTTAATATATGTAACTATAACACAGTGCAAACAAATCAAGCCTTGCCGAGTAGTGCTTGGTTAAGACCTATCACCTTCGAGTATAAAAACAAAACCTATAAAATACCGATTCTAATACCGTCTTCGCCTAGATAAATTCGACACTTGTGCTCCGTCCGCTGTAAAATCATGCGCACAGCACCTATTTTAATGCTGGTCGAAGGATAAGCAGTGCCTACTAAAATCTGACAATCGGCATTATCCCTCTGCTCGATCAAAACCGACAGTTTTTTATTCTTCTGCGCATGTTGCATCTTATCAACCTTGAGTTTAAGTTGCAGATCATTTATAAGCTTCTGACGTTGCTCGGGTAAATCCTCGATGCTATTCAGATAAACAATGCTCTTTTCGTTCTCGTCTATATTGTTCTCGAGAGCCTTTGTCTCCTTTGTCAAGCGGTCGATTTCGGATAAAATCTCGGGCGATGAGCCAATAACAAGCTCGGTAGCACGATTTAGCTCGTTGCCGATGCTCTTTGCCTCGATTATATTCATGGCAGTAATAACACCGCCGATAATAACACCGTGACCCTTGCTAACAATAACGCTGTCGTCGGCAGAGGCGGTGCAGTTTACAATGCTCTCGGCAATGATATTTGCCTTAGACTCGACCGTGCAATTTTCCAAAAACTTAGAAACAACATTTCCGCCGGCCTTAATAGTGCCCTTATAACCGCCATTCATGCCAAGGCCTATTGTAACATTGCCGCCTGCCTCTATATTAGCACCCTCGGCAAGGCCGCTTATCTTAATATCCTTGGTAGCCTTAACCGAAAAGCCCGACAGCAAATTTCCCGTTACAACAAGATTGCCGATAACATCAAGATTACCGCACGCATTGTCGACATTGCCGTTTATTGTAAGGACCTGCTCGACATGAAAACTATCCCCGATAAAGCGCACCTGACCGCCACATTCCGCTATAAGGGCAGACTCGTCTTCTGTAATGCCGACAAGTTTGCCACGGGGGATTTTAGGCATCTTTCCGGGCGTTCCCTTTAACTCTTTCCCCCTGACCGTCATACCGTCTTGAGGTGGGGTAGGGTAGGTCATACGGCAGATAACTTCACCCTCGGCTACCTGTTGGAGTAGGCCGAGTTGCTTAAAATCTATCGTGTTGTCGGAATTTGTCTTAAGGTGCATCTTGCGCTCTCGCTCGAATAAATCCTCGACAGTGCCGTCGATTCCATTTACCGCATAATCGCCCTCGGCAATAATAATTAGCTTACTAAGTGGGGGATTTTCCCAGAGCTCCGCCATGTCTATCAAGCCGTGATTAATTCCCTTACCCGAAATTTGCGCCATGACATGATCGAGCGTTGGCAGTGCGCCTTCGCCCGTGGGTGGGATTAGGTAGCCCCAAGCGACCATCTCGTCTTTGGGCATACCGACTATAAATTTTCCATCGCTGTCGAGAACTTCTTCTCGCTCTGTGCCGTCCTCATTATAAATGGCTGCGTTACGGTGCGCCCTCGCTTCTTCCCTTGCCGCTCCCACAAAATCGAGCTGTTCCTTAGAAAATGCATGTTTCTTGCTGACTGTCGGCGACTGCTCGCCCTCTGCAACTCTTTTGTCCTCGCCATCCTTCATGCGTTATTCCTCCCAAAAGCTATAAGCGGAATTTACCGCTACATACCGGTGCGCTTTTTCTGCGCCTCTCTTTCAAGATCAAATATCACCTTGCACAGCCTGTCGCTGTCCGACTCCTTCATCTCGAGGTAATCGCACCCATAGTGATTGCCCCTGTTTGTGCCCTCGATTATCTTTTTAACAATAACATCGAGCTCGTAGGGGAAGGGGTCGTTGCCCAGTTGAAATGCCAAAAACAATCGTTCTTCCATTTCAAAGACCTCCTCCGTTGCAAAACGAATGCCCGATAAACTAATGTCGACAAGCGAAACCGACATAGGCTTTGCATCTACCCCGTCGGATAACTTAACTGCTGTGCCTTCGCCCGAACAGTTTATTCTAAAAAATCGCCTACGCTCGAAACTTGCAAACTCCTCCAAATGCATTACATGCCAAAAATCCCTGTTTGCAATAAATACCTGACCGCCAATTACCGCAGCCGGCAGACTGGGCGCTCTAAGTGATAGCTTTATAGGCGTACCAAGTCGCAAAACCGACAGATCGCCCCCCGTTGCATGTACCAAAACAAGGGTGGGGGTGTCCTTTTCCCACCTAACCTGTTTAATTTTGCACCTCTGCAATAGATCGTTTGCCATCGTCCTAATCTCGCAAGATGCACCGACATATTTCCCCAAATTCTCAAGCACGACAGGTGATCCCCCTTCTTACACGCATATATAACCATTATACTATAATTTTTATGGTGAGACAATAGAGAAATTAAAAAAATTGCCTAAAAGCTTGCGGAAATAGAAGTGGAGAGAGAAAAGTGAAGAGTGAATAGTGGAGAGTGAATAGTGAATAGTGAAGAGTGAATAGTTGTGGTGAAAAATTGCCTTTGGGCAATTTTTATTTTACTCGGGAATAAAAAAACCGCCCCGTCGGGCGGTTTTTTTATAAAAGTAAGACTGATTCTTACTGAAGAAGTTGTAGGATTGCCTGTGGCTGTTGGTTTGCCTGTGCAAGCATAGCCTGTGCAGCCTGTGTTAGAACGTTCATCTGTGTGTACTGCATCATTTCCTTGGCCATGTCTGTGTCACGAATACGGCTGTTAGCAGCAGTCATGTTCTCAGCAGTTGTGTCAAGGTTGTTGATTGTGTACTCAAGGCGGTTTTGAAGTGCACCAAGGTTAGCTCTGTTTGTCGAAACCTGGTTGATAGCTGTCTTAACTGTATCAATGGCTAAAGCAGAATCTTCAAGGTTAGAAACACTCAAACCATCAAGGCCAAGGCCAGCAGCAGAAAGGTCATCGACAGAAACAGTGATTTTGTTGAATGGATCAGCAGTATCACCGATTTGTAGAGTTAGACCATTGTTTGCGCCAGTTCCGCCAGAAGTTTCTAAAGCGTACGTTGTAAGCGAAACAGCTGCTTGGAAGTTTTCCATTGTTGTTAAATCAACAGATGAGCCAGCTTTTTGGTGAAGTGTTGTTTCTGCACCCTTGTGGCCGACCGTGAAAACAGCATTGTCTTTAGCTACATTGGTTAGTCTGCTTAACGCTGTTGTCAAATCTCCAGCATCAAGTTGACCAGAAGATAGAGTCGGAAGGTCAGTTAAGTCAACCTTTTTAATATTAGATACACCTGCACCGCCACCCAATTCTGCAATGACATCATCAGCGATGCTATCTTCACCAAGTGAGAAGACATAAGTTTCGTTGCCGATTGTCAAAGCGCCGCCATCAACGACTTGTGCAGCCGTAAGAGTGAACTCTGTGTATGCAGGAGTGCCTGTAGATGCAATGGAACCCTCAGTAACATTAATTGCACCCAAGTTTATAGTGCCATCTGCTGCTGTACCAGCACTTGTAGCAGAAATCACTAAATTGCCAGGAAGATCAGCAGCATCAGTCGGATCAGCAACCATTGTGAATGTTAAAGTAGAACCAGACAGAGTAGCCGAATATGCTACACCACTAATATCGAGTTGACCTGCAGTAGGAGTACCACCTACGCCAGTGCCGTCAATCAAGTTGAAGATTTTAGTAGCGAGTGCCGCACCATCTTCGGTAATAGTAGAAGTTGCGTCAGCGGCTGTAGCAGTAGCTACTTGAATAGCTTGCCCACCTACAGTTAGAGTGAAAGAGCCGGCAGTAGTACCAGTAGTAGTAGTAGATACACGGCTAAGGTCAACGCTGAACGATGTCTTTGTTGCAGTAGTCGCTGCTTCACCAAGAATTGTATTGTCAGCTTGAACATCACCTGCACCAGGTAGCGTTATTGTGCCAGCTGTTCCAGTTAGACCAGTGATCTGAGCAACAGTATCATCTACAAGAGAACCATCAAGTAGGTTGATGCCATTAAATGTTGTGGACTGTGCAATACGTGTTATTTCTCCATTAAGAGCGTCAACCTCTGCTTGGATAGCTTCACGGTCAACTTCGTCTTGGATTGTGCCGTTAGCCGACTTTGTTGCAAGCTCTACCATACGGTTAAGCATGTTGTGGATTTCTGTTGTTGCACCTTCAGCAGTTTGGATTAGAGAAATACCATCCTGCGAGTTTGTCGATGCCTGCTCAAGACCCTTGATTTGAGCCTTCATTTTTTCCGAAATAGCAAGACCTGCAGCGTCGTCGCCTGCGCGGTTGATGCGGAAGCCCGAAGATAGCTTTTCTAAGCTCTTGGAAACCGCCGAGTTGTTCATTCCGAGCTGACGGAATGCATTGTTTGCCATAGAATTGGTTCTTACGACCATACCCATGATATATACCTCCATGTTATATTAGGGGGAAATTCCATTTTCGCCCCGTTTAATTTTGTGGCACTCCCAAAGCGGCCGCTAATCGAGCGCCTGAGGATTTCGGTACCATGTAAAACCCTCAATAGTGTTATTCCATGGTTTAGGAAAAAGTAAAGAGGGGATTTGAAGTTTTTTTAATTTTTTTTGTTCTACGCTTTTTGGGGAGGGGATATTAGGTAATAAGTAATAGTGAAGAAGTAAGAAGTATGGTAAAAAGTTGCCTGTGGCAACTTTTATTTGAATATAATAAAAAAACCGCCCGAAGGCGGTTTTTCACAATAGTTATTACTTATTCACTATTACTTATTACTTAAATAAAGCTACCGCATCAATGTTTTCCAAACTTCTCCAACCGTGCGGATTGACTTAATGTAGCTGTCGCCGACCACGTCAAGGGGGATTCCGAGCATGTGGGCGATTTGGCCGAGTTCGCTCCAGTCGCCCTTTTCGTAGGCATAGCATAGGCAAAGCATTGTAAAGGCGGCGGAGGGCTCACCGAGGAGGCCTGCCTTGAGCTCGTCGGAGAGCGGAAGTTTTTCGATGGCAGAGGCCATGTTAACCTCAAGCAGTACATCGAGTGTCGAGAACATGCCGAGCAGGTATGCCTCCGATGCATTGAGAGGGAAGTTTTTGGAGTTCTTGGCAAGTTCTTCGCAAAGTGTACCCCTTTGGAAGGAGGTCTTGATAAGCTCGTCCGACACACTGCCCTTGTTGGCAAAGCTCATAAGATATACCCACTGCTTTAGCTGTGTAAGCCCTATCATGGTAAGGGCCTGCGTTACGTCGTTAACACGGTTTTTAAGTCCGAAGTATGCCGAGTTAACAATGCGCATTAGGGAGAATGTTAGTGTAACGTCGAGCGATATAATCTTTGCAATTTCGTCAAAATCAGGCTCTGCCTTTGTAATGGCGGCGAGCAGGCGAAGGAAGTTAGACTCGAGGTGGTCGGCCTTTTTTATCTCGGTGCGCACCATCTCGGCAACGCCTGAGCCCTGCATACGGTCTATGCCAATTTCAAATGCAATTTGCAGCAGTGCGGGGTTGTTCACGTTGTAGGCAATAACCTCTTTGCCAAGCCCGTGCGCAACACCGATTAGCCCTGTGTATTCGTTTAGATTTGGCTCTGAAAAATCGAGCTTTATCATGTCGATCAAGTAAAGCAAATCGAGAATTTTCTTGGAGTAAACAAAGCCGATAAGCGCAGTGCGATAGCCCATTTCACGATATTTTACAAGGGCATCCCTTGCGTCGGGGTGCATAAGAACGGTCTCTTCGACCTGCATAACAAGTCGTTTTGGGTCGAAGAGCTTTGGAATGTCTCGCAAGAGCAGATTTGGAGTGAATGTTAGATAAACGTCCTTGGAGGATACAAAGCTGTCTGCATCCATATCGGAGAAAAATTCAATAATTGCGTTGGCGCTCGAATAGTCCTTGTCGTTAAACAGGCTGCTTGCATCATGCCTGTAAACAAGCTCGTAGGCAACGACCTCTTTGTCGGCTCTTAGTATGGGTTGTCTTACTATGTAGGTTTCCATAATGCACTCCTTTTAATTAGTTTGCCGTCGGCAAGGGTTTAGTTATCTTCCCAGTATATTTCCGCAATGTCACCATGCTTTATCTCGTCGAGATAGGCGGCTGTACTGCCGTTAATAAGTTGAACGACAAAATCCTTTGGCTCTGCTTCGTCTATGCCCGAATAGGGGAGCAGGTCGAGGAAATGATATGCCTCCATATAAGGTAGCGTGAGTAGGTTGCCGTTTAAGTTAACCGTTATGCCGACCTTTGGCGGAGCGGCCTCCTCTGCGATGGGGGAAAGTGCCGAGTCTGCCGGCACGAGTGGGACATCCGAGTTTAGAAGTTCGATTTCATCTAAAGGCTCGAGTGTGCCTTGATCGGTTAATATATAGTCGGGCTCGAGTGTAGGCTGTGTCGGCAGTGCCGGCTGCTTGTGGGGGAGCGGCATATACTCGGGCTCGGGTGACGGTGGTATGTATTCGGGGGTAGGTGGGACTATGCTCTCTACCATCGGGGGGGGCGTTATCGGGTTAGGCGCTTTTTGCGCTCTCGTCCTTGGGGCTTTTTTTGGTTTTGTATCTTGCTTTGCGCTACGCTTGGTGGAGGGAGAGTCCTCTTTGCCCTTTTTTATCTCGCTTTCTATTACATCGCCTGACGATATGTTATATTGAAGTGTAGCAGGCTTCCCGTTTACCTTAAAGCGTCTTGATGTGCGATCCTCCATATGTGCGACTGCCTGTCGCAGTGTCAATGCGGCATCCTCGCCGTTTTGCGCTGTTTTTACTGTCAGCACATCGCCGACCTTTACGGCCTGCGAAAGAGAGGCGATAGCGCCGTTTAGTAGTATCTCGCTCGGTGTCGGCAGTCCACCTCGAGCTATGCGGTTTTGTCCGTCGAGCTCGTAGTATATCGAAGTGCCTGCCCTTGCTATAAGCTGGCTGTATTTATAACCTGCCATTTGGAGCACCCCCAGTACAGAGCTGTCGAAACTGTTCATAAGGTGCTGTTTTTTGCCGTTTATCTCTATCGAAAAACTGTCCCCCCACGCATTTTTTATTGCCGTTAGGGCAATTCCCAAAGGGGTTGCGTATTCGGGGCCGAATATGTCCTCGTCCGACTTTGCCATGCGCTTTATATGAACATTGCTACCGACGGCGACACGATTTAAATCGAGTCCCATTGTCTCGGCGACAAGCTCTCTAAGTGTGGGGGTTTTACTTCCGCCGCCCACGAGAAATACAGCGGCAGGCTGGCCTGAGTTGTCCTCTAATATGCTTTGGCTTATCTCTTTTGCAAGTTCTTCTATCGTGCCGTTTATTCTCGAATAGAGTTCAGCGGCACTGTGCGTTTCTTCGAAACCGAGTATATTTATATAAGTAACGTCCCCTTCGAGCGACTCGGCAAGGCGCCATTTTATCTGCTCGCCTGTTACGAAGTCTACAAGGCAGGACTGCATAACGGCCTCTGTAACCTCGTCGCCTGCGACTGTCGCCATTGTGTAGGAGACCACGCTGCCATCTTTGCATATTGCAATGTCGGAAGTGCCTGCTCCTATGTCGCACAGCGCTAAGTTTAGCTTGCGTATGTCGTCGGGGATTATTGCATTCATTGCGGCTATCGGCTCGAGCGTCATGCCCGATACCGTTAGGTCTATCTTGGACATGGTGGCATATAAGCTCTCGACGACCTCTTTTGGAAGGAAGGTGGCAATAAGGTCGATCTTGGCTTCGTTTCCTTTGTGTTCCAGTATAGTCGATAGATCGTAGCCATCTAATGTATATTTCTTAACAGTATGTCCAACACATAAAAATGTGTGTCCTTTGTCTTTGACTGATAGCTCCTCAAAGGCATTTCTAAGTGCCGATTGAGTTAGCTCCGACACAAAAACTGTGTCGATAGGCCCGTCGGGCACTGTAAGAGTGCTTGTGGCGGTAACTGTGCGGAGTATTCGTCCTGCCGCCGCAATGTGTACATGTGTAAGCGCCTGACCGAGCTTTTCTTCAAGCCTCGACTTTACCACTCCTGCAACTCTTGCCGTTTGAAGTATATCTTCAATCTGACCGTCTACAACTGCCCTTGTCGAGTATTCTTCTCTTTCGGTTGCAAGTACATTAAAAATGTCGCCCTCTTGCCGTCCGACTATTCCTATAACGCTCCTTGTGCCTATATCAAGAGCAAATATATTATTCTCGTTATGCTCGCTCAAGAATAATACCCCCTTTCAAACAAACGTCTATCTAATTATTATACCACAATTTATCTATTCCTCAATACTTTGCACATATTCTTCCAAGGAAAGTTTAGAAGAATTAATATTAGCGGCATGTTCTGTGCCGACATATCTGTATAAAGCCTCGTTGTGTTCTAAGCCGGTATAGGCCTTTTTTCCTTCGGGATAGCGCAAGATAAAACCGTATGTAGCCGCATTTTCGGTGAGCCACGCATAGTTATCATCGACAATGAGCTCGACAACAAGACCTGTTTGCCGCTCGCTAAAGCCGTATGAGTGCATATAGCTTGACACCTCTGCCATTGCCTCGTCACGAGTTAACCCGTCCTCTGCCATAAGGCCGTTTATCTCGTTTTCATATATAAGTCTATGATGGTCAGAACTCCTATATCCCGAGCGTAGCACAATGCCGACGCCGTCTGCCGTTGCCGCTTCGAGCATTGCCGACAGGTCGGGCAGTATGCGAGCATCTACTTGAATAGAGCCGCCCACATCGATGAGTGAAGGGGTATAATTCTCGTCTAAGGGGCTTGATGGGCTTACTATCATGAGTTGATATTCTGTATTCGGAATTACCCTCGGGGCGAGGGTTGAAAATAAATTTACAGTTAAAACAAGGGCTGCAACAATCATAAATGTACCGCCAGTCACTCTTTTCATGCGATAACTGTAATTTGCACTCTCCCTATCTCTGCGAGCTCTGCGCTCGCTCGGGGAGGCCATTATTCTACCGAGGGTGGATGCATTCCGCCCGATTTAAGCTCGCCCGCCACTTCGAGAATTTGGCAGTATATAGCGGCGACCGCTTCGTATAGCTCGGGTGGAATTGTACGGCCTACATCGAGCATACAGAGCATGGAAGATGCGCTGTCGTCTCGATAGACCGGTATTCCCCTGTTTTCGGCTATGTCTATTATTTTCTCGGCAATATGTCCGTATCCCGACGCTACTACAACAGGGGCTAAATCCTGCTCTAAGTTGTATTTTAAGGCTACCGCCTTATCAGATTTTGACATCTATTCCAACCCTCCTGTAAGGTAATGATTTAAAGACCTCCATTAGGGATCTCGAGTTTAGCATAGGTTCCATAGAAACCTTGCCGAGTTTATAAGAAGTACTGTTCATTACCCTTGAAATTTTCTGTGGTAACGAAGAAAATCCTTCGAGCAGTGGCGGAGGTATAAACAAAGCAAGGTCGAGAGTTTGCCCATGTGCAAAGAGCTCTGCCTCAAATCGTCCCGAGCCTTCAACATCCATAACCATAAGGAAATGAATACCCTCGGTTGCACCGTTTTGCATGTCCTTCTCGTCGCTTTCGGGGTTTATCCAAATTTCGGCAAAGGCCTGTGTTTCGCCGTGGGTAGCAGGGATTATAAAATGCAGTAGCGGCGTGAAGTTGCATGGAGAAGATAGGAGACTGTGAAGAATATTTTCAATCTTAGCAGCTTCCGATGCGCTCATGGGCTCTGTGCCAGACTGGTGCGACACAAGAGAGGTTAAAGACTCCATAACCTTGGAGTTTTGGTCCATAACAGCACGCTGCATCTGCGCTTCCAAATCGCCCGAGCGAAGTCCCGAGTAAAAACGATCGACAGCGGCAGAAAATGCCTCTCTAACGTCGCCCGACAGCATTTGCCTTAATCGGTAGACAGATTCTCCGAAAAATGTGTCGTTATCGTTGTATCTTGACAAATTATGCGTTATAATGGATAAGACCTTAGAAAGTTTTGGCGAAAAGAGAAGACTGTCTTCAATCTGCCCAAACAATGCCTGAGTGTCGGTCTTTAAGTTTATTATTTCGCCGCCTGCGCCGGGGGAGCGGTATCTGGCAATTAGCCCATCGATGAGCGAGGTTAAAGATTTGCTCGAATGCACTCCGTCCTTTAAAAAAGCGAGATTGTTGGCAACGGCGTCTAATATATCCTTTTTAGCAAAGTGGTTGTTTACAGCCTTTAATAGATTTGCAATTGCATATTGCACCTGCGCCTGACCTTGATTTTCCTTGGAAATATACCTTAAAACATCAAAAAGCTCGCCCTTAAATATCGTCGAGGCGCTCTCCTGCCTCTGCATTTCGGGCACGATCTCGCTCGACTCCATCATAAGGCCGCCGAAAAGTTGTTGTATTTCCTGTGTTACCGTCTTGTTGTTTGCGGGAAGGAGCTTGAATATTTCCTCTAAAAGCATGATGTTCTTTAGATAAGAAACAGCAACGGCAGGGTCTTTTAGTAAATTAAGCAGTAAAGCAGGCGCATCGCCATCGCCCCACATGCTTGTATTTTGCTTTAAAATCTCGCTTTGATTGTGGGTTTGTATTACCTTGCTCGACTCCTGTAAATTAAAAGGAGAGACAAGTTCGGTTGGGACTTTTGGTGTAACAGGTTGGTTTTTATTGACAAGAGGGGTGGTTACTTTTAAAATATCCGGCAAACCGCTAACACCTCCGTAAAACAAATAATTAGGGGAAAAAACACCCTATACTTTATTTATACTTCATTTTGAGCAAAAAAACAAGAAAGTTTTTCAGAAAATTTACAAAATCTATAATATTGCACTTGAAATTTACGCAAAATGTGAGATAATTATATGTGTAAGATGAAATTTACAAGAAAATAGCTTAAAACGAGAGAGGTGGAAAGATGAGCTTTATAGATCCTGCAATGCAAAGTATGCTCGAGACATTCATACATGAAACGGACTCGGAACTTGAAGAACTAGACGAAATAATGCTCGAATCGGAGCGTGCTCACGGAATCAGTGTGGAGAACATCAATCTGATTTTCAGATTGACCCATACCATCAAGGGAAGTGCCGCAATGATGGGGTTTGAGGGGATATCGGAACTTGCCCATGCCGTTGAAGATGTTTTCTACATAATTCGAGAATTTCCCGACAAACTCGAAGTGGTCTTCGACACACTTTTTGATCTTGTTCTCGAAGCTTCAGACTTCCTAAAGGTCGAGGTGCAAAAGATTAGCAGCGGCGGAGAATTTCAAGCGGGAGATGCGTCAGAGCTTATAGACAAGCTACATGGTCAGGCTGACATTCTAAATGGCAAGTCTACCGACACGGTAGAGGTCAAGACGGAAGAGGCAGTCGATATTGTTACGCATATCCAAGGCGACGATGTATTTAAAATCAGAGTGTATTTTGAAGACGGTTGCCAAATGGAGCATATGAGAGCCTTTATGCTAATGACCCAGCTACTTGAGTATTGCGAAGAGATAGATTCTCATCCGCAAAATCCCGAGAACGATCCATCTCTTTGCGACGAAATAATTAAAAACGGAATTGTTGTTATATGTAAAACAAGTTGCATAGACGATGTATTTAAAGGCATCGAGTCTGCACTTAACATCAAGTCGTACGAGCTCGTAGAGAGCATCGAACCTGTAAAAGATGAGGAAGAAGTAGAGGAAGTGCCACAACAAGCAGCAGAGGTTAAAACCGAGGAAACACCAAAACCGACCGCTCCTGCTGCCGCTGTAAAGCAAGCTGCGCCGCCGGCCACTAAGCAGAGCCTTATAAGTGTAAATCAAACAAAGCTTGATCAGCTTATGGATATAGTTGGAGAAATTGTAACGGCAGAGTCTATGGTTGCCAGAAATCCCGATTTAACAGGACTTCGTCTTGACAACTTCAACAAGTCTATTAGAGAGCTTAGAAAGCTTACAGACGAGCTTCAAGATGTCGTTATGTCCATTCGTATGGTGCCCTTGCAGAGTACATTTAACAAGATGGACAGAATTGTTAGAGACATGAGCAAAAAGCTTGAAAAGAAGGTTGTTCTTAAAACTGAGGGCGGCGATACAGAGATAGACAAAACTATAAACGATGCCATTGCAGACCCATTTATGCACATGATTAGAAATGCAATGGATCATGCAATAGAAATGCCCGAGGACAGAATAGCCAAAGGTAAGCAAGAGCAAGGCACGATAACGCTTGCCGCACGCAACATTGGCGGAGAAATATTTATAGATGTAGCGGACGACGGCAAGGGACTTAATACAGAAGCACTTATGGCAAAGGCAAAGAAAAACGGCATACTTACAAAGCCTGAAAGCGAATACACCGAAAGAGAAATCTTAGGCCTTATAATGGTTGCCGGTTTTTCGACAAATCAAGCGGTTACAGAGTATTCCGGTCGTGGTGTTGGAATGGACGTAGTTAGAAGAAATATCGAGCAGGTAGGCGGCAGTTTGTCGATAGCAAGTAAGCTTGATGTAGGCACTACATTTACAATGAAAATCCCTCTAACACTTGCCATTGTAGAAGGTATGAACCTAAAGGTTGGAGGCACTGTCTTTACACTGCCTATAACATCGATAAAACAGTCCTTTAAGCTGTCAGACAAGTCGCAGATAATCCACAACACAGACGGGTCGGAGATGATAATGCTTAGAGGCGAGTGTCTGCCTGTGCACAGACTGCATGATTTGTTTGCAATAGAAGAGGTTAACGACGATGTTACAAGCGGAATTATGATACAGGTCGAAACGGGCAGTTCAAGCGCTTGCCTATATGCAGACGAGCTGCTTGGAGAATATCAAGTCGTTGTTAAGCCCTTCCCGGCATTCTTTAACAAATACAACCTTAAAGGTCTTGGGCTATCGGGTTGTAGCATACTTGGCGACGGTAGCATTAGCTTAATTTTGGACACAAATAGTCTACTAAACGAATAGGAGAAGCATATGGAAAACAACAACGTAGCAATTCAGGAAACAGACGAGCTTAGCGGACGTTGCCTGCTGTTTAACATAGGCGACTCGACATATGGCGCTGTTTTATCACTTGTAATAGAAATAATCAACATTCAAACAATAACAAAGCTCCCCAGAGTTGCGCATTATATAAAAGGCATAATAAACCTTAGAGGTAAAGTTGTGCCGATACTTGATGTGCGACTTAAGCTAAACATGGAGGAGCGCCCGTATGATGATAAGACTTGTATTATAGTGCTCGACATCGAAGGTGTTCAAGTGGGACTTATTGTCGACAACGTGCTCGAAGTTATAACGCTCGACAAGAATAGTTCCACACGTCCGCCAAAAGCTAATTTAATGCACATGCAGTTCTTATCTTCCGTTACAGAGATAGGGGGCAGAGTAGTCTTGAATATAGATTTTGAAAAGTTCTTCCAAGACGACCTCGATATGCTCAATGAATAATTTAAACCAAGGTGCAAATCAGATAGTCGTTAAGATAACCGATGCTGAATTTTCCGAGCTTGTAAGTTTTGTACATAAGAAATACGGTATAGACCTGTCGAAAAAAAGACAGCTTGTTGAAGGTCGCCTATCTTTTACTTTGAGGGAAAAGAACTTTACAAACTTTGGTCAGTACCTTCAGCTCATTAAGAGCGATTCGTCGGGTGATGAGCTAACTGTTTTTCTTAACAAGATTACGACAAATCACTCTTATTTTGGCAGAGAGAACGAGCATTTCGACTTTTTGTTAAATGTAGCCTTGCCCAAACTTGAAAAGACAAGGCAAAGAGAGTTGCGCATTTGGAGTGCGGGATGTTCTTCAGGTCAAGAGGCATACAATATAGCCATGACAATGCATGAGTACTTCGGCCCTCGTAAAGCCCAGTGGGACACGAGAATTTTGGCCAGCGATATATCTATGGATGTCTTAAACAAGGCTAAACTTGGAATATACTCGTCGGACAATCTAATGCAGCTACCCGAAGAATGGCGCAAGAAGTATTTTACGAGACTTCCAGATGGGAGATACCAAGTTTGCGAAATGATTAGAAACGAAGTTATATTTAAAACGGGTAACTTAATGGAACCATTTGTTGTTAAGAAGCCCTTTGATATAATTTTCTGCCGCAATGTTATGATATATTGGGACAGCGACACAACTCATAAGGTCGTGGACAAGTTCTACGATGCAACTGCACCCGGTGGATATTTGATGATAGGTCACTCCGAGACAATAAAGAGAGAACTTATCAGATATACCTACATAAGGCCTGCAACATATCAAAAGAATGTATAGTTGGGGGATTGAATAAATGGCTGTTCGAGTATTGATACTCGACGACTCGCTTATTTTTCGCTCGAGAATTAGAATTGGTTTAAGTAAGTGCGATTGTGTACAGGTGGTAGGCAGTGTTGCAAGCGGAGCCGAAGCAATAAAGCAAATGAATGAGCTTAAAGTTGATGCACTGATAGTTAACTTCGATATGCAATTGTTGAATTTTGACGAGTTGTTTAATAAAACAAATTGTAAAATAGCAATTATCGGTATTGGTAAACTCTCGCAAAAGGCACGCAAAGTGCCTTTTGCGGGAGAATTTGCATTTGTGCAAAAGCCGACAGACGAAGACCAAGAAACTGCAAATACATTTTTCGCCAAACTGCAAGCACTTATTGTGGAAAAAAGTAAGCCGAAAAGTGAAAGTTTGTCCGAAATTGTCGCTAAGAATACAGCTCAAGTTAAAAGCATGGATTTGAAAAATCTCGAAGCGAAGAGCGAAGAAACTATTTTCCAAAATGATAGAGTTGTTGCAATTGGCGCATCGACGGGCGGGACTGAGGCCATTATAGAAGTTGTAAAGCACTTTCCAAAAGAAATGGTGGGTGTTGTAATTGTTCAGCATATGCCGCCGATATTTACTTCTCTTTATGCTAATAGGCTAAACCTCGTATGTAAAATGGAGGTCATAGAGGCCAAGGATGGGGACAGGATCGAACAAGGCCGCATTATTTTGGCGGCAGGGGACAGTCATATGCATGTAAAAAAAGATGCTTTAGGCTACTATATCAAGAGTGCTCCGGGGGAGCGTGTTAGCGGACATTGCCCTTCGGTAGATGTTTTGTTTAACTCGGTAGCCGATGTTGTCGGGAGTAAGGCACTCGGTGTTATCCTTACAGGCATGGGGTACGACGGTGCTAAGGGACTTCTCAATATGCGAAATAAGGGCGCTTATACAATAGGGCAAGACAAGGAAAGTTCTATTGTGTACGGCATGCCGATGGAAGCATTTAAGCTTGGAGCCGTTGCAAAACAACTTCCGCTCGATAGAATAGGTAGCGAAATAGTAAACAAACTTTCTAAGTAGTTTTTTAGTTAAGGCAATAGAATATTGTTTCAAAAAAGGCGCATATTGCTGTTTTTAAGCAATATGTGCCTTTTAGTATATTTAGTTATAGTCGACTAATCAATATAATGAATACTCATTATGTAAACATGATTACTATGCGAATAAAATTATGTACAAGAAATGAACATTGCGAATTTTAAAAATTTCAATATTTTCACTGTCGATAAAAAGAAGTCGTAAAAGGGGAAATATTGTATAAATATTAGATAATATGCAAATTATTTTACAATACAGATAATACAAGAATGTGAATTGTCGTAATAATATACGGAGTTTAGCGTTTTAAAATGCGAATAAACTGTGAATTGAAAATTAACTATTTGAAAAAAAATACAGAAATTTACCAAAAAGCATTGCATAATATAATTTTGTTTGTTATAATTACAGTGGTGGTGCAGTATCCTAGTCAGACACGGTGGTCACTGAAAGCGGGCCTAAAAATCCGTTAAAGGGCATATCGATGAAACTTCTTGTGCTTGCTGCTTGCGCCCAGCTTGGGGTGAGTGCTGGAAGGTAGGCTTAAGGGCAACTCCCAATGGCATGGGAGTGTCGACCCTTCTGCCACGGAGACCTGCTTTCGTGGAGAGGCAGACGGCGACATTTGCCAATGTACTTTCTACGGGGTGGGGTGCAACCTGCAAAGCGGGCCGTTATGGCGCTGTGTGCAGAGTAGCCTGCCTTGCGTGGGGGTGTGCGAATAGAGGATCAGGCAAGATCTGTCCCGGCCGGACATGTTTTGTTATCGCTTCTTGAAACCGCTTCTGCAAAAGAGGCTAAGGACCGCGCGATCTGCTGAGGAAAACTCCTAGGCTGTGGCTGTAAGATAGGGATTAAAGTGTGTACTGAGTGGCAATCGAGTACTATTTTTGGCAACAAGGTAGACCGAGCTTTAATGGGAAACCGCCCCTACGGCGACGGGGGGTAGCTTGGGGGGAAATCCAACTCGACCTAAGGCGCAGAATTTACTTATCTTGCCACCACCCAAATTTATTATAAAAGGAATGAATAGCGGCTATGCCGGAGGCTTCACCCGAGATATCGTCGGGAAAAGACAAAGAACCAAAGGAAAAAAAGGAAACAAAAGAAAAGAAATCGTCATGGGCTTTAATGACGGTTACACTCACACTGGTAATATCCTTTACGTTATCGGTATTCTCATCGACCACGCTATCCGATGTAGATGTTATGGTGGCTCTTGCACTACTTTTAATGTTTATATTAATTGGCATAATCTTCGACGTTATAGGCACAGCTGTAACTGCTGCTGTAATCCCGCCCTTTCATTCAATGGCATCCAGAAGGGTGGCAGGGGCTACAGTTGCAATTAAACTAATAGGCAGTGCTGATAAAGTGGCAAACTTCTGTAACGACGTTGTGGGCGACATAGCAGGCGTTATATCGGGAGCAACGACAGCTGTTATTGTGGCTGCCTTCTTCGCCGGCGGCGGAATTCTTCCATCTGCTCTTATGACGGCACTTGTAGCCGCCATGACGGTTGGAGGAAAGGCTCTCGGAAAGGGTTTTGCAATAAAAAAATGCAATGAAATAGTGTTTTTTGTGGCAAAAATTCTTTATACGACGCGAAGAATTATGGGAATAAAAGATAAGTGAGGTAAACACACTTGCGTGTTTTAAATAAAGTGAACGGGCCGCAAGACGTAAAGCGGCTGACCGTCGGGCAACAGCTGGTACTATGTAGCGAGCTGAGACAAACAATACTAAAAACGTGTGCGACTAATGGGGGGCATCTTGCATCAAATCTTGGCGCCGTGGAGTTAACTGTGGCACTTCATCACAGTTTCAATTCCCCGAAAGACAGCATCGTTTTCGACGTTGGGCATCAGTGCTATGCGCACAAGCTCATAACGGGAAGGCGAGACGAATTTTCGACGCTAAGGTGTGAGGGTGGGTTGTCCGGCTTTCCTATGTCTAAGGAAAGCGAGCATGACAGTTTCGGAACAGGCCACAGTAGCACCTCTGTCTCGGTAGCGGCAGGAATAGCCGCTGCTAAGAAGATTAAAGGCGAAGAAGGGTTTGCGATTGCTGTAATAGGGGACGGCGCAATGACGGGAGGTCTTGCATTTGAAGGACTTAACAATGCCGCCGCGCTCGGTAAACTTGTCGTAATTTTAAACGACAACGACAATTCCATTTCAAGCAATGTAGGCTTTATCTCGAGGTATTTGCCGGAGTTAACATCAAAACCCGGCTACTTTAAGATAAAGGACGCAACGACAAATTTTGTCCTAAAAACGCCCGCAGTTGGCAAGCCGCTATACAAGACCATTAGCAAGGTTAAAGGTATAGTGAAAGATGCCGTTGTGAAGAGTAATTTTTTTGAAGAGCTTGGCTTTAGATACTACGGCCCTATCGACGGGCATGATTTAAAGCTAATGGAAGATGTGTTAAAGAGAGTTAGAGAAAAAGGCGAACCTGCCTTTGTACATGTAAAAACAATAAAGGGCAAGGGTGTAGCCTTTGCCGAAAAAAATCCGGCCAAGTATCATGGTGTGCCACCATTTGATATTAAAACAGGAGCTGTTAAAAAAGGTGCGCAGTCATTTTCTCAAGTTTTTGGTGAGACGCTAACCGAGATGGCAGCTAACAACGACAATATCGTAGCGGTAACGGCGGCAATGGAACTTGGAGTAGGGCTTGAAAGCTTTAAGAAGCAGCATAAAAACAGGTTTTTCGATGTCGGCATAGCCGAGCAACATGCAATAACATTTGCGGCAGGCATGGCATCTAAGGGAATTATACCGTACTTTGCTGTATATTCAACCTTCCTACAAAGAGGGTACGATCAATTACAGCACGATGTAGCACTGCCAAACCTACCTGTGGTGCTCTGCATAGACAGAGCAGGGCTTACAGGGGAGGACGGAGCGACACACCAAGGCATGTTTGATGTGGCATTCCTTGCAACAGTGCCAAACATGACGGTATACTCGCCGGCTAACTTTACCGAGCTAAGAGAAGTATTGGCAGCCGATGTAACAGGCCCTACGGCGATAAGATACCCAAGAGGAACAGAACCAATTCTCCCAAAAGGCGAGAAGCAGGACGGCTTTACAGTCTATGGCGAGGGAGAGAAAATTATAATAACTTATGGACGAATAGTTGAAAACTGCTTAGGAGAAAACGTAAAGGTCATTTCGCTCTTAAAGTTAAACCCTGTGGATTTTGGTGAAATTGCAAAACATATTCCCGAGGGTACGAAGAAGGTATTCTTTGTTGAAGAAGGGTTCAAACAAGGTGGACTTGGAGAGCGGACTGCATATGAGCTTACAAAACTTGGCGCAGTGCAAAGTGTGGAAATAATTGCTGCAGATAGGTTTGTAGAGCACGCAACGGTTAAACGTCAGCAAGAAATGTTAGGACTTGACAAAGACTCGATTAGGCAGGTGGTGCAAAATGGCTGAAAAAATTAGACTCGATGCACTGCTTGTAGAGCGAGGGCTACTACCCTCCAGAGAAACAGCAAAGGCAGTTATTATGTCGGGAAACGTCATAGTAAACGGAGAGCGAGAGGACAAGGCAGGCCTTCAAGTTCAAAGAGATGCTGAAATTCACATAAAAGAGTACGAGAAAAAGTATGTTAGCCGAGGGGGCTATAAGCTCGAAAAGGCTATTGACCAGTTTGGCATTACACTAACAGATGCCGTATGCATAGATGGGGGAGCCTCCACAGGTGGTTTTACCGATTGTATGCTGAAAAACGGAGCCAAAAAAGTGTATGCCGTAGACGTTGGGTACGGTCAGCTTGCGTGGAGTCTTAGGAGCGATGATAGGGTCGTTTCGATGGAACGCAAGAATTTACGGTATCTGACAGAGGAAGAAATCGGAGAAAAGGTAGATTTTATCTCGATAGATGTTTCCTTTATATCCCTGTCGCTCGTTGTGCCGCCCCTTGCAGCCCTTATGAAAGAGGGTGCAAAAATGGTAGCGCTTATTAAACCGCAGTTTGAAGCGGGGCGAGAAAAGGTCGGCAAAAAGGGCGTTGTTAGGGATGGAGAGGTGCATAAAGAGGTTATCGAAAGAATTATATCTCTTGTTCCGTCATGGAATCTCGAAATAGAAGGGCTTACATTTTCCCCGATAAGAGGACCTGAAGGCAATATAGAATTTTTGATATATCTAAGCAAACCAAACGAAAAGAGCATAGTAGATGAACTTGGCGACAATCAAGGGGACGCTCTTGTAGAGCGCTATAAAGAATCGGTATGCGAAATAGTAGGCCTTGCGCACGGAGGTGTCAAGTGAAGGTATTTCTCTTTTGCAGTCATGTAAAGGACGAAAACTTTGCAGTGACAAAAAAAGTTACCGACCTCCTTATAACAAATGGCGCATCGGTCTATGTAGAGGAACAGTTTAAAGAAGTGCTTGCCTATGAAGGCATAAATTTTGCAAATGCTGAGCAATGCTTAGAAGATACAAACTTTGTAATTTCGATAGGCGGAGACGGTACATTTTTAAAAGCATGTGCCGCAGCCGTTACGAAGGATATTCCGATCTTTGGCATTAACCTCGGTCATACGGGATTTTTAGCCGAAATCGAAATAGATGAACTCGAAATGGTAAGCCGAATTTTTACGAAGCAGTATCAAACAGAGCACCGTATGATGCTTCATGCATCTGTGGTGAGAGACGGTAGGATTATAAAAGAGGGATTAGCTTTAAACGATGTGGTTTTTCATCGTGGTATGGTGGACAGACTTCTTTTGACCGACATTCTATCAAACGGAGAGTTTATAACATCTTTTAGAGGAGATGGACTTATAGTTACAACTCCGACAGGCTCGTCGGGTTACTCGCTATCAGCAGGAGGGCCGATAATCGACCCCAAGTCGGATTGCATAGTAGCCGTGCCTATATGCCCCCATTCGCTAACTGCGAGGAGCATAGTATTTGGCAAAGATTCAAGCCTTACGGTAGCTCCTGTGGTGGAGCAAGGCAGAAAGGTTTACCTGTCGGTAGACGGTGTCGCAAGCTTTGAAATGGAGCGGGGGGACACTGTTTTAATAAAACGTGCCGAAAAAGAGGCACGAATAGCAAAATTCAAATATGAGAACTTTTTTAAAGTTATGAAAAACAAATTCAAAGAGGGTGACGCAGTATGAAACTAAAAAGACATGCTAAGATACTTGAGATAATAAACTCCAAGGTTATAACTACACAAGAGGAACTTGTAGACGAGCTAAACGCTTCGGGATTTAAGGTAACACAGGCAACTGTATCGAGAGATATAAAGGAGCTTAGACTTGTAAAAGTGCAGTCAGATTCCACATATCGCTACTCGGTAGGTTACTACCAAAACACAAGAGGACGTATTATCCCAAGATACGGCTCGATAATCAAAGAGACAATTGTAAGTATCGATCAAGTTGGTAATCTTGTTGTGGTATCTTGCCACAGCGGTATGGCAAATGCGGCAGCCGAAGCTATCGACGTTTCGGAGATGCCCGGTGTAGTTGGCACAATTGCAGGAGATAACACATTCCTTGTAATTTTGCGCACGGTAGAAGATTCCTTTATTTTCATGGAGGAACTAAACAATATTGTAAATGGATAAATTATGCTAAAAAATTTATTTGTAAGTAACGTTGCAGTCATCGAGCGCCTCACGCTCGACCTGACAGATGGTTTTACCGTTATGACAGGAGAAACAGGAGCAGGTAAATCCATTATAATAGACTCGATAAATATGGTTCTTGGAGGTCGTACCTCGAGAGAACTGGTAAGGTCGGGGGAGCAGGTGGCACATGTGTCGGCTCTGTTTGAGACAGAGGAGGAGCTCCTTGTGGAGCGCTCGGTGACGGCAGACGGAAAAAGTAATACTAAAATTAACGGGCGGCCGGCAACGGCCGCCATGTTGCGTGAAATGGGTGAAGGGCTTGTTAGCATCCACGGCCAGCACGACAATCAGCGTCTGCTTCAACCGTCGTTACACATAGATTTTATAGACCAGTTTGCAGGCATTCAAAAGTTGGTTGAAAGTTATAGCAAAAAGTACGAGAAAATGCTTGAACTAAGGCGGCGCATAGACAGTCACAGTCAAGGAGAGCGAGAAAAAAGCAGAAAGATGGACATGCTACGCTTTCAGATAGACGAGATAACAGCGGCCGACCTTAAAATAGGCGAGATGGAGGAGCTTACAGAGCGCAGAGCCGTTATGCGAAGCGCTGAAAAGCTTGTTAAACTGCTCTCTGCCGTCTATGAAATGCTCGACGGCGAGGAGGGCGGTGCACTTTCGCTTTTAGGTCAAGCAAAGCGGCAGCTTGAAAGCGGTGCGAATATTTCAGAGCGCTTGTCGGGTCTTTCAGAAAGGCTTGGGGAAAATTATTACGGGCTATCCGACATATCGTCGGAGGTAATGGATTTTCTTGAAGAACTCGACTTTGATGGGAGCGAAATAGATCAAGTAGAGCAAAGATACGACACGATAGAAAAGCTCTGCCGCAAGTATGGCGACAGTGTGGAAGATGTGATATTATTTTGTAATGATGCACAAAAAGAGCTTGACAATCTTGAATTTTCAGAAAAAAATGCAGAAACACTTGAAAAAGAGTATAATAATGTATATAATGATTTGGTAAACAATTCTTTAGAATTGTCAAAACTTAGGAAAAAAGCCGCACAGAAGGCAGAAAAGCTTATAGAAAAAGAGCTTAAGTTTTTGAATATGCCTAAGGCAAAATTTGAAGTGTCTGTAAGTCCAAAAGAGGAAATCGGCAGCAACGGTGCAGACGAAGTGGAGTTTTTGCTCTCTGCAAATGCAGGCCTTGCACCGAGACCGCTTGCAAAAATAGCTTCGGGCGGAGAACTTTCAAGGGTAATGCTTGCTATTAGAAGTATTATTAAGGACGACGCCGAGGGAACACTTATATTCGACGAGATCGACACAGGCGTTTCAGGTTCTGCAGCAGAGCAGATCGGGCTAAAGCTAAGGGAGCTTGCGAGCAGTAAGCAAGTGCTCTGCGTTACACATCTTGCGCAAATTGCCTGTCTTGCAAAAAACCACTACGTTATATCAAAGGACGAATCGGGCGGAGCTACCGCCACAACGGTAACACAGGTAGAGGGCGAAGAACGAGCGCTCGAGATAGCACGGCTTATCAGCGGCAACACCATCACCGAGGCGGCAATAGATGCCGCTAAAGAGATGTTAGTGCAATATAAAAATTTTTAGTTAAAGGAGAGGGAAGTGCATGGGCGTATATGAAGATTTGAAGGCCAGAGGGCTGATAGCACAGATCACAAACGAAGAAAAAGTACGAGATCTAATGAACAGCGGAGGTGCGGTTTTCTATATAGGCTACGATGCAACGGCGGACAGCCTGCATGTAGGACACTTCCTCCAGCTTGCAACGACTGCAAGACTTCAAAGAGCAGGCAACAAGCCTATTGTGCTACTGGGCGGTGGCACGACTCTTGTCGGCGACCCTTCCGGTAGAGACGACATGAGAAAGATCATGACGAGAGAGATAATAAACCACAACGCCGACTGCTTTAGACGTCAGATGGCAAAGTTTATCGACTTTTCTGAAGGTCAGGCAATAATGGTCGACAATGCCGACTGGCTGCTTGATCTAAACTATGTTGAATTTTTGAGAAATGTCGGTGTTCATTTCTCGGTTAACAGAATGCTTGCCGCAGAGTGCTACAAGTCGAGACTTGAGTCGGGGCTTACATTCTTTGAAATGAACTACATGATAATGCAGAGCTACGACTTTGCCGTTTTAAACGAGAAATACGGCTGTAACCTCCAGTGCGGCGGAGATGACCAGTGGTCGAACATCCTAAGCGGTACAGACCTTGTAAGACGTATGTACGGCAACGAGGTATACGGCACAACATTCTCGCTACTCACAACGAGTGAGGGCAAGAAGATGGGTAAAACGATGTCGGGCGCTGTCTGGCTCGATCCTGAAAAGACACCTCCTTACGATTTCTTCCAATACTGGAGAAATGTAGAGGATGCCGACGTTATCCGCTGTATGAAGATGCTTACATTTATCACGGTAGAGGAAATAGAGGAGAAATACGCAGTGCTTGAGGGCAAGGAGCTAAACCTTGCCAAGGAAGTGCTTGCATACGAGCTTACAAAGCTTGTACACGGCGAGGAGGAAGCAGACAAGGCGCTTGCCGCTGCAAGAGCGGTATTTGAAGCAGGCGGTTACAGCGACGATATGCCGACAAAGGAAATTGCTAAGGGCGACTTTGATGGCGGCGTGATAGGCATACTGGACCTTCTTGCAAAGTCAGAAATTGCGCCATCTAAGGCAGAGGCAAGACGACTTGTTGAGCAAGGCGGCATTGTAATCGGAGAAAAGAAGTTTGAGGACACTAAAGACACTGTCGCAGAGGCAGATTTTGCCGAGACGGGTTATGTAGTTGTTAAGAAGGGCAAAAAATCCTTCTACAAGGTAGTAATAAAGTAAGAATATATGATTAAAATAAACCTCGCCCTGCTGTGTAAGGGCGAGGTTTTAAATTAGGAGGAATTATGAGGCAGGTTGTACTTTTTATTGCAAAGAGTTTAGACGGATACATTGCAAATACAAAGGGTGATGTGTCGTGGCTTTCGGGAGATGGGAGCGAAGATGGGTCTATGGGATCGTACGAGGAATTTATTAAGGGAGTCGATACCGTTATTTTGGGAAGAAAGACTTACGAGCAGATTGTAAACGAGTTGTCGCCCGATCTGTGGCCGTATGAGGGAAAGCAGAGCTATATAGTCACAAGTAGGCCGCTTGACAACAAAGAGGGCATAACATTCACAAATAAAGATGTAGCGGAGCTTGTAAGGGAGCTAAAAGAGCAAGAGGGCGAAAATATTTGGATCTGTGGCGGTGCGGCTGTTGCAAATGCACTAATTAAAGAGGACTTGATTGACAGATACCATATATCGGTAATTCCCGCAATTTTGGGTGACGGCATAAGGCTGTTTGACAAAACAGACAAGAGCTTAGAACTAAAACTTGTTAAAACGGAATCCTATAACGGCATATGCGACTTGATATACGAACGGCGGTAAAATGGGACGGCAGGCAGCCGCCCCTTGCGGGACGGCATTAAAATAGGAAGTATTTTTGTTTTGTCAAAAATACTTCCTATTTTAATGTATGCGGCATGACTCTGATTAAATAATAAAATGTCGTCATGCCGCATACAGCCTGCCTACCGCACTGCAACACAAGTGTAATTTTTGGGCGCTCTCTTTCATATAATCTAAAATAAGGGAGGGTTGTCCTATGTTTAAAAAAATTATCTCGATGGTCGGCCTGTCGGCAATGGCAGGGCTAATTTTGCCTGCTGTGATTTTAGCCTTTACCGATATGCCGCAAGTGACCCCTGTGGCAGAGCAAGTGCAAAGCGAGGATAAGGTCGAGCTGTCAGAGGATAGCGACGGGCTAATAAGTGTATACTATCACAAAGATGACATTACGCTCGAAGTGGATATAGAGGAGCACTTAGTCGGTGTGCTTGCAGGGGAGATTTCTCCCTATTTTGAAGCCGAAGCGCAAAAAGCACAGGCAGTTGCCGCTCGGACATATATTATGCATAAGAGCGGCGAGGGAGGGCACGAAAATGGTGCTGACATATGCACCGATCATACCCACTGTAAGATATGGCTTTCTACCGAAGAAATAGAGGAGCGATACGGAGAGCATTCCGAGCAAATTGTAGCCGAGTTTAAAGATGTGATAGAAGCGACGAGCGGAGAAATACTCTTATATGAAGATCAGCCGGCACTGACAGTTTTTCACGCAATGTCGGGCGGTGGAAGTACAGAGTCTGCATCTGATGTATGGGGCGGAGAGTATCCATATCTAACAAGTGTAGAAAGTAACGATTCCCATTTTGACGGCTATTTGTCGACGGTAGTTTATACAAGCGACGAGTTTTGGAAAATTGCCTCGGATGTAGGTGCAGATCGCTCGAACGGCTTATACAAGGTCATAGAGCGGAGCGTCGGAGGTGGGGTGTCGGTATGCGAAATAGGTGGAGTAACTTTAACGGGAACGCAGGTGCGCAGTCTGTTTGGGCTTAGGTCGGCAAACTTTATTGTAAGCGAACAAGGCGGCAAGGTGACATTTACGGTAGAGGGTTATGGTCACGGTGTCGGCATGAGTCAGCTTGGGGCGCACGCTATGGCCGAGCATGGGGCGACATATCGTGATATTTTGGCTCATTATTATCAAGGTGTAACTTTTGGGTATATTTCCTAAGAAGGGTGTCAACAATAGCGTTATACCTACAAAAAGCATTTGTTTTTTGTATTGACATATGCTATTAAAAACCCGATTAGGAAAGGATGTATAACATTGAACAGAAAGAGAAAAGGCACGGCGACGGCCGCCGTAATATTGGCAGGCGCATTTTTAGCGGGAGGTGGTGCTTACATTGCAGTGCGTGACACACTTGAAAGCCCTATGCCAGAGGTGGAGGAGTTTAGACTTGAAGTGCCACAAGTAACCCCATCAGGACCTAATGAGGAGGAGTTTGTGGAAAGCCCTCTTGTTGAACAACTCGAAATAGAAGAACCACAGCTTGTCCCGGTACCGACCCCAGAGCCAGAACAGGTAGAGGAAACCCCACAAGTAACGCTTGAAGCAGTTCCGCCTGAAGTAGTGCAAGAGCCTGTTGAAGAAGTTGTCGAGGCAGATATTACAACGCCAACAATTGCAGATACTACGGTAAAAGAGCTATATATTTCACCTGTTGACGGCAAGATACAAAAGCCATGGTCTAACGGAGAGCTTGTATACAGCGAAACGCTCGGGGACTACCGTGTGCATACAGGGGCAGATATATCTGCAATTGTCGGTAGCAAGGTGCGTGCCATGGCCGATGGCGAGATTGTAGATATTTATACCGATGATATGCTTGGTAGGGTCATTGTTATCGACCACCAAAACGGAGTTGTTACAAGATATTGTAACCTTCTCGATGGTGAAGTTGCCGGAATAGAGATCGGAACAGAGGTTGAAATGGGTGATGTTATTTCCGGTGTCGGTGAAACGGCGCTTAGCGAAATAGCGGAAGGCCCGCATTTGCACATTGAAGCAGAGAGAGATGGGGTTAGTATAGACCCTGTAACGCTCTTTGAATAGGTATTATAATTAGAATATTGCTATAAAAGGAGGGGTGCAAATCCCCTCTTTTTAGCAAAGCTATATGTGTAAAAGACAAATCAAAACAAGCTTTACCGCAAAAAAAGAGGGCATATGCCCTCTTTTCAGACTGGAGAAAAACCTAAAATCAAGCCCCTTCGGAAGGAGGGGGAGCGGCGA
>CAYJFK010000001.1:0-104770 GCA_964369475.1 uncultured Oscillospiraceae bacterium | reverse complement strand
CCCTCGCCGCTCCCCCTCCTTCCGAAGGGGCTTGATTTTAGGTTTTTCTCCAGTCCGAGGTGTGATGATTTTTCATCACACCTATTTTTTAACTGTCGAGCTTTTTTAGTATCTTGTATTTCTCCTCTTTTGTGGCGTCGCCCCTAAGTAGTGGTAAGAGATCTATCTCCTCCCCTATTAGACTAAAACTTGCAAAAACAGCACATGATTCAAGCCAATCAAATTCTTTTGTCATGCGGTTGACAAGTTCTTGAATCTCCTCATCAGTCATTGGTCTATTTAAAATATATTGACTTTTTTCACATCTTTCGAAATTGTTATTTTTTAAAAATTCATCCATTTTAAAGATTTAATCTAAATAGTAACACCAAGGACAGAGAGTTGAAAATTTATCATAATCAATTGCATATATAAATTGCGTTCTAAAGTTTTCCACTAACAGTTCCCCTTACATTTTTCTGTCATACATCAAATTGGCAAGCGAGACTAAATTGCCGCTTTGTTCAAAGACTTCGACAAAAGCAATCGCTTTTTCTGTACATATTTTCGCCTCTGCCCTTGCATTCTCTATGCTCATAATTGTGGCAAAGGTCGATTTATTGTTGCGCTCGTCCGAGCCAATTGGCTTGCCAAGTTCTTCAAAGGTGCCCTCTACATCGAGTATATCGTCTATAATCTGAAAGGCAAGACCTATCTGCTCGCCATAATTTCTCGCCGCAGCTACTCGATTTTCGTCCGCACCTGCTGCAATGGCTCCAATGGTGCAAGCGCACCTGATAAGCGCACCTGTTTTCATGGAATACATAAAGCGCATCTCTTTTTCCGAAAGTGCCCTACCCTCTTTTTCGCTCTCGACATCTATCGACTGACCGCCAAGCATGCCAAAAAGACCTGCACTATTGGCAAGCTCTTTTGTGCAAGCGACAACTATTTCAGGCGACAAATCCGACGATAGTGCAATGCTAAATGCTTCTGTCAAAAGTCCATCGCCTGCAAGCGTAGCCATTGCCTCGCCGTAGACCTTGTGGTTTGTCGGCTTACCTCTACGAAAATCGTCGTTATCCATACAAGGCAGATCGTCGTGAATCAGCGAATAAGTGTGAATCATTTCAAGCGCTGCCGCAAAAGGAAGAGCTTTTTTTATATCTCCACCGGAGCAAACCCTAAAAAATTCAAGCAAAATATAAGGTCTAATGCGCTTGCCACCTGCCGACAGGCTGTAATCCATTGCCCTTCTTACGGTAATTTCGCTCTCAGGGAGCACATTTTGAAGATAGCTCTCGAAAATATCCACTATTTCCTTCATATTAGCTACACTCATAGCTACTCTCCCCTTTTTGGCATGGGCACTTCCTTTACTTCTCCGCCCTCGTTGACAAACATTGTCACCTTTTGCTCAGCCTCGTCGAGCAGTTTGTTGCAGTGAGAAGTAAGCGTTACTCCCTCCTCGAATAGCGAAAGCGACTCCTCGAGCTTAGCGTCACCCGATTCAAGTAGTTTTACAATCTCCTCGAGGCGTGCTATCGCCACTTCAAAGGACATATCAACTGTTTTATTATCCATTATTATATACCTCCGTAATATCGGCGATCGCCTTGCCGCCTGCAAGCGTCAGTTCAACCTTATCTCCAATTTTAATCTCGCCTGTCGAACGTACAGCGACGCCGTTTTTCATAACGAGCGAGTATCCACGCCCTAAAACGGCAAGAGGACTGAGTGCATCGAGCTTGCCGGCAGCACTTTCGAGCTTGCGGCGACGAATTATAGACATTCGCTCTGCACCTGAACTAAGCCTTCGCGAGAGGGCAAGCACTGCCATTTTTCTATCGTCTATATAAATAGAAGGGTTTTCGAAGACCTTTCTGTTGCCAAGAAAAGAAACCTTTTTTTGCTCGGCCGTAAGCCGTGCATTTGTTAGCGACAAAAGTCTTGCTCCGAGATTTGCAAATCTCGTTTTAAGTGTTAACCTATCGGGTACGGCAATTTCTGCCGCCGCCGATGGGGTGGGTGCTCGCACATCTGCGACAAAATCGGCTATCGTAAAGTCGGTTTCGTGTCCGACGGCCGAGATGATCGGTATCGGCGATCGAGCGATGGCCCTTGCAACATCCTCGTTGTTAAAGGCCCACAAATCCTCGATAGATCCGCCGCCTCTGCCAATAATGATTACATCTACTCTATTTACCGCAAAAAAATCGAGTGCATCTATTAGTTGCGGCGGTGCATCGTCTCCTTGCACGAGCACAGGGTAGAGTTTTACCGTAGCAGTCGGAAATCGCCTGCCGAGCACATTAATTATGTCTCTGACAGCCGCGCCTGTTGGCGAGGTTATAACACCGATACTAAGCGGAAGCCTTGGAATCTGCTTCTTCCTTGATGTATCAAAAAGTCCCTCTGCCGCAAGTTTAGCCTTGCACTGTTCAAAAGCAAGGTGAAGTGCTCCAATTCCGTCGGGTTCCATTTCGCTTAGATAGAGCTGATACTGCCCATCTCGCTCAAAGACAGAGACTCTGCCATGCACAATGACCTTCATGCCACTCTCTGGCTTAAACCTAAGCTTAGCGGCATCACGTGAAAACATTACAGCCTTAATAGCAGAGCCCTCGTCTTTAATCGTCATGTACATATGGCCTGTTTTATAATGGTTGGTAAAGTTCGAGAGCTCGCCCTTTACCCAAATGCTCGCAAGCGTTCTATCGCCTTCGATAATCTTTTTTATGTTTTTGTTTAGATCGGTAACCGATACTATTTTTTTATTTTCCATGTAGTGCTCCATACCATGCCACACCAATTGCATTGTCTGCGGCGTATTCATGACCGGCTTGTTTTATGTCAAAATGTTCCGAAAGTCTACTTTTAATTATGCAATTCGACATTACCCCTCCTGCAAGCAGCAAAGGCGCTGTAACTTCGCTTGCCATTGCTATTAGTGCATTTGAAATGCTTTCAAAAAGCCACAATGCAGCGTCCTCCGGAGTGTTAGTTTTAATATAATCGGCAAATTTATTCTCTAAGCCTGACAAGTTAATTTGCTTTACAGCCTTAAATTTCATCGGTTTTAGTAGGTTTTTACCGTTATTTGCAAGTCTTTCAAGTTCTACTCCACATGGGAATTTTAAACCGAGTTTAATTCCGCACCTGTCAACAAGTTGTCCTATATTAATGTCGGCAGTTTCAGCTATTATTGATATACTACCATCAACTTCTACTTTTAAAAGCTCGGTAGTACCACCCGACACATGATAGGCAAAGAACTCTTTTCCAATCAGATACCCTTGATTTGATCCGAGCAATATAGAGTATACATGTCCATTTTGATGCGAAGTGGTGTAAAGTGGAATGCTTTTCGCCGCTGCTATACTTCTTGCCACCGACATTCCGGCAAGAAAGCATGGCATGTAGGATCCTTCGACATCTCTCGGTCTACTTGAAACGGCAACACTCGTTATATTTAAACCTAATTCTGCAATTTCTTCCATAATTTGCGGCAGTGCCTTTGTGTGTAAAAACACCGCATCGCTCTGACGTACACCACGCTCCCCCATCGCCACGTCAAATGGTATTCGAAGGGAGATATGCCGCCCGTCCTTTGTGCAAAGAGCCGCTGAGGTCGTGTAGTTGCTTGTGTCTATACCGAGACAAACAGGCTCCTCTTTTGCAATTTCGCCTACCTTAAGCATACTCGATGTCTCTGACAATACCGCCGAGCACACCATTAATAAAGGAGGCGCTCTCCTCGTTTTCGTAGTCCTTGGCAAGCTCTACCGCCTCGTTAATTGCAACGGCTTTGTCTACTTCTTCTATGTAGAATATTTCGCACACAGCTACCCTTAAAATCGCTGCTGTTACTCTCGACAGACGAGAAACCTTCCAGCCCTTTGTGTGCTTTTCTATTTTGCTGTCTATCTCTCCTCTGTTGTCAAAACAGGTCAAAAAGAGCAGTTCGCTGTAATCGTTGTAATACTCGGGATCATATTCCATAACTTCTTTGCAGTAGGCTCTGTGATCTCCGCCGTGGAACTCGTACGAGAAAACGAGACACATGCCCCCTGCCCTTGCTTCTTTTCTGCTTACAAAGGCTTTATTATCTGCCATTTCTTCCTCCAAATTTATATATAAAACAAAATAAGCCCATCAAGGCGAGCTTTGCTATATATTCCCATAAGGGATAGCAAAACTCGCCTTTAGGACAATTACTAACTATTCTGCGACTTCGGCCTCGACAGGCGCTTTCTTCGCAGTATCTACTCCAAGCACATGAATGTTAACGCTGTGCACCATCATGCTTGTCATAGACTCGATTGCGTGCTTAACTTCCGATTGAATGTTTGCTATAACCTCTTGCATTTTGTAGCCATATGCCACAATAATGCCGATAGAAACATTAAGCTCGCCGCCCATTAGCTCTATTTTGACAACACGGCCTGTGTTACCTTTTTTACCCGAAATGATATTCTTTATATCCTTGCTGTTCATGGTTACAAGGGTAACAACACCCTCGACCTCTGCCGCAGCTACGCTTGCTATTGTCGCAACTACATCTTCGGAAATGCGAACACTTCCTGCACTGTCTATATATCCGTTATCCATAATTACCTCCATTTAGATAAGCCCCAAACTGTACATAGGGCACAAGATTACTATACATCATCAATTATAACACATAATCTTTCAAATGGAAGTCGATTTTTGAAAAAACTTTACGCAACCTCGACAATTTTTACATTTTCGGCAGTTGCTGTCGTTTCGCTCATAACAATTTCTTTTATCTTGCTTATGTCGGCCGAGCTAAGCCCTTTGCTCTGCACAACTACCGTAACATCGGTTTCGCCTACCACTACTACCGCATCGGTAAAGCCCTTGGCTTTGATAAGGTTTTCCATGTTGCTCTCTTTGTCCATTATATTTGCTATTGCCCCTAAATCCTCTGCCGCACCTTTTTTGGAGTCTTCATCTGCACTTTCGCTGTCTACAACACCTTGAAGCACCTCGATTGCGGCATCTCTTGCCTGCTGTCTGTTAATTCTTGCATCTGCAAAGTAGCCCGACGATACATTGCCAACCTCGACAGTTATCTCCCCTTCGCCCTCTACCACGCTGTCTACAAGCTGTGCTTCGCCGAGAATTTTCTCCTGTGTAACGCTGCCCGTTTCGGCAAAAAGTTCCTCTCTTTGTTTTTGCATAATACTGTTTACACCAAGAGAAAGCGCTAAGATTACGATTAGCCCTGCCACTACCACCATTTTGCGATTGATTATCATTGTCATAATATCCTCCTTTATTTTGCAACCACGCTAACGCGGTTAGTAGGTAAATTTAGTGCAACTGCCGTTGTTTCTATAAGTTTTTGCCTTATTGTATCGTCTTGCGCCCCTCTGCAAACTATTGCAACTCCGTTTACAACGGGTTCGAGCTCTTTTAGTAGTATCGGCTGTTCCGAGCCGTCGGGTGCTGTTACTATTATGTAGCTGTCCTCGTTGTCGTTTTGGTTTTCCACCCTTTTTTCCTCTGTTGTTAGTGTGTCGGACAGCAAGTTAATAGTAGATTTTTTCTCTGTCGCATAGACATTTTCGCCGGCAGACTCGACAGTTACCATTAAGCTAATTTCGCTTACTCCGTCGATTGCCGACAGCAGCTCTAAGAGCTCTGCTTCTATTTTATCCTTGTACTGATCTGCTGTTTTCTCGCTCTCGACCTGCGCCGCCACAGGTTCGCTGCTTGTAAGGCTTGGGGCAAACACTATTAACATTGCCCCGACCGCACCTGCCGTTATAATCCAAAATGGAAATTTCGCCGGTAGTTTTATCTGCATACTACCCCACCTCTCTAACTACTGTATCTATTCCAAGTTCGCTATCTAAAACAAGAGAAATATCCTCTGCCCCTCTCCCGTTTAAAGAAAAAAATTCCACAGTCTTTACACTGACATTTTCTTCCACTACATCAAGTTCAATACCTACAACATCAAATCCGTCGCCGAGAACTTCCTCTATGTTTGCCGCAAGAAGTGAGCGTGTTACAGATAAAGTGCCGTCTGACATTATATCTGTAAGCCCTTCATATGAAACGCCGTTTGTGGTCGGCACCCATGTCGTAAGTGCTGACATGTTGACACCCTCAAGCCCTGAGAATATGGCGGCCAGCAAAAAGAGTGCTGTTACAAGCCTTGTTTGCTTTTCCGTTTTACCTGTCGGCATAAGACCCTTTGCAAGTCCTGTTATAACAGCGGCACAGGCTACTGTAAAGGTATATGAAGTTAAACTTTCCATAGGCACCTCCTTTTGCTTTTCTAATCAGCCTGCCATCATGGCTGTTGCCGTTATTAGGTAGATCGTTTGGCATATTGTAAGGGCGGCAAGTATTGTCCACACGTCGGAGACCGCTGACAGGAATGTTTTAACTCCGTCGTCCCCTGCAAGTCCTGCCGCACCGCTCGCTATTTTAAAGAAGAAGGAATATAGCAGTACATTTATAATAGGCGGCACAAGTATTATCAAAAGCCCTATAACCCCTGCAATGCCAAGACCTGCACGGAGCATATCGACACAGCCGAGCACCGTGTCAAAGGCATCCTTTACAAGCCCTCCTACAACAGGAATTACACTGCTTAAAGTAAACTTAACTGCCCCAGTAAGTAGGTTTTCGCTCGCTCCGGATATTATCTTTTGAAGCGATAAAAGCCCTGCCGCCATAGTGGTAAATAGCCCTATTGCAAACAAAATTACCTCTTTTATCGCCTTGCATATGCCCGACAGTGATCCCTTGGCAGTGAAGGTAGATGCAAGCGACATTGCAAAGTAGCACGAGAGTACAGGCATTAGCACCTCGGAATTAATAGAGGAAAAAATACTTATAACTACCGCCATTCCGCCGGGGATTACAAGAGAGCTTACCATCTTGCCGCCTGCAACTCCTGCCGCTGCCAATATGGGAATTGCAATGTCGAGCATGACAGAGGCATTTGTCACGGCCTCCATGCATGTGTTTATTGCCCCCTCCATAGTTTCGTAAACGGCGAGAGATATGCAAAGCATGGAGGTCAGCGAAAGTGGGACTTTGGCAAAATCGGCATTCATGGCATCTCTGATTGTTTCTGCCAAAATAAATGTTAAGACAATTAGCATTATTTTGGCGAAATCGAAAATCGCATTTTGAACTATGTCGTAAACTCCGCCCGACAGCAAATTGACTATACTCTCGAGTGATAGCAGATCGCTTATGCTCTCTGCCGTTGGAATGTCCGTCGCTATATCTGCCGCACCGTCGGGGAGTACATCCTCTAAAGCAGATCCGCCAAAGCTGTCGTACATGCCGTCGTATATCCGCTCGGTAGCGATTTGGTCTAAGTCGCTTGCATGTACACTAATTGGAAATGTTGCCATAATAAATACAATGATAAAAACTACTCGTTTATTCATAATATTTTACTCATCCTAAAATTCTTCTGAAAAGTCCTATCAGCTCGCCTGCCATCGGGAGTGCTATTACAAGTATTGCAACCTTTGCGGCAAGCTCTACATGTCCGCCTATCGCCCCCTCTCCCGAGTCTTTGCAAATGTCCGAGGCAACTGCCCCGATAAAGGCAATGCCCATTGCTTTTATAACGGGAAGTATAGGCAATACCGCTCCGCTCTCGGCCGATAGCGCCTCTAAAAAGTCGAGCGAGGCCTTTATATAAGGAGTTATGGCTGAAAAAACAATTACCGTTACAACAATGCCCACTCCGACCGCCGTCTGTGGGCTTTGCTGACGAAGGAGTATCATTATTGCGGCAACAACTATGCAAAGTCCTGCAATTTTAACTATGTCCATAGCTATAACCCAAATGTAGAGCGTACTGTGTCAAACAGCGTGCCAATTTCGTTTATTACCAAGAGGAGCGTTATCGCAAGGGCGGCAAGCGTAACCATTAGAGCTTGATCGTCTCTGCCTGCTCTTGATAACACTTGATTTATAACTGCCGTTATTATGCCGATTGCCGCTATTCTAAAGATTAAATCTATTCCTGCTGTCATGTAATCACCTCACATTAATAAAATTGCAAGGGCAAGTCCTCCCAGAGAGGAAAGCGTTATCGTTACCTTGGAATTTTTTTGATGCGCCCTTTCAACCTCCCCTCGAAGTCCCCTTGCTATTTCCATACAGATATCGCAGTGCTCGAGCTGGTCTTGAAGCATGGATTTGCCAAGCCCATTTGAGAATGTCGACCATAATTCTTCCATTTGCAGTATTTCTTTGTCGCTTTTACTTAGCCTTTTGTCGGAGTCTGTTAAAATGTAGTCTATCTCTCTCTTTGTCAGTCTCAGATCCGATTTTATTGAGTTCATATACCCCTCGAAGGCCTTAAGTGCATCGACATATGCCCTACCCTTTGCCACCTTATGTATTCCTGCCGCCATGCACGACATTGTTAGCATTATTATTCCTATCAGCTTCATTATATGTCTCCCTTAAATCGAAGATTTCGCCGACCTCTCTACCCTTTAGCATTACAACGAGTTCGAGCACCCCTGCTTGATATAGCCTTTTAAACTGTGGACGACGAGCGAGCTCGGCAGGGCTTCTTGCGTGACAACTTGCAATAAAAGAAACACCTGCGCCGACCGTTTGCAACAGAGCTTCTACCTCCTCCATACTGCCGACCTCGTCCATTATAATGACCTCGGGCGAGAGCGTTCTAAGTGCCATTTCGCACCCTTTTGCCTTGGGGAGGCCGGATAGCACCTCTGTCATAGGGCCTACATCAAAATTAGTTCCGGCAATTTCTTTGCGCTCGTCCACTATTGTAACTCTGTGCCGCCTGACAGATAAAATACGTGCAAGATCACGAAGTATCGTCGTCTTGCCGCCGCTCGGTGGTGCGACAATGAGCGTTGATAGGACCTGCCCATGCTCAGAAACTCTATCTGCAAGGTTTTTTGCTACCCCTTTTATCTCCCTTGCTATTCTAATGTTAATTGCCGTTATGTTCTTAAATCCAACGACCTCTCCGTTTTGCATAACGGTCTCCCCCGAGATGCCCGCTCGAAATCCGTCATAGGTGACATATCCGCCGCTTAGCTCCTCTTGTCGTGCATAAACCGAGTTCTTACATAGGACAAGATATAAGGCGCCCATCTCCTCCTCTGTAAGCGTTACAGGTTTTGTACATATTGGAGTGGGAGGCCCGTTTGAGCTTAGGAACATATTGCCCATACTTGTTGTAACAGTAGATGCAAGGCCCTTTCTAAGGCGTATTTCGGTTATGCCGTCACAAGCATCTTTAAGAGAAATTTGCACTTTTTGCGGAAGAATTTCCACTATTTTTCTAAGGTTAAAATCCATTTCACATCACCGCCTTATGTAAAATTGTATGCCTGTCTACCTCGTCATATGTTTGTGCATTTTGCATAAATAGGACAAGGGACTTTGCTCTATTTTGCACTTGCATAGCGATGTATAATATGTTATACTGTGCCTATATCAAAAACAAATGTTTTTCAAAGGGGGACATTATTATGAATATAGCACTACTCGGATTCGGTACAGTCTGCAAAGGGGTATACGATATAGCTTCAAAAATGCCCGAATTTACAGTAAAACGAATTCTTGTTAAAGATACTGCGGAAAAGTCGCAGGGCTGCATGACACTTAGATACGAGGACATACTTGAAGATAGCGAAATTGAATGTGTCGTCGAGGCTATCGGCGGCCTAAGCCCTGCTAAGGAGTTTATAGAAAAGGCACTGCTTGCGGGAAAACATGTTGTAACGGCAAACAAAGCGGTCGTTGCGGCCTATATGAGTGAATTTGCCGCCGCCTCTAAAAAGGGCGGCTCGATGTTGCTTGTCGAAGCAACGACGGGCGGCGGTATTCCGTGGCTTAAAAACCTGCACCGTGCGGCAAGGATAGACAAAATCGAAGAACTTCACGGTATATTAAATGGTACATCTAACTTTATTTTGTCTGCCATGTTCGAAAAAGGCGCCGATTTTGCCGATGTATTAAAGGAAGCACAAGAACTTGGCTATGCCGAGGCAGACCCATCTGCCGACATAGACGGAGACGATGTGCGCAACAAGTGTGCCATTTCGGCCGCTGTCGCCTTTGGTGGTTGCACCTCTATCGACAACATTCCGATGTCGGGCATAAGGCACATTACAAAGGCCGATGTCGACTGGTGCAAGAAAAACGGATATGTAGTTAAGCTCTTTGCCACGGCTGTGCAAAAGGATGGCTCTTGGTGCGGAAGTGTAGAGCCTGTTCTTCTTCAAAACGGTATGCTCGAAGCGGCTGTACCTAAGAATTACAACATTGCAAGTCTTACAGGCCGCTCGATTGGAGAACTTAAATTCTACGGCCAAGGCGCAGGAAGCCTGCCGACCGGCAACGCAATTGTTCAGGATATGCTCGATATAAAGTGCGGCACTGCCTATCCGCTTTCCTACTCGGACAAGCTAAGCTTTGATGAAACACTGCTAAAGGGCTGCTACCTCCTTCGCATCTCGGAGGAAAGTGAAGCCGTTAAGCAGCATGTTATGCCGCTTGCCCAAAAGGTCGAGCAAGATGGAGGAGGTCGCATACTTGTCTTTACAAAGGAAGTATCGGCCGTTGAGCTTAACAGAGCGGTTAAAAAGGTCGGAGACAATATTTTTGTAGCGAGGTTTTATAAATAATGAGCAAAGTATTAAAGTTTGGAGGCACTTCCCTTTCGAGTGCTACCCAGTTTAAAAAGGTAAAAGACATTGTTGTGTCAGACGGCGAGAGAAAATATGTTATAGTGTCAGCGGCAGGCAAACGCACACCGCAAGATAATAAGATTACCGACCTTCTCTATTTATGCCATGCTCACATACAGTATTCCGTTTCTAACGACTCGATTTTCGGCATGGTCGAGGAGCGGTACAGGGAGATAAAAGAAGAGCTTTCGCTCTCTCTCGACCTTGACGGCGAGTTTGCCGAGATAAAGAAAAATATGAAAAAGGGCATGAGCCCTGACTACCTCGTGTCGAGGGGCGAATACCTGTCGGCAAAGCTTATGGCGGAGTATCTTGGCTATACTTTTATTGATGCTAAGGACATAATAAAATTCGGGTTTGATGGCAAACTCGACATGGATAAATCGGAAAAGGCCTTTAAAGAGGCAACAAGCGGCATAGAGCGCATGGTTATCCCCGGATTTTACGGTGTTATGCCGGGTGGCGAGATAAAGGTTCTGTCGAGAGGCGGATCTGATATAACAGGCTCGATAGTTGCCGCCATTGTAAATGCCGAGATATACGAAAATTGGACAGACGTTTCGGGCATCCTTATGGCAGATCCGAGAATTATAGACAATCCGCTACGAATAGACCGCATAACTTACAGCGAACTGCATGAACTTGCATACATGGGTGCTAACGTCCTTCATGAAGGAGCGATATACCCCGTTCGTGAAAGGGGCATTCCGATTAACATAAGAAATACTAATGACAAAGACGCCGACGGTACATTAATTGTAGACCATATAGAGGAAATCGGAGAGCTTCCTATAACGGGCATAGCAGGCAGGAAGGACTTTACCGTTGTTACCATTTATAAAAACCAGCGTACAAACGATATTGGTATAATCCGCCGTGCACTTGCGGTTTTTGAAAAATATAACATTCATGTCGAGCATATCCCCTCGGGTATCGAGAGCTTTTCTGTTATTGTTGCATCGGCAGATATTCAAGGATGCTTGTACGATGTTACAAACGAGATAAAGTCTGCTTGCGACCCTGCAGACATTCGTATAATAGGCGACATAAGCCTTATTACTACCGTTGGTCGCAACATGGCATATCGCCCGGGTATGTCGGGGGCTCTCTTTACGGCGCTTGGAGATGAAGGGATAAATATTCGTATGATTGCACAGGGTTCGGACGAGATTAATATTATAGTAGGTGTTAAAAACGACGACTTTGAAAGAACAATTAAAACAATTTACAACACATTTGTAAAATAGGAGGACTATTATGAAGGTAGCTGTTTTAGGTGCGACAGGCGCTGTTGGCCGTGAATTTTTAAAGGTACTCGAGGAGAGAAATTTTCCACTCGACGAGCTTGTACTTCTTGCAAGCCCTCGTTCTGTTGGAAAAAAGCTTGCATTTAAAGGCAAGGAGATCGAAATTAAACTTGCCGACGAAAATGCATTTGAGGGCTGCGACATTGTGCTATCTGCCGTAGAAGCAGATGTAGCAGAGCGCCTTGCCCCTCATGCAGTGGCGGCAGGGGCTGTTGTTGTAGACAATTCGAGCGCATTCAGACTGCGTGACGATGTGCCGCTCGTAGTTCCCGAAGTAAACGGCGAGGACGTTAAGTGGCATAAGGGCATTATTGCAAACCCGAACTGCTCCACAATAATAACGGCCGTTGCGGTTAATCCAATTCACAAGCTCTCCCCTATCACACGCCTTATCGCTTCGACATATCAGGCAGTATCGGGCGCAGGAGCAGGTGGCATTGTCGAGCTTGAAGGTCAGGTAAAGTCCTTGTACGAGGGTAATCCGATTGAAAAAGAGGTATTCCCCTATCAGATCGCCTATAACCTAATTCCTCATATAGGAGGCTTTGACGAAGGCGGCAATACATCAGAAGAAATGAAACTTCAAAACGAGGGCCGTAAAATTCTGCACAACAACGACATCGCCGTTAGCTGTACTTGCGTGCGTGTGCCTGTTATGCGCTCTCACTCCATTTCTATTAATATAGAGACCGAAAGGCCTATTTCGATAGGCGAAGCGCAGGCGGCAATAAGGGTTGCGGCAGGTTGCAAACTTACAGACGACCCCTCCGCCAAGGTCTACCCAATGCCGCTCGATACTGCCGATCAAGACCTCGTTTTTGTCGGTCGCATAAGGGATGATTTGTCCTCTAAAAATGGTGGACTACAACTTTGGTGCAGTGGCGATCAGATAAGAAAGGGCGCTGCGACAAATGCAGTGCAGATTGCAGAACTTCTTTTGTAAGTTGCGATAAATTAAATTTAATTTTTATTTAGAAAGAGAGGCAATGCCTCTCTTTTTATGGTTGTAAATATTTTGTTTTTTTCTAATTTTGTTTAAAAACACAATGATTAATTCCGATCGTTTTAATTAATTAATTTGTCCTAAATTTTTACAATATAAAAACATTACTATCAATTAAATTTAATGACCAAAAATGTAAATTATTAATACATTAGCTGTTGACAAGCGGAAATGTATGTGTTAAAGTGTGACCGAAACATATAAAATGTTAAATTGAAACGGAGAATGAAATGAACAACCTTAAAAAGCATTTAGCACTAATTTCTATTTTAGCACTTCTTGGTGGCTGCGCAGCGAACGAGCAGACTCCCGATGACGCTCAACCGGACGATGCTGCCCAAGGAGTAGAACCGACTGTTATTTCTGTGGAAACAGCAGGCCACAACGGTCCGATAAAACTCGACGTGACCTTTGACGAAACTTCAATAACAGCTGTAACAATAGTAGAACACACAGAGACAGAAGGTCTTTCAGATCAAGCTATTAATGAGCTACCGCAGTACATAGTAGATGCACAGTCGGCAGATATAGATATGATTTCAGGTGCAACTGTTACTTCTGCGGCAATTCTTAACGGTGTAAAAGAGGCAATTGCAACGAGCGGTATTACGCTAACTCCCATTGAGATAGAGCAACCCGAAACTGAAGAAGCGGCTGTTTTAGAGTGGACTGCACAACCAAAGCTCGGTATAACAAAGGGAGACTATTATGCAGTTGAAGAGCGCTTTAGACAAGGTCATATGGGTATTGTTGAAGTAGTGGTTCTCGAGGATGAAATTGTAAAAGTTGAATTTAACGAAACAACAAGACCTAACTACTACAACAGATTCTATCAAGATGTTCCCAAGAGAATGTCCGAATACAACTTCACAATGGGAGAGAAAAAAGGTGCTGCTTGGATTCAGAGCGTTGTGCTCGTAGAGGCTCAAATGCTTGAGGAGCAAAGACTTTCGGGAGAATTCGATGTAGTTGCAGGAGCTTCCAACAGCATTCATCAATCAATGGTACCTTTAGCGCTCGAAATCGAAGCCATGATGGGCGAGCCCTCTACAAAACAGTTTTACTCCATTGCCGAAGATTTCGGAAACGGCATTACGGGCGAACTTAGACTTATTATTGAAGACGGAAAAATTATAAGCTGCAAGTACGACGAGATTTTCGCCGACAATAAGGATGACATTGAAGATCCTACCTTGCAAAAGTATTACAGACAATCCAAGTATCAGAGCGTGCTGTACGATGAGCCATCGAGAATTGGCTTTAATGTTCAAATGGACGCTTTAAATGAAAAGGTAGTTGCTACGCAAGATTTAATGGATCTAACAGACCTTCCTGCAATCGAGGCAACAGGAGACTATGGTACTTCGGGCTACACCGAGAGAAACACAGCTTGGGATAATTACCTCTCTCTTGCCGATAAGCTACTGGTTGAAATGCAAGCAGATAGCGTTATATACTAAAAATTTGTTACGTTAAACTCATAACCAATCTTAAACCCACCATAAAAAATGGTGGGTTTTTTGTATTGTCTTATATAGATTGTAGTTATATTTGCAGTTATATTCAATTATGCCTTTATGGTACAATATTAATTACTGTAAATTATGTGTATTTATTCATACAATTATTTTATATCAATGATACTAATCTATATAACTAATCACCTTTAACTATGTAACTAAAACCTATGACAGAACGCACATCAATGAATTGGATTGTTGATATTGATTAATTTTGAGCCTGTGCATCTAAAGAATTTTACATTATAATAAAAAAATAGACAAATTACAAGCTTTGATTACACAAGATGACAAAAAATATAAAATATAACTATATAATGAAAAATATAATATATTCTACATTTATAGTTGACATTGATGTATATTTTATGCTATCATTGTATATAATCAAAGAAAAGATACGTGTATATATTCAGCATATTTATAGACATACTGCTGATATAGCGAACTGACTATTTCTTTGAAAAAATGATTTGGAGGGACATTTTATGACAAGAAAACACTTTTCTATGCTCCTTGCCATATGCATGATGCTTGTAGCTATGCCTATGGCGGCAATGGCCGATTATTCCGACATGCCAAACGACTATTCTACCGAGGCTCTGAAATTCGCGGTCGACAACGGGTATCTCGTCGGTATGGATGGCAAAGTAATGCCTGACGACAGTATCACAGTAGCACAAGTAGCGCAAATTCTAACAAGGTCGGCAAATCTAACAGGAATGGCAGACATGTCGGGATATTCCGATATAAACCAAGATGCATGGTATTATGCGGCAATGGGTGCAGCGCTCGACAAAGGTATGATTATGGCAACAGGCGACATGCTTTACCCTGATATGCCGATAACAAGAGAGGGTGCATTTAAGGCTCTTGCAGTTGCATTCGAAATAACAGGCACAGACATGAGCGTGCTCGATGGCTTTACCGACAAAGACATGATTAGCAGCGATGCAATGGAAGAAGTGGCAGCTCTTGTCGAGGCAGGCATAGTCGAGGGTTACGACAACATGATAGTTCCAAAGAACGAGATTAGAAGAAAAGATTTTGCCGTTATAATGTACAGGCTTATGATGGACGATGCTATGAATAGCGTTACATTTATGTCCTCTGTAACTCATAGCTTTACAGGCGAAGAGATCGCCATGACAGAGATGGAATACGTCAAGAGCGGAATGGCTGTCTCCATGCCTGACGACCCTGAAAACACGGTAGTTATAAACGGTATTGATATAGACAAATGGTATGATCTAAGGGCATGGTACACAGAGCCTGAGCTTATTAACAAATGGGATTTTGACATGCCTGTTACAAAGGACATGACACTATACGCAGAATTTGTACACATCCCCGATCCTCCCACAAATACTCACTTTTCCATGATAAATGAGATGCACGAAGATTCCGAGGGCATTACAATTGTTAAGGGTATCGAGGACGGTCACGAATACGGTCCAATATCGCTTGCAGACGGACTTGTCATTAATACTTATATGGCAGACATGACAGACGAAGATGTCGGAGTATACCTTGCCTATACAATTGGCGATAGAATGATACAAAATGCTGTGCCTGTCGAGCCCATGATGTCAGGCGTTGTTACATATATCAGCGAAGAGGGCGTAATGCTCGATGATGGCAAGATGCTAATGTTCGATAAGGAAGTATATATGTACTGGGGACATGAAGACGGCACATATTCGGTATACAACAAGGTTGCAGGCCGCTTCCCTGTTGTAGAGATAACAGCAGAGCACCTACCGCTTGGATCATACATAACTGTACTTGACGCAAGGTCGGGATCTGATCTCTTTGCCGAAGGCAAAATAGACGCTATACTCGTTCGTGAGCCTTCCGACAAGATGGTTTACACCATGGACGAGCTTGCAATGTACAACGGCAAAGATGGAATGCCCGCATACATAGCGATAGACGGCATAGTATATGATGCTTCAGAGCACGCAAAGTGGATGGAAGGAATGCACGGCGGTCAGATGGCCGGCACTGATATTACCGAGGCATTCAAAAACGGCCACAACGACGATAGATTTGAGAGCTTGCCCGTTGTCGGTATGCTAGTAAAATAAACAGTTTACATTATAAAAAGACCTCTCGGAGTAACTCCGAGAGGTCTTTTTGTTTTATTTAAACTAAGCTCTTTCAGCCATTATTGTCTTGCAAAGGTCTGCAACCATGCCGATACCCCTCTTTGTAGCCTCGGCCTCACCGAAGGAAGAAATACGCATCCAACCGTCACCCGAATCACCAAAGCCTGCGCCCGGTGTCATAACAACGCCTGTCTCGCCTAAAAGTCTGTCGAAGAATTCCCACGAACCCATGCCGCTGGGGCACTTCATCCAGATGTATGGCGAATGTGTTCCGCCGATGCACTTAATGCCAATGCCCTCAAGAGTCGACTTTATAACCTTGCCGTTGTTCTTGTAGTAAGCTGTGTTCTCCATACACTGCTTGTGGCCTTCTTCCGAGTAGTAGGCGTTTGCGGCACACTGCGATACATAACCTGTACCGAAGAAACGAACTTCTCTCTTTTTCTCGTATAGGTCACGAAGGGAAACTCTCTCTCCTATGTCGTTCCAGCATTTAACAGTGCTTGGAACTACGCAATAGGAACAACGAACGCCTGTAAATCCTGCTGTCTTGGAGAAACTGCGGATTTCAACCGCAACATCTTCTGCGCCCTTTGCCTCGAATATCGAGTGAGGCTTGTCGCCATCTATAAATGACTCATATGCACTGTCCATAATTAAAACAGCATCCCACTTCTTGGCATAGTCGACCCACATTTGTAGATCTTCAAGCTCCATTAGAGCACCTGTTGGGTTGTTTGGCGAGCATAGGTAGACGACATCTACACCAAAATCCGGTGGCTGAGGAATAAATCCATGCTCCTCGTAGCAGTTGATGTAGTGGATCTTACGGCCAAGCATCATATTCATGTCGACATATGCAGGGTATGCAGGCTCTGAAACAAGAACTTCTGCATCTCTCGAGAATATATCTGTTAGCGAATATAGGTCGGAAGTAGATCCGTCGGAGATAAATACGTCCTTATGGCTTAGCTCTACACCTCTTGAATTGTAGTCTTTAGCAATGATATTGTCGATTAAAAAACGGTATCCGTTACCGTGAGCATAGCCGTGGAATGTCTCCTTAACGCCCATTTCCTCTGCGCCTTTTTTCATTGCCTCTACAACTGCCGGTGCAAGTGGGATCGATACATCGCCAACTCCAAGCTTTGTAAGGGATTTGCCGGGATTCTTCTCGAGCCACTCAAGGCCTTTGATTGCTATTGTTCTAAAGAGTTTGCCATCTTCTACATGATATAGTGTACTGTCTATTCTTGCCATGTTTTTTGTGCCCCTCTCGTTTATTTATATTAAAATATACAGATTTTTGCCTCTATACAGTATTATACCACTTTATTATGCACGGCACAACTCGCAAGATTACTAAAAAAACATGCGTAAATTTGACAATTTGCCAAATTTACGCATATCACTGTTATATAAGTGCCGCCCCAAATATTTCGGCCTGCGCCTTGTAATCGCTCGATTTGAAAAATGCCGAGCCGACCACAATAAGCTCTGCTCCGTCCTCTACAATACTATGTATATTTTGCTCGTTTATACCACCATCGATAGAGATTATATAATCAAACCCTTTGTTTTCTCGAAGTTTCTTTAACATTTTAATTTTATCTATTGCACTTGACATAAACTTTTGACCACCAAACCCGGGCTCTACCGACATAACGAGCACAAGGTCTACTTCGCATAATAGCGGCAGTATTTCCTCTATTTGCGTGTTAGGTTTAACCGAAATACCCGCCTTTGCTCCAAGGCTTTTTATCTGCCTAACCGTTGCAAGCGGGTCTTTACATGCCTCGTAATGCACAGTTAATATATCAGCACCTGCCTTTATATACTCCTCCACATAGCGAGAAGGCTCCTCTATCATTAAATGCACATCAAAAACAAGCTTCGAATCTGCCCTTATTGCCTTTACAACAGGAGGCCCAAAGGTGATGTTCGGCACAAACATACCGTCCATAGAATCGAGATGAACGACCTTTATGCCTGCCTCCTCTAAGGCTTTAAGCTCCCCTCTTAGGTTGGCAAAATCGGCAGATAAAATTGAAGGTGCGATAGCTTTCATAAAAATCTCCTAAAATAAGCATATTTTTGTGTCGAAGTAGGGCGAAATAGCATAGAATAGAGTGTGACACCGGGTCACTTTATATAGATTGGCGGCCACTGCTCTGCTTAAACGGTAAGCATCACCAACGGTGATGCATGGGCAGTGGTCGTCTTTGTATGCATTTTTGGGAATTTTATCCTATATATTTTCCGCTTATGGTCCGACATATATTTCACCACTATTATATATCTAACCACCCAAAGGTGCAAGTGTTTTTACACCCATCCATTCATTATGTTGCAGCCCTTGGAGCAGGCAGTGGGTTTTCGAGCTTTTTGCCGAATTTCGTAATGTCAGGCCGTGTAAGTAGTACCGCACGCTGTACAATGCTTTTGCCGTATTTACTCCTAAGCCCTTCTATACGATCCTCAAGCCCTGAGACATGAACCTCTCTTTGCTCTCGCCCTTCAAAGTCGAGTTGTATCGATTCGCTTATATTGACAAGATGGACAGCCCTAACACCTATTGCACGAAGTGGCGGCATTGTTGCAAAGTCGTGATTTTGACAAAATAGCTCTGTTGCCGTCTTTATAATCTCGCTTGCACATGCGGTAGGGCTTCCGAGTTTTGTGTAGCACTCCCTCCAATTTAAGGCACTGTCTCTCATGGAAAAGCACACTCCGCCTGCCCTCATATCGGCTTCCCTAAGCCTTCTTGCGACCTTTTCGGCAAGAATAACCGTTATCATATAAACTTCTTCGGGGGTTTCAAGGTTTTTTGCCGTCGTAACGCTGTTGCCAATGCTCTTTATCTCCCTTTTTTGCCCCTCAAAGGAGACAGGCTCGCCCTCCTCACCTCTTGCATAGGATCTAAGCATAGTGCCAACTTTGCCAAAGCGTTTTAAAATGGCCGTCTCGTCGCTTGCAGCAAGTCTGCCTATCGTGCTTATTCCCATCGCATGAAGTCCACGAACTGTGGAAGGGCCTGCATATAGCAGCTCCCCTATCGGCAGTGGCCAAACTGTGCTTCTAAAATTTTCTCTGTCGATAACGGTCACTGCGTCGGGCTTTTTCATGTCGCTTCCAAGCTTTGCAAAGACCTTGTTAAAGGAAGCACCTACCGATATAGTAACGCCGAGCTCCTCTTTTATCCTGCATCTAATCTCGTCGGCAATATTAAAAATATCATTCCTTATGCCACTTACATCTATCCAACATTCGTCTATACCAAATGGCTGTATCCTGTCGGCATAATTTGCATATATGTCTTGCGCCATGCGTGAAAATCGCTCGTATTTCTCGAAATTGGCCGGTAGAGTTACAAGGTTTCCACACTTTTTGCGAGCCTGCCACAAGGTTTCGCCAGTTTTTATACCGCATATCTTTGCAGGCATATTTTTAGCAAGCACTATGCCATGACGACTCTCTGCATCTCCGCCCACAACGACAGGCACCCCTGCAAGATCGGGGCGCTCGAGACATTCTACTGAAGCATAGAAATTATTCAAATCGCAGTGCAGAATTTTACGTTGCATGGCGCTCTCCCATAATAGAACATATTTTCTATTAATATTATACATCATGGTACACATTTTGTAAACAGGAAAAACAAGGAATTTTACAAATTATATAAATAGTTCACTGCAAAAAAGCGCAAAAAAAGACGGTACTAAAATTTTTAGCACCGTCTATAATTTTATTCTTCGGCCGTTAACTTGTCTATAACCGAAACAAGTCGTACAATCTCAGGCTTAGAAATCTGATCACTTGCACCAAGTGCTTCACCCTTTCTTCTCATCTCATCGCTAATAAGGGACGAGAACAAGATTACAGGCAATTTTTGCAGTACAGGATCTTCCTTAATAAGCTTTGTTAAGTGATGCCCGTCCATCTGCGGCATCTCTATATCGGAAACTACACAAACAACATGCTCGCTTAAAGCATCAGAGGAGTTTTTCGCCTCTACAAGGTATTCCCAAGCTTCCTTTCCATTGTCGAAATGGATTGTATTAACATAGCCTGCCTTATTAAGCGAATTCAAAATAAGTTTGGAGAGTAGCACCGAATCCTCTGCAACAAGTATTGGCTTTTCGTCTCTCTTTCTCTCGCCGAGTTGTTCCACGTCGGATACCTGAATGCCGAGCTTTGGATTAATCTCAAAGGCAATCTTCTCGAAATCAAGAATTGTTATAAGCCTTCCTTCAAACTCTGCAATACCTGTTGCAACACCGTCATCTCCGCCATATATAATTTTGTCGGGCTTTTTCATCTGCGACCAAGAAATCCTGTCTATTCCAACAACGGTATGAACATGGAATGCATAGCTTTGGTTGTTAAAGCTTGTGACAATAAATATATCCCTATCGGGGTTTTCAGACTGCTCAAGGCCAAGATATCCTGCAAGGTCTATAACGGTAAGCACCACATCACGAGGCTTAAAAATTCCCTCTATACACGGGTGCGACTTTTGCATTGGCTTTATCGGCATAACACGCATTATCTCTCTTACTTTAGCTACATTAATGCCAAAGAGTTGATTTCCTATGGTAAATTCCATAATCTCAAACTCGTTGGTTCCCGATTCAAGCAAAATTTCTGTGCTTCTGTTCTCCATGGTCTTTCCTCCCCGAAATATATTTTATTGCCCTGTTACGAGCACTAACGCAGACATAGCCCTAACCGATTAAATCGGCAGGGCGATGTCTGATATTAACTGCCCATTTCGAGCGTTTTTGTAATCATTGCCTTAACTACCGACAATGCCGATAGGTTGGCATTATAAGCATTGGAAGCTGCAAGTAGATCTATATTTTCCTCTGTCGTGTCGACATTGGGGTAGAGCACATAGCCATCTTCGTCTGCCTGTGGGTGTGTAGGATCATAAACAGGAACAAAATCCCGCTGACTTTCCACAACATCGCTAACACGAACTCCACCTTTTGCCTGATCGCTACCGGCCGCATTTAAAGCATCTTCAAATGTAAGAGTACGCTCCTCGAAAACGACCTGCTTTCTGCGGTAGGGCTCTCCTGTGCTTGTTTCTGTTGTATGGGCATTTGCTATATTTTGCAAAATAACGTCGGTACGAAACCTCTCTGCGGTAAGGGCAGAGCCTACAATGTCAAGCGATCCTAAAAAACCCATTGTTATCTCCTTCAATCATAATGCCGTTCTTGCAAAATGCACTCTAAGTAAACAAAGGCATCTTGCATCATATAATTAACTATTTAATATTACTGTTAAGCACATAGCTGTACTTTTCAAATTGTCCTTGGATCTTATCAAGTAAGGCGGAATACTGTGCATATGTTTTGTAAAGCCCAAGGCTTTCTTTTTCTATGTCTACATTATTTCCGTCTTGCAAGAGCGAGCGAGCATCTTCTGTTACAACACTTGCAGTTATCGAGCTTATAGGCGCACTATTTGTCGCCTGTGCCATTTTTAAAACCTCGTCAAAGTTAACATCGAGCTTTTTCGTCTTATACCCCGGTGTTTCAATATTTGCAATGTTCTGAAGATGGAGCTGCTGCTGCATTGTCGTTAGCTGAACGCCTGCTTCGAGCAGTTTAAAATTAGTGTTGTTGTAAAACATGCTATACCCTCCCTTGCTCTTTTTTCAGTCGGCGGCAAAATTAGCTTATTGCCGCCTCTGCCTGACGCACCTTTTTATCTGCCTGTGCATAAGTATCCCGAAGCCCCTTAACCATATCTATAATGGCATCTAAATCCTTGGGGTCTTTTTTAACATTTGCATCGATAAGCGATCTTAAGAAAAAGTCGTATAACTGCTCTAAGTTCTTTGCAACGTCGTACTTTGTGTCGAGCGTGTTGTTTAAATAAATAACTATCGACTGGCAACGTTGAAGCTGATCATTTATAGCAACCATATCTTTATTCTCAAAGGCAAATTTTGCAAAGTTCAAGTGTTTTAGCAGTCCGTCGTAAACAAAGACAAGCATCTCACCCGGTGTCATGGTCATAACAGACTGTTCTTTATAAGTCTTATACGGATTTCCTTTCATCCCTTGCACCACACTCTCTATATATTATATAACTAAATGGGCTCTAATGTCAATATGCGAAGTAAGAAGCTAAGTAGGAACTTTGCGAGCTGTAATTGGATATAACTGTTTCCATTTCGGTAAACTGTGCCCAATAGCGTTCCTTTTCAGTTTCATATTTATCCATAAGATCTGCAATTCGTTCTTCTATGCTCTGTATGTTATCATAAATTGTATTATTTTCAGCCGTTGCAGTACCTACAACACCGGCAAGCGATACAAGAGTACCGGGCGAGCCAGAGCTCATGTCTGCCGCTCTGTCCATTATATCGATAAACTGTGTAGCAATACCATCTACCGAATCGGTAAAGAGATTCTTAACAGACTCAGGATCAGACGCAAGAGCCTCCCTCAGAGCGGCCTCGTCTATCTCAAGCTTACCTCTTTGTTCGTAGTCCATAGTCTCTATGCCTATGTCGTATAGAGCAAGGTCGGAGCTGTCAGGCTTGGTATAAAGGGCTGTGCGAAGGCTGTTAAGGAGCGAAGCTACATCGTTATCGTTACGGACAAGACCCTCTTTGGCCTTTTCTTCCCAAAGCTCTATTTCGCTGTCGCTCATTTCCTGACGCTGAGCAGTTGTAAGAGGATCGTAATCACGATAGCTTGCTTCTTCGTAGATATAGCCGTTTAGCTTGTCGAGCATTGCATTGTAGTCCTCTACAAATTTTGTTATGCCTTCAACGATTGAATCAACATTTCTTGTAGTGCCAATAACTGCTTCTTCATAAACGGCAGTACCACTCGCATCAATTGTACTTTCGCTTACAGCGGTAAGTTCCATCGTAATGCCATCTATTGTAAATGTGTTAGATGCACGAGATGTCTCGGTTCCGTTTATCTCAAAAACAGCATTTGTACCTGCATCAACAGCATCTGCCGCAGCAGTACCGTCGCCAAAACTAAGTGTTGCACTGTCAAATATTTCTGCAAGAACTGCATTTGCCGATATATTAAGATCGCCGGAGCCGCTCATTACAATTCTTCCGTCAATCGACTCAACAATCGTACCGTTTATGTTTGTAACGTCTCCCAAAGTTGCACCGTTAACAGTAGCGCCGTTAAACTGGACTATATCAGAAACAGCTGTATCTGCCGTTGCAATGTTGCTAGAAGCGTTTTGCTTAAATCCAAGTGCAAGTGCAAGATCTGTCTGCATTGCGGCCTTTAATGCTTCGCCATCCTCTGTATCAACAGTAGTTTGACTAAACTCAACAACAAAGCCTTCCGCAACCTTTAGCTCGCCCTCGGCATATCGAATGTTTGCATTTCCTGCTGAGTCTGTGCCAAATTCTTCTTCAAGCCAGCCGTTCAGGTCTGCAATTAGCTCTGTCGAAGAATACTTTGCATCATTTTCTTTTCTAGCTATGCTGTGAGTATAGCTCTCGCCGTTAACAGTAAAGCTAAAAGATGAGTACTCTGCTGTAAAAGAAGAATCGAGCGGCGTGCTTGCGATGCTCTTTGTAGTGAGAGCATCACTTGCTATACTGCTACCTGCTGCTATCTTGCTACCAAACATGGCCGAAAGCAGATTTCCCTCTGACTGATTAACCTCTATACCGAATGCCGCACCTGTCGAGGAGGACTCGAGCTTGAATGTGTCGCTCGTCGAAGAAAATGTCATTCTAACGCCTATGTTGCTGTTGTTTATCTCGTTTATAACATTACCAACAGTTTGATCGCCCGAGAATGTAAACTCCTCGCCATTAATTGTAAAGGAAAATCTATCTCCCGAAACGCCTGCAAGCTCGGATAGCTTTGTGTTTGTATTAACGCTCGTAGAGTCGCCGGGGGTAATGCCGAGCAAGTTTGCATCTGCGCCTGTTATCCTTAGTTCATGACCGGGCTCGCCACCAAAGTCTATACCAAGCGATAGTGCCTTACCACCGTCTACATCGACAAGATCGACAGTTACAACATTGCCAAAAGCATTTGTAGCCTCTCTTGCAATAGCATCTGCTATCGACTGCTCTGTTATAACGCCAGAGCCATCTGTTACATCGTTAAGGGCAATCGTTTTAGAGATACCGTCGAGCGACAGAGTTATAGAAGGTCCTGCAATCGGGTTGATCTCTCTGCTACCTGTAACCATATTGCCTGTAATGGTACCATTTACATCTGTAACGTCCTCGGCCTTTACACTTGTTAAGCCTGTAAGTTCAAGGCCAAGCTCTGTCGAAGTGCTTAAAATCTCCACATCCTGCGTTGGATCGTCTGTAACAATTCTAAGCGCACCGTCTACAAGCTTTGCTTCTACACCTGTCACGCCTGCATTTTCAAATGCTGTGTTAAAAGCATCTACAACTTGATCCTGATTTCTCATGCCGCCCATTGCAACATTAACAGTTGTGTCGCCAACCTTAACATCTACTTGCACGGTAAGCTCTTGTCTAATTGCCTCTAGATCAAGCGCCTCACCGTCAATCGTATTACCTGTGCTCATCTTAACATCAGACGACATAGATGCAGCCGATGCAAGTTGTTTAATGGCAACCTTCATATCTTCAGTAAGTGCAGATGAGTCGGTCGATATAATGTTAAGTCCACTACCAGCTTTTAAAACGGAGGACATCGTGTTAAAGAAGTCGGCATTTGCAAGGTTATTGGTAGCTGTCGCACCATACGACTTGTCGAAGTAGCTGCTGTGGAATGTATTAACCTCTGTTATAATGTCCCTGTATATTTCCTGCTTCCAAAGCTCTTGTTGTTTTAAAGCCTCTTGAGCATCTATCTTGCCTTGAGTTCCGGCAAGCATTTGTTCGACCATTTCATCGGTGTCGATACCCGATGCAAGGCCTGAAAGTCCATTGTTGGAGTGGGTAACCCCACCTGTGCTGTAATAAGACGATACGTTCATTTGTTACCTCCGTAAATTCGCACGAGATTATACTCGTGTGTTTATTATAATAATCTCGTGAAAGCTCTTTTAAATTTTGCTTAAAATATAGGTAAAAGAAATTTAATCTTTATATCTTTTTCTCTCTATCCTTTTCATGCATCGGCCCTTTTGTTATGGCTGTCATAACAGCTTTGTGGTATTTCTGAGCCACAGAATGAGAACTTGAGTTAACTTCTTCAATTTTTTCCTTTAAATTGGCTTTAACATTCATTAAATGCTCTACTATTGCCTCGTTTCCGTTTTGAAGTCTGTTAAGTACCGCTTTAACTTCCATAGAGGCATCGTATATCTTGCCAAGATTTTGATCAAGGCCACCTCTGTTAGACCGATGATTTAGCGCATCGAGCAGATCTTTGTCCCCTTCGCATGTCGCTCTTATAATGTCGTCAAGCCCAGACATTTGCTCCAATATTTGCTCTCTACGCTCGACCATTTGCATTAAAACACCTGAATTTTCTTCGTAGAGCATGTCGGCCGTAACAGCTTCAAAGCTTGTCGCAAGCCCTTTTTTTCGAGAGAGGAGTTTTACTAAATCCTCTGTCACACTCATAAAATACCCCTCCTTTGATAAAATAACTTTGCAAACTTAAAAAAATATGATATACTACTACAATGATGATAATAAACTGAATATTGCATACAAAATCAAAAGTTTATTTATCTTTTTGTGTGAATTTCGCACAAAGGTGACATGTAAAAATAAAGTACACGAGGTGCAAAATGTCGGATCAAAAATTTAAAAATTTCGATGCTGTCTTAAAATCCGAATCCGGTACTCTACTTGCAGTCGGAACGGCAAGCATTACTCCAAATAGGTATATAACCTTCGAAAGCGATTTCGTGCCGCTCTACCCTATCGGTACACCGATGGAAATAGTGCGCATTCACAAAGGTAGAGAAGTTCACCGTTTTGTCGGCAAGGTCTACCTATCCGATAAAACTCTTATAAGAATTATAGATGTAAAGGATACACTTCTTACAGGTTGCGAGTCTGTATACTGCTCTAATCTGGATTTCTCCGGCGTTTTGCACGACAGCCTTGCAAAGAAAAAGAGTATTTTCCCAAAGTCCAAGGCTCGCAAGAAGGGGGTCTTAATTAACATTGTCGAGATTAACGACGATAGCCTTGTCTTTACCTACGACATAGACCGCCCATTTGAGACAGAGCAGCGTTTGACCATGGAACTGTCTAGCCCTTTGCCTTCGATAACGCTTCCTGTAATTGTAGAGAGCGCTTTAATGTTTGGTCAAAACGCCTCTTACACTTGCAGATACCTCGGCATAGACGAGGCCGATAAAGAACAACTTTCTGGGTTCTTAACGACATATGTCAAGGAAAACTTCAAACTCTTTTCCTAAACAAAACCATAACCACTCAAATGACTTGCCATGCGGCAGGTCATTTTTATTTTGGCATAAGTTTAGCAACGCTTCTAAGTCTTGCAGGTGTTGCATCTTGTTCTTCTGCTATGCGGTTGGCCTGAATAGTCGAATACAACTCTTTGCGCCATATTTTGCAATCTTGCGGAGCAGAAACCCCAAGTCTGACTTGACTGCCAATATCTGTAATTTGAATTTCTATAACCTTACCGTCTATCTCCAAAACAAGGCCTTCATTTACTTTTCTTGCAACAACGAGCATACTATTCATCCCCCTTCATAAAGGGATGTCGCACAGGATAGTCTTGTTCTAATATTATCTGTGCAGCCTTTTTGCTCTCGGTGTTTATAATAACAGGGCTTTTAAGGTTGACGGTAGTCTTGGTGAAGTCCTCGGGTACAACCCCGATAACCCAACATACAAGCTCGCCTTCTCCCAGTGCATCTTGGATATCATCGGGCACTATGGGTTTGAAGAAGTCGCTAAATCCTGATGGATCGAAAAGTATAAAACATACCGAAGCTTCTTCGATAGATTGTAGCCATGCAATGCGCTCGCCGACCTCTTTATCAAAGAGCACGGCATATTTCTTATATGTATCAAACCCGAAAGGCGGCTGAACAAATTCCAGCACTTCGCTCTCTGTAATCTCTACTTCGCCGAAATCTCTTGCGATAAATTTAATCATAGCACCTCTTACCTTAAGTTAAATTTTATTTACTGTTGGGGTTAGCGCTCTTGGGGAAGTATATCGGATCGCCTACATATTCGATGTCGACAGAAGGTCTGTCTATAATTTCAAGCTTAACACTGCCCGGAACATAGCTTAAAACATTGCTCTTAATTTGCCAATCATACTCTACTTCACCGGGGGTAAAGACAGTGGAAATTTCGGGCGGTTGCCATGTTATGTCAACTCCACCGCTCGGCAAAAATGCAGTGTACAGATCGGTCGGCTCGAACATTTTTTCCGATACTATCTGACCTATCGTAACATCGTTTTGAATCTCGCCCATGCTCTTTCCGTCCTGCACGATACCTTGAATGTTCTGGCTTAGCTTTTGTTTTCCTTGATTTGCCTGATGCTTGGCCTGATCTGTCATCTTTCTAAGACCAAGCGAGGCAAGAGCCCTGCTGGTATCAAGATTAACAGCTACATCCTTTGTGTGCAACTTTAGTTCGGGCATGGTGGTATTCACCTCTGCACGTGGAATCATGTTTTGCTCGTATTCAAGCTTTGCCCTTTCAATTTGGAGTTCATACTTAACGGGAGTTGTAGTAATCTGTAATAGCGCTTTCACACTCTCACCTCTCTATAAATTTTTGTTAATATTATGTTACCTTAGGAAGTCCATTAGCGACACAGGCATTATGTCTGCACCCATCTGTAAGACCGCCTTTAAGATATAATCGTTTAGCGTCTGCCTTGTGGCAGCTTCTGCATCGTCTGTACCCATAAGGTTATATATTCTCGAAGTGTCGTTATCAATTTGGCTTGTAAGTTGTGTTTTCATGGTTTCAAGTAGATTTGTCTTTGCGCCTATGTCGGTGATGTTTCTTCTAAATTTATCGACCTCGCCTGTAAAATGCAAGTCGAGCTCCGATAACTTATCTCTGTCGTAGTTTACAAGTGCATCTTCTATATCTACAAGTATATTGTAAATATTATTGGAAAATCCCGTTTCGGCATCTACTCCAAAGCCAAGTGCATCAAGACCCGAGGAGGAAATCTGGAATGCCGATGTGTAGTCTACTTCAGAGCCTGTCATTCTAATTCCAAGGCCTATATCCATATAAACCTGATCTTCCATCGGTATGTTCTGACGGTCTCCTGCAGTGTCCAAATAATAATAACCGTCGTTATCTCTTAAAATGTCATCAACAGGTATTCCGTTGTAGTTAAGTCTACCGTCGTCACCTGCGACAAATGGAGGATCATCACTCGAGTTAGCTCCACCAAAAACAAACTTGTCGCCATAGCGAACATTCAAGAACTGTATAATCTCTTCACGCATAACGCCGATTTCGGTAGCTATAACATCTCTGCCGTCTTGACCGACAGTTTCGCTCATGCCCTTGATTACGCTCGTTTGAATGTCGTTTAATATATCGCCTACATTCATCAAGGAACTCTCTGTCGTAGCCAGTTCGTCGTATATCGACTCTACATTGCTAAGTTGTTGCTCTGCTTTGGCTCTCTCCATTCTCGAACGCATTACCATTGTTCCTGCAGAAACATCATCTGATAATTTTTCAAAACGGTTGCCGGAGGCTATCTGCTCGTTTGTCTTTGCATATTCACCTCTTGCGCTGTATAGGTATTGCAAAAAGTTTCTCGAAGTTGTCTTATCTACTACACGCATAAGATATATCCTCCTATCTTACAGACCAACTCGGCCCATATTATTAATAATTGTATCAAGCAGCTCGTCGAGCACCGTCATAAATCTTGCCGCCGCTTCGTAGGACTTTTGGTACTTGATCATGTCGGCAGTTTCTTCGTCACTCGATACGCCCGACACCGCTTCTCTCCTTGTTTGGAAATCTGTTGCAACAGAGTTTGTAGCTTCGAATCTTCCCTCTTGATAGCTTATCTCAGAAGCCAATATTCCAAGGAAGTTAAGCTCGTACTCGGAAAATGTTCCTTCAAAGCTCTCGCCGTGCGACATAAATGTTATATCGCCTTCGAATAGTTCGTAAGCAAGTTGCTGTGCGTAGTTTTCAACATCAACATCTCTGTTGTATATAAAGTAACCGGCACCTTCTTCTATCCACTGCTCGCTAAGTGTAATATTTTCAGCTGTAATAATTGTCTTTGTTGTGGTCTGGTTAGAGCCCAAGTTTGCCGCAAGGAATGTTTTATAAACGGTATTTCCATCTACATCTACCATTGGCTCGCCTGTCGTTTCGTCAAACACGGGAATTGCGGTATTTGCAAGTTCGGCAAGTGCCGTTGCAAATGTGTCAAGTCTATCTCTGTAATAAGGTACGCCCTGCTCGGGGGTTTCGTTAGAGCTCTGCATGTTAAGGCCTCTGCCGTTTAGAAAGTCGAGCGTTGCACGAAGTCCACCTGTTTGAAGTGTTACACTCTCGCCTGTATCTCTCCAGTTAAGAGCGACCGTCAGATCGTCGTTAATGGTAAGCGCCAAAGCTGTTGTTTCAAGCCCTTCAACTACCATATGACCACCCATAGCAACATCGACTTCACCGTTGGAGTGCTCCGTTACAACTATATCACCATGCGCTGCAAGCTCGTCTAAAAGAGTATTGCGCTTGTCGTAAAGCTCGTTAGGTCTGTAATGCTCGTTATCTCCGTTAGAGGTTACAGTAGTATCCTGAGAGATAAGGCCATTGTAGTAGGCTATTTCTTCTAAGATTTCGTTTGTGCGATCGACATTAATTTGTAGGTCGGTAGAATGCTGCTCGGAAACATTGTTTAACTGCTCGTCGAGCTGGTTTAGTGTCTGCGTCATACTTCTAAATGCCGACATAACAAGGTTTGCCTCTGTATCGAGCGTTGGCTCTAATATGTAATTGTTAAGGCTGGAATATATATTTTCAAGTGCTGAAAAAAGGCCTGCTTCACTTGTAATGTCAAATCCGTCTCCAAGAGCACTTTGGATGTCGTTTAGAATGTTAGATGCTTGAATATGATAGTTAGAATCGGAAAATTCCGATCTGTACATCTGATCTAAAAATGGATCCCTTATCTGGTCAACACCGAGCGTATTAACGCCCTGCCCCAGTAGACCTGTTCTGCTCGACGCAACTCTTGATGTGTAGTTGGCAGGTGCAACCGATGCACGATCTACACGCTGTCTTGTATAGCCTTCCGTGTCAAGATTTGTTAGGTTGTTACCAACTATATCAAGCGACTTTTGATTTGCAAATATCGCCTGTTTGCCCATTTCAAAACCCATATAGGTCGGTCGTAAACTCATAATAGATCCTCCACCTTATATTTTTTCTTCAAAAGAAGTACTGCCGCCCTTTTTTGACCCTCGCCTGCCGTATGTGCCCGGTGTCGACTGTTGCGAAATTGCGGCAGATCCCGTTATAGCTTCGAAAACCTTTAAGTTCATGTTTGCTATTTCAAGCCCGATTTTATTTAAATCTTGAAGCTCCTTTGCACTATCCCGAAGCTTCTTAAATTTCGCTTCAAACTCTGCCCTACTCGAGTCGTCCCCCATAGAGTCTATGACCTCTCTGCCTGTAAGGCCGTGAAAACCAGCCTTCTCTTGAGCTTCAAGCCTTGCTCGCTCTAAGTTCTCCGACTTCATTATCATGGCTTGCTGACGTTGCAGAACTCCTTCAAGCAGTGCCATGTCCTGATTTAAGAGCGCTTGACGTTTTTCCTTTTCAAGCTCTATCATGAGCAATACATGCTCTATACTTTTATCGGTTACCTCTGCAAATTCATCAAGTTTAGCCCTGTCCGTCATATGTTGTCCTCCGTTGCAGAAAGATCTTCAACAGGGCCTCTTATGCGTGCAAGTATGGCCTTAGATACATCTATTCCCGAAACAGGTGTTGCATCGCCTTTGTATTTCTCTTTAAGCTCAGCAATACGAGAGGCAGAAACCTCACTCTTTGCCTGCATATCAGCAGCCTTCTTTTTAACAGCACCGTCAAGCTTTGCTCTAAAGGTCGCTTCAGGGCTTATAACAACACTATCTTTAACGCCACCCTCTTTAACAACAGATGCCGCTTTATCCTCTGTACGAGCGCTATTTCTTTGCGCAGTCGTCGGCTTATGTGAGCCGTATATATCGCCTATTCCTTTAATTCCGATCATAGGAACCCTCACTTTCCACATGTGTTAGGTCGTATTTATAGCACATGCATGGTCTTCTTGATTTAGTTATTCCTCGCTTTTATAAAAACTAAAGTAAAATTTACAAAAAATTTAAAATTAGCATGATTTTTTTGATTTTTAGCCAAATCATATAATTTAGTTACTTTCCGGTTATATTTCGGTTATATTTTGACCTCAAAAGGAAAATCGCCCACCATATGGCAAGCGAAATACATTAGTTCAGCTTGGAGAAAAAGTGTTTTCTCCAAGCTGATAGATTAGTTATTATCTACCGAATATTCTACGGGAGCACTTTGATTTTCCAGTTCTCTGCTTTTCTTAGTGTTTATATATAGGTATATAGTAGAAGCAAATGCAATGATAAGGCAAATACTCATAAAGACAACGGTAAACCTTACTGCCACCTTAACACGCTTTTGCGATAAATCGGACATTGTGGGCTGGTCTGCCTTTTCAATGATATGCACTTCTGCGCTCTTTATCTCTTCTTCTCCTAAAAGGTAATCTATTGTAACCCCAAAGAGCTTGCTTATCTCTATAACCTTAGCAGTATCAGGATACGCTTGCCCATTCTCCCAGTTCTCGACCAAGGAAATATCGACAGCAAGCTTTTTTGCAAGCTCAAACTGAGAAAGTTCTCTGGCTATTCTAAGCTTTTGCAGTTTGTTTGAAAATGACATAACCTCACCCCTTTTATGTATTATACCAAATTTCAAAGGAGCATACAATATAGAAAAATTTGTTTTTGTAGCCGTTGTTTTTTTATTGCATAAATGAATATATAGTGTTAGAATATTCTTGTTTAGATGCTTGACTACATAAAAATTCAACCAAACAGGCAGATGATAAGGGCGATTATTATATTTTAAATAAAAGGAGTGGTAAAAATGGACATGACAAAATTCAAGGAGCAGCTAATCAAGTGGAGACATCATTTACACATGTACCCCGAGTGGGCACTCGAGGAGAAGGTAACGAGCGACTATATTGCAAAAGAGCTCGAAGCTATGGGTTATGAAGTGCACAGAGGCATCGGTGTTACGGGCATGGTGGCAAATCTAACATGTGGCGACGGCAAAGAGGTCATAGGCCTGCGTGCTGACTTTGACGCAATCGGCCTGCAAGAAATGACAGATTTACCATACAAATCAAAGCACGACGGCATGATGCATGCCTGCGGTCACGATGGCCACACGGCGACACTGCTCGGTACGGCAATGCTTCTAAAGGAGCGCATGAACTTTAACGGTACAGTTCGCTTTATCTTCCAACCGGGCGAAGAACCGGGACTTGGTGCGGCCGCCATGATAAAAGACGGTATTTTTGAAAAATTCCCGACAGATGAAATATACGCTATGCACAACTTTCCGGGTTTTGAGGCAGGCAACATAGCGATATGCAAAGGTGGTGCAATGGCAAGCGAGGACGATTTTGTAATTAGAGTTAAGGGGGTTGGCGGTCATTCCTCCGCACCTCAGCACACAATAGACCCACTTGTTATTGCAGCAGAGATAATCATGTCATTACAGACAATAGTAGCAAGAACACTCGGCCCACTTGATAGAGGGGTCGTTTCTTGCACCGATATAAAAACGGACGGCACAAGAAATGCTATCCCGTCGACCGTAGAGATCTCAGGAGATGCACGTTGCACCGATCCTGTTGTAAGAAAGATACTTGAAAAGCGAATTAGAGAGATTAGCGAAGGCATATGCAAAACTCATGGTGCTCAGTGCGAAATAGAGTACAGCTACGAATTCTCCCCCACCGTAAATAGCGAAAAATGCCACAAACACGCAACTCTTGCGGCAATAAGTCTTTTTGGTGAGGATAAAGTAAATACCGATGCACCTCCGCAGATGGGAGCAGAAGATTTCGGCCTATTTGCCGAACAAATCCCCGGTTGTTATATCTTTATTGGCGCTGGCTCGGAAGGTTGTGCTCCTATTCATAATTCGCTATACGATTATAACGACGAAATCCTCGTTCCCGGAGCAGAGCTCTTTGCAAGGCTAATCGAGATGAGGTTGCCTAAATAAGATAGTTCGGTTAAATAGATAAAAAAATATATTGCAGTCTAACCAAGAAGCAAAAAGGGACTTCCGCTCGGGAGTCCCTTTTTTGTTAACCTCTATTTAGCGTTAAGGCTTTACATCATAATTCGATAAAAATTCTTCCGCTTTTAAATTCAACTCCCTAAGCTCGTCGACTTCGTCAAGCAGTAACCCCGAAATGGCACGTGTTGTTGCGCACACTTCGTATGATTTATAAGCCGCTTTAAACTCCTCTATCTCTACCGATCTTTCACCTATATTAAATGCAGTTCCAAATCCCGAAATCAAAAGAGCGCCAAGCGTAACTTCGTGCTGTAACTCGGTCGGTGTATAGCGGTAATAAATCTTGTTGGTGTCCCCGAGCTCAAAACCTGTACCTATGTAGCCATTACCCTCAACAAAGCTATAATTAAAGCAGTAAACAGCTCCCGCCGACAAATGATCCGAACGCACAAGCAGTAGCGGCAACTTACCTACCAACCGCAGCTCGTTTTGCTCTGTAATAGTATATATCTCTGCATGTTCCCCGGAATAGCTATGACGACCTTCATTTGTCAGCTCTCCACTATTTGTCGCAACAACGATTAGTTCCAATACACCGTCGCTATCAAGGTCTAATAGCTCGGTATAAGCAAGGCCGTACACCTCGTGCAACTCTGTATCTTCATACGAGTGCGTGGGCGTTGTCGAAAGCTCTCCGTACTCCTTGACCTTTGAATCAATGAGCGCTCTATAAAGGCTATAATCGACACCTTCCATTAATGGTACTTGCTCGTTTTTTGCTACACTTAATGTTAACTCATGTAGCTCTTGATAAAACTCGTGAAATTTTTCCGGAAAACTGTCATTGCCGTCGGCATACAAATTTTCCCCTCCAAAGTTGATAAAAACAGAAAATGTCTCTCTTTCGAGCACCTCTTTTTCAGACTTCGAATCAAACCCGTTCCAAGAATAAATGTCGTATTTCTCCAGTAGCGTAGAGATATCCGTTATTACAGAGCCATCGACAATCTTTTCTGCAAGTACATATGATTGATGCTCGCTCTTAAAACTAAAAAGCACATCTTCTCCTTGATCTGTCACCTTTACTTCATATACGCCGACATTTGGCAACCTGTAATAAAATTCGAAGGTGGCAAAGCTCTTTGCTGTCGAAGTAGGTTTATTTTCAGATGTGCCTCCCGAAGTGTTAGAGGGCGCTTTGCTACACCCAAACGCAAATGTAAAAACCGATAGTAGCGCAAGTAGTAACGCTCGTTTCATAAAATCTACACTTCCTTATAATTATCAAATATATATTAATTTTACTCCATATAAAATAAAAGTCAATGTGCCATCTGGCACATTGACTTAAATCCGTAAAACAATATTACAGATCTCTTGGCAGAGCGTTACGAGACTATCTTCACGGCTTTGCAAATCTACCGCTCTTCTAAAGCCTTAACAATTACCTCTACCGCACCTTTTATTCCAATGTCGGAGGTGTCTATGCACAGGTTATAGTTGCCCATGTTACCCCATGTCTGACCTGTGTAAAACTCGTGATACTTTGCACGCCTTTTATCTACACTTAAAATTTCTTTAGCCATTTGCTTTTCCGTTTTAGAATCTCTGTCAGACGGCACTTTTTCAAAAGAGCGCTCTACTCTAAAATTCATATCGCTCGAGTAGATAAAAATCTTAAGCGGATTTTCTTTTGCCAAAATGTGGTTTGCACATCTTCCGACTATTACTGCACTATGATTCTCTGCAATTTCCTTAAAAATCCTTGCATATTCAAGCTGAATTTTATCCCCTGTCGAATGGCTAACAGTTCCGAATGTTCTGCCAAATGTGTATCCGTAGCTACGTGTAAACTTCTCGTCAAAACTCGAGATAAACTCTGTGGAAGCGCCTGTTTTTTCTGCTATCTTTTCGAGCAGTTCATGGTCGTAGTATGCAAAAGCAAGCACATCGGCAAGCCTTTTGCCCACTTCACGGCCGCCGCTGCCAAACTGTCTGTTAATAGTAATAATCTTATTCATATAGCCCTCCTATTAATAGTAACCGTACTTGTTGCGGTTTGCTTTAAACAGATAAGCGGTTACCGCTAAGCACATTATCTCCGCAAAGACAACAGCAAGCCAAATCCCATCTATTTCAAGGATATACGGCAAGACCATAATCATAACGGCTTGAAAGAGGAATGTTCGCAAGAAAGAGATAAGAGCCGAAACAAAACCATTGTTTAGCGCCGTGAAAAATGCCGAGGCAAATATATTAATATTACTAATAAGGTAGGAAATTGAATAGAGCCTTAGCGACAAAACAGAAAGTTCCAGCAACTCTGCATCATATCCAACAAAAACAGCCGCAAGCTGAGGCGCTGTAAGCTCTGCAAATACCGTTAACAACACTGCCGAGAATACCATTATTACTATGCTCTTTTTAAGCAGAGACCTAAGCTCGTCTTTGTTGCCTGCTCCGTAATGGTAACTTATTATGGGCGAAGCTCCTATCGTGTACCCAATAAAAATCCCTGTGAATATAAAGGACACATACATTATAATTCCATATGCCGAAACACCGTTTGGGCCTAAGAATTTCATAAGTTGAATGTTGTATAAAATGTTTATAAGAGATAGCGATATATTTGTCATCATCTCTGAAGAGCCATTTGCAAAGCTCGACATTAGAGCCTTAAAGTCCCATTTGAACTTTATTAACTTTATCCTACTGTTATTTGCCTTGCTTAAAAAATAAAACAATGGAATAACTCCGCCAAGTATCTGGCTAAAGCCTGTCGCAATGGCAGCTCCTGCTATGCCCCATTTAAATACTACCATAAACAAATAATCGAGCGCAACATTTGTAAGTCCTGACATTATCGAGAGTTTAAGCCCCATATCAGGTTTATCCGCCACTACAACAAATGTTTGAAATGTCGTTTGAAGCATAAAACCGGGTAGCGCTATCAAAAGTATTACTCCGTATGTTATACAATCTTCAAGAAGATCAGGCGTAGCGCCAAGCATGATTGATATTGGTTCGATAAATGAAATTCCAATGGATGCAAAGAGTATGCCACCAACAATTAAAGTTACAATTATCATGCTAAAGACTTCGTTTGCCTTTTCTTTCTTGCCCTCTCCAAGCAGCTTTGCCACAAGGGCGCACCCTCCTGTGCCGAGCATAAAGCTAAATGCACTAAATAACATAACAAAGGGCATTATTAAGTTAAGCGATGTAAAAGCACTCTTTCCCACAAAATTTGAAACAAAAAGCCCATCTACTATTCCGTATACAGAGGTAATTATCATCATGACAACAGACGGTGCGGTAAATTTTAATAGCTTAGAATAACTAAAACTATCTGATATTTGTATATTCATTTTCTCCCCTATTATATAGCAATTGATGCAATTTGTACTATTCAGACATAAAAAAATAAGACAACATGCTACATAACAAATCATCTTATCCGGTGAACAATATAATAGTACCCTCCGATTAACTATTGTATATTATAATAAAATCAGATATTTGTCAAGTTTTAGTACACTAAAAAAATGGAGCGCCATTTTATAACAGCGCTCCATGTAACAATATAAAACAACAGTATAAAAAACAATAATCGCTAAAAAGCTTTCACTATGGCTCTACTATCCTTCTACATATTCTATCTGCACAGTGTCATCATTTAATAATATTCCTTTTCCAACCGACACTCTGCACTTTTGTTCATCGGTAAATCCTACTGTCTCGCCGTCGTTTAAAGTTATGTCCTCAGAAATTATATAGAGGCATAAATTCATAATAAAATTTCGCATCTCGTTGTACTGCTCGTCCGAGACATGTCCCTCTACATACATTTCAAGCTCGGGTTTTCCAAACTTATCAAGGCCAAAGGTGCAAAAACCGGATCTTTCATCATCCCTGTGAAAATGAGGCCATATCCAGTTGTATATCGGAAGTTCGTTTTTCTTTATGGAATTTGCATAGTGCAAGTAATAGTCTTTGCTAATGGCCATTCCGTTTGTATATACCCCAAAAGCACCTTCTTGTTTCAAGGCGGACGTCATTAGTTTTGTCAGCAGTAGACCACGCTCTATCGGGTCGGTTTGTTGGTTTAAAACCCCTAAAAATACTTCGTTTTTCCTTGCCATAACGAGCTCACTACCCTCTGGCCAAGTGTAGTTGGCCATCGACCTATTCTCGATCGCTTCCGAAGAATAAGGATCGGCCGCTACATCTACCACCACTTGCATTTCCTCTAAGAACTTAATTAAAAGCGTGTCCTTCTTAGGATCGTCATCATCAAGGGGTATAATCAGCCCCCATTCCACTTCGCAGTCTTTAACAAACTGTTCCATGTCCCACTCGGGAGAGGAGGTAAGGATAAACCCTGCAAACTCCTCGCTCGTTTCAGGCCGTTTTGGTTTTTCTTGATCCTTTTCTCTCGACTCCTCATTTAAGCCGCCCGATTTATATACCTTCATAAAAACTCCTTTTTAAAAAGTAGGTAGTACAGAAAATGCCGACCTGCCCTATCACCCAAAACTTACAGAGAGCACATCTGCCCCTACGCCATCTGATGATACCATAATAAATGCACTAGTGTCGCCGTATAACACATGCTTTGCGCTTATCATCTGCCTACCTTCCAGTTCTAATATCGTCTCATTCTCGCCTGTTTTAAAATCGTAACACAAGATATTGCTTTTAAACTTTTCTCCTTCGGAAATAAGAATTTTACAACCAAATGTATCGAGAAGATTTGTTTCTTGACCTGCGCTCCCCTCGTAGATCGCCAGATCTGTACCCGTGCTGCAGTCTATTACCTGCATAAAACCGCTACCATCTTCCTTGTACCCTTCCAAAACGACGGCACTGTCATCTCCTGTATAGTAAACTCTGTTATAGTTTACTATATCTTCAACAACACCAAAATCTTGCCCTGCTCGAAATGCCTTGACAGATAGATCTTCAGTGTTAAGAATATTTACTGTCGATACATCAGTAAAATATGCTACAAGACTGCCGCTCGACGAAAAGTCGCACCAACTCGGACTGTTAGATACAGTCATACTATTTGCAAATATACTACTCTTATAGCTGTCAAAGCCCTCTATCGCTGTAACATATCCATTGTCAGAATAACTGTATCTTAAAAGCTCTGCAATATTACCTACTGTTACATTGCCTGTAATCCTGTCATATGTAAGCTTTTGTGTTGTGTTTTGGAGTGTAAAATTTCCGTCCTCGTGCTCTGTAAAGAAAATAGCATCTTCAAAATATTGATCACTCTTATATATATTCTTAATATCAGAGGTATCAAGCCTTACCACGCATAGCTCAATGCCATCTATGCCGCCACTTCCCACATACACAAGCAAAGCGCTGTGGCCCATATAAGGAAATGCATGTGCAAGGCGCATATTCTCCTTAACAGGAAGTGATATTTCAACCTCCTCAAGCTCCCACAAGGGCATGACATCAGAATTTATTGCCGATGCTACATCTTCTGCCTCTACTTGTTGTGGAACTTGGCTATCCTGTATCTCGAGTACCTCTTGCGAGGTACAAGCGGTAAAAACAGATAGGCAAACAGTCGCCACCAATAATAAACTCATTCTCTTTTTCATAAATATCACCTCTTTTGCAAATAGTAATATATACATAATATTTTATCATTATTCACATAGGTTGTCAACAAAATAGTTATAAAAAAGAGGCTTGAGTGTAAATTTCTTCTTAAAACTGCAGTTTGTGTAACCGAATTGCGATCGATAGTAACTCACAAACTGCGGTTTTAATAAAGCAAAAAACTATATCAAATCCATTGTGGCATCAGGCATTTTCGAAAATACAAATACCGCAGGGGCGCAAGCAAGTATTGGGGTTATAATCACATTCAAAAGACCTGTACCCCATACCGACACAAGCGCTGTGCCGCCATATCCGATTATGGCAAGGAAAGGGCTAAAATTCATTACAAGACACATATTGTCCCAAAAGTCGCTAATCGGAATAAATGCACTTTCTATAAAATAGCATATCCAAAGCGGAATGTATGGCGCAAATCCCATAACAATAAGACCTACAAACCACCACCACCAAACTCCGGGGCTGAGCGCCTCGAATGCCCACATTGCGAAAACTTGAAACCCCGACCATACGGCAATGCCTACAACAAAGCCCATAAAGGATTTAAAAATTGCTATTAGCACTATTAAAGCAACAACACCGCCTGCAATTATAGTCCACGTAGGAGTGCCCGTAAACATACCATCTGTGCTAAGACCTGATACAAATGTTGAAATCGAACTGCCTATATTTGCGAAAAAATCGCCAAGACCTGCAAAAAATGAGGTAACTGCGCCGCTCTCTCCCGCTTCTTGCCTGTTTGAAAAATATCTTACTACCCAGATAATCGGATATATTACTATCGCTGGAATCCAAGCATGTACATATACATTGTCGACCGCATCGAAAAAATCAAGAAGGCTCAAGCCGAATATCATTTCTCTTATCATACTTAAAAATAACGGTATAAATAGAGCTATAATCGAAACGGCCCCTCTTAATATAGGGCCCCACCACTCATCGAGCGTAACAAAAGACATAGCATAATAAACGCCGTATTGTACCGCAGCCCACGAAGCTACACCAAAAATTATACCAAAAGTGTATGTTCCTAAAAATTTAAAAACAAGTACAGGAGCTGTAAAAACAAGGATTATTGCCGACAATAAAAAATTGCCAATGCCGCCGATACGCTGTAAAAGGACACTAATAATGCCCCTGCTACCGGTACCGCCACCGGTACCAATATTACCGCCACCACCGGTGCCTATATTACCACCGCCGCCTATATATCCGCCACCGCCGGTGCCTATATTACCACCGGTGCCTACATATCCGCCACCTGTTGTACCTACTCCCACGCCTACCGTAACACCATTTTTAATAGGTTTTACAATAACAGGTCGAGGATTTACGACAACTCTATTCATCCTACTTTCGCACTCGCAAAGAGGGCAACTTACATTTTCCTTGTAATATGAGTGCATACCGTTATCTGTGCATTTAACAAGAGAGTCTTCCAGTATTTCAAGCTCGTCGTACCATTCTTGTATGGTCGGCCTGTTCCTTAAATATCTCCGCCTTCCGTTAAATGCCTTAAGCATAAGCTCTTTTAAACTCTCCGGAAACGAATTTATATCGGGCACATATTTGGGTGGGGCGACATATTTCACCCCTTCGACATATGGAAAAAGCCCATCTACAATGTTGTTTACAAGTGTAAAGTCAGGGCCGTTGTAGTTCTTGTCTATAACTCTGCAAGCGAAGGGATGCGCACCATTCATAAGCAGTTTAAAGACATGTATACCTACTGCGAAATTATCGGTATAAGTAGAAAATGTCTCCTCTTTTGTATGACGCAAATTCTCGCCTTTATTAAGTAGATTGTTAATCTCTGCCGGAACATACTCGGCAATACAAACAGGGCACCTGTACCGCTTGCCGTCCTTAGATGTAATCTCGTAGGAGTCTGTGTCTATAAGCGTAACAAGCGCTGTTTTTGGATCTACATATATGTTTGCATGATTTAAATCGCCGCACACATGTCCGCTACTGTGAACAGCCCCAACTGCTGCACAGAGATTTTGTGCCACCTTAACAAAAAAAGCATAGTAGTATTTGTTTCTGTTGTCGTAAGAATATATCTGACTTATCTCTACCGAATTCCTAATCTTCGGCATAAGAAACCCCATAAATTCACCCGATGGGCTGTAAAGAACATCCTTCGGCCATGCAATTTGACTTGCCACCTTTCCTGTGGGTGGACTTTGAATCATGGCACGAAGCTTTTGTTCTTTTTCCTTTGTTCTGCCCTTTGGATGATATATCTTGGCAACAACAGAAGGGTCGCCCAGCACATTGTGAATACTGCCTTCGCCGCCCTTGTTAAAGTATTTGTCTTCGACCTTCACATTGTGCTGACTAAGGTTTTTCAGCAGCATTTGCCTTTTCCTCCTTTACAAGAAGGGATGGATAGAGCTTTTTAAACAAGTCCTCTTTCATTTTGTCCCAATCGGGCTCTTTAAAATAGCTCTCGCTTGGAATTTTAAGCTCTTTGTCAGTCCTATATGCGACAGCCGCTGATATATCGTCCGTTACGTAGCTGTAACGTTCTAAGCTTATAGTTTTAACGACGGCCGACAACATATCGTTCTCCCCTACTTCGTTTGAAAAGAGCGGAGCATCTTGCATTTGGTCTTTGCTTGTAGGCTCTACTTCTTTACTTTTAGTTTCTTGTAACTTCTCAGCTTCCGTAGCCTTTTTAGTAGAGTCTATCTCTTTATTTGAATAAACTATCGGCGCTTTATCGACCTGCTCATGTTTCACCTCGGCTTGCGGTAGATTTTTATAAGGCAAAAACATAGTTACAAATCGCCTGTATATATTCTCCTCTTTCTTTGCCATAATAGGAGGCATGGCGGCATCGAGCAGGCCATCTGTAAGCAGTATAACAGCATCGAAACTGCCGCTCATAACTTCAAAGACCCACTTCTCCCTTACAGGTAGCGGATAGACCTCGTTATGCGCCTCGCCCTTTTGTACCTTTGTAAGCGAGTGGTGATACCCTTCGCTATCGACCGCTATAACACCACCGTCGCCGACATGGCCTACAACGACCCTCTCGCCGTCGTATAGGCAGGCAGTTAGAGTTGTTGTGTAGTCGCCGACCTTATTTCCCTCTGCCTTTGCAAGTGCTTCAATTTCGTCAAGAGCCTTGTTAAAGCTCTGCTTTAGAATGTCTGCCAGAGCAAAGGAGTCCTCCTCCCCTTTTATCTCTGCAGTGCAAAGGTCGAGCACCGATTTTATAGCAAGCGCCGATCCTTTTTCCGACTGAGGTGCACTGCCGACACCATCTGCAACGGCAAGTAGGCACAGCCTGCCGATTTTCGCCACAACAGAGGCATCTTGGCAGACTGTACCTTTCTTTTTATGGCTTCTTCCAATCAAGGAAAAGCTGTATCCCGATATGCTCTCGATAAAGCTCATTAGGGGCGACCCCAAGAGTCAGGAGGAACTACACTGCTACCGTCGGGTAGGTTGCTGTACTTAACACCATCTGTCGGCTTGGAATTGGTTTTAACCGATAGCGAGGTCGAGAGCCACTCAAAGAGGCCTGCAAAGTTAAGGTTATTGTCGAGTGCAATAACACGCTCTGTAAGCGAAAGTAGAATTTCTTTATCAAACCCCGGCACGCCTACCGCCCACATCTCGACCTTCTTTAGCTCTTGCATTTCCTTTAACCTTGCAAAAGCAGGCTCGTAGTCGTCGTTTGGTGCGCCGTCTGTTATCATGAATATCCACGGCCTGTGATAGGGCACGCCCAAGTCCTTATAATCTGCCTTGCGCTGCTCTACAAGGTCGAGCGCTAAATCAATGCCTGCTCCCATAGCGGTTTGCCCGTTTGCCTCAAGTCTTGGTATCTCCATATGAGCAATGGGAACAAACTGCTGAAGAATATTAACATCGCTTGCAAATGAAACAACTGCAATGTCAAGCCCTCTCATTAGTGCATCGTCTTGCTTGCACTGCACACGGAAGGTGTTAACGGCATCGTTAAGTAGCCCTATTGCATTGCCGTCCTCCATCGAGGTAGATGTGTCGAGCAGTAGCACACAGGCTAAATGCTGGTCGTTAAGAGATGCAGGCATCATGCCTTCACCCGATCTGAATACTTCTTGTTCCATTGTTTTCTCCTTTTCTCACTAAATACTTTTATCCTTTCTTCTCACACCCCTTGTCATCTTGACAAGGGGTGTGAGAAGCCTTTAAATGTCCCCGGCTTCCTCTGCAAGTTCTTGCTCAACTTCTCTCTCTACATCTATTATAATCTTGGCAAGAGAAGATGTTCCCCTATACTTTAGTATCGGCACATAGAAGGAGGAGTGATGATTTTCCATGTCGTACTCCTCTGTCTGCTCGTCGTAATCTGCAAATACCATTATTACCTTATCGAGCTCTGATATGGGCTTTCTTGCATCTTTGTGAATATCGACAAAAATAACCATCTCGAAATCTTCACTAAGCATAACAAGGTGTCTGCCACCATCTGTTATCATTCGGCACTGCTTAGGATTTATCTCTGTGTCGTTGTCGAGCACAAAGACAAAGCTACCATCTGTCTTTTCGGAGAGCCCATAGTAGTCGGCAACAATAACGCCGTTGTTGAGAGCAATCGAGAGGAAATCATCCATATCAGGCTCTACATCGCCGCCCTCGAGCATCTCGCTTATCCTTTTCATAAGAATGTCCGAGCTCTCTGTTTCTTCTAAGGAGTTTTCAGTGCTACCTACAACATATCCACTCCCATCGTCGGGTGTGTCCTCCGATTCAATGCCGTCTTCACCTTCTTCTATGTTTATAATGGCGTCGGCAAGGTAACTCGTAAGTTCTGCATAGTGTACAGGAACGGTAATCTGCATATAGGCATTGTCTGTATCGTAATCGCCTGTTTCACGGTCTTGATCTGCAAATATCACGGTTGCCTCTTTGATATTTTTGATCTGCCCTCTCGCCTCGGGGTGAATTTGTGTAAAGACAACAATTTCAAAATCTTCGCTCAGCATAAGCACGTTGTGTTCACCATCTGTAAACATGTGCGGCTTTTTAAGCGGAGTATCTCTATTGTTGTCGAGTATAAATACAAAAGAGCCATCATGATTTTTATATAGGCCGTAGTACTTTGTAACGATAACATTGTTGTTTATTGCAATTTGGAAGATGTCGCCGTAATTTAAGTCATACTGATCGCCATTTGCAGCAAGTGCCTTTTCAAGACGCTCAAATATAACGTCAGAAGGCTCGTCATCATCGTCGTATTCCACATCTTCATCATCGTCGTCATCATAGTCGTACTCGTCTTGATCGTCCTCGTCATCGACTATACCGCTTGCCTCATCATCAATCTCTTCGTCAAGTTCTATCAGCGTACCGAGGATTTCAGATATGCCGTCATAATACTTAACAGGCACTTCAAGTTCCATAACAATAGAACTATCCTCTTTATCCCCATCTCCTGAAGAAACTAAAGCAAAAAGCACCTTTTTGCAAGCGGGAAGCTTCTCTCTAACCTGTGGATTGATATGATCCAAAACAACGGTAGCAACATTGTCGCTGACAAGCACCGCATGGGCGCCGCCATCGCAGTATAAGACGGGGTTTTCAAACTTCTCTTTTGTTACTTCTTTAATAACAAATAAAAACTCGCCTTCATCGTTTTCCAAAATGTCGTAATATCCCATAATAGCATAATTGCCGGTTGCTATATCGTCTAAGAAGTCTTGTGCATCAAATTCCGGTATGCCATCATCTAACGCTTCTTCATCTTGATCGTCCTCATCATCTGCATCGTCCTCGTCATCTGCCATATATGGTTCATCATCGTCGTCGTTTTCGAGCCAATCACGAAAATCGTCATCATCGTCCCAACTAAGCGAAACCGGCTCTTCCTTTTTTTCTACAACATCAACGGAAAATGGCTTGTGACGAATACCTTTATCTATCTCGGAATAGAGCGTTTCAGGATCGATACCGACAGCCTCACCGGGCTCTACCTTCATGCCGTCGAGCGGTGCATACCTTTTAAAGTCGCAGTCGTCTATGTCTGCCATCTCGGTAATAAAGGGGTACTGCCTACCACAGAATATAAGAGCCTCGCCCTTTTCTTTGCTAAGTCTTTGGAGTTGCGAGACAGAGATGAGCGGCTTTGACCAAGTACCACCTGCAACATAACTGTTAACAGCGCCGCAAAGCGTACTTATCTCTTGGAGCAAATCTATTTCTTTGCTACTCAAAAATACCCAGTTTTCACAGTTTCCCTTTATTGTCTCGGCCTCCTCCCCATACTTCTGACGCATCTGATGCATACTTTGAAGCACAAGGAAAAAGCGTATATTTCTGCTACGTGCCGCTGAAATCATAGAGGGCATGTCTGGAATGGCAGGTATATTTGCAAATTCGTCGAGCACAAAATTAACACGAACGGGCAACATGCGGTCGGGCGATTCTTGCGCCATATTGATAAGCGTTTCATAGCACTGCTTAATAAATGTTGTAGCAATAAAGTGATAGTTTGTGCGCTCGTCGGGAACTATTAAATAAAGCGCTGTCTTCTTTGTGCCAAGACTCTGCATGTCAAAACTTGTCTTTCTCATGTTTCTAACGAGCGCCTCTTGGCTCATAAAGACACCGATCAGTGTAAACAAAGTAGACTGTACATCGCCCTTACCACGATCGTTTAGGTTTGCTATACCATCGTAGTTAAGACGTGCAACGCTGTCTTTGGGCGCAAGCTTCATTATCTCGTCAAGATAGTTTTTCTCGAGAGTATCAAGGTCTATTCCTGCCGCTTGAGCCATCATCTTATCCTCTGTGCCCTTTGCAAACTCTGTGCAAAAATGTGTAAAAGTCTTAAGATTACACTCATCTTTCGAGCATTCGTCGAGCATTGTAATAAGAATGGATAGAGCGACACTTCGAGAGGCATTTACCCAAAATATATCCCTCGTCTGGTTACTGCTCTTTTCACTTATTGCGTTGACAAAGTCGTTAAGGCGGCTTATAGCACCCTCTTTGTCGCCGCTGTGGTATAGCTCGTACGGCAAAGCGAGAGGATTCCACGTATCGCCCATTTCAAGGTCACGGTAGTTTAGCACAATAACATCGTACCCGGCAGCCTTAGCAGCGCCCGAAGTGCGCTCGTATAGCTCACCCTTTGGGTCTGTAACAACAAAGGACTCGCCTGCACCTATCATTATTCTAAGTGTAGGCATACAAAACAGACGTGTCTTTTTACTACCTGTCGATCCGAAGATAAGGCTGTGATGGTCTTTATCGTCTACATATGCAGTTGTACCGTCGTTTAATATAGGAAGACCGGAGTACGGATGAAACTGCTCCCCGAGCGGCACTTTTTCGGTAAAGGACATAATCTCGTCCCTATTTGCCCAACGGGTTTCGTGGCTTTCGTTGATGTACTTATCAAACTTAAAGTTATCACTTCTCATTGTTATATACCCCCTCCAAAGCCGATATGGCGAATCTTGGCGGCTGAATACAGCCTTTCGATAAAGACGCTGTCCTTAGAAAATGCCTCGAGATGCTCTGCTGTTATTGTCTCGCCGTGAATGTCGAGCGACGAGCTAAGCTCGAACGCCACGTCAAGGCAGAGCAGATCGACAGTCTTGTACCCGTAAAAATGCTCAGATTCCATAAGCTTTTCAATAGATGCACAAAGAAGATCCTGTGCGCCTTGGTCGAGATTAATTTTGTATTTCTTAAGCCTTTTGGCGCAATATGCCGCAAAGGCAATCTTGCTTGGGTATGGGAATGCCACTGTTCGTATACGACAATAAGCGTTTAGAACCTTCTCGGCCTTTTCTATTTGCTGTTCTGTAAAGCTGTCTGCCGTGAAAATTATAAAAACCTTGCTGTCGATTGCCGACAAATATTCCAGCACCTTAATAAAATTATCTTCCTCTGTCCTATCTGCCCAGTCGGTTATATCTACAACGACAAGCCCTCTGTACTCGTTCCTAAAGCCTGCCGCATTTCGTATTTGCTCTATCAGACGGTTTAGCTCGAACATATGCGCAGCGCTTGGGACATATTCAAGATAAAATTCGAAAAACTTCACATCACCGTAGAAATCCATAAAACCTGCTTTATCGAGATAGTCGCAAAGCACACGAAAGAAATAGGTCTTGCCGACACCCGGTTCTGTTTTCAAAAACAGATTTGGTATTAGTAGTGGGGCATCGATATTTTTACTCTTTAAGTTATGTAGTATCTTGTTCCACTTGCCGATAGTTTCCTTTAACTCATCGAGCCCAGGTAGCGCCATAAGTTTCTCGTAGTGTTCATTAGAAGTCATTGTTACCCTCCGTCCGTTTAATATATTTTGTCTTCCTTTACATGCTAAAGCCATTGTCGTTAGAAAGAATTAACTCGTCAAACTCCACTATATCCCCTATATTGCAGTTTAACACAACACATATTTTACGAAGCGCCTCCATAGAAACATCTTCGCCCTTCCGCAGTTTTGTCATGGTACTGGAAGACAGGTTAGTCGCCTTATGCAGATCTCCCTTACTCATCTCCTTATCTATAAGGAGTTTCCAAAGCTTTTTATAACTTGCCCTCATTAGTAAAATCGCACCTCCTTTTAGTAAGATATTCCTATAATAGCACATATTCGACCTTTTTGCAAGATACTTTCACTATTTTTATGTTAAGTTTCAGTAAAAAGAGTGAATTTCGACCTATTTTCACATTTTAATCAAAACTCCCTCATTAGTCGACACTAAAGAGGGAGTGAATAGTATTAAGATTTTTGCAAAACAAAAAAGCCAACCAAAATGGTTGACTTTCTTGTGGCGCGCCCGACAGGACTCGAACCTGTGACCTTCTGATTCGTAGTCAGACACTCTATCCAGCTGAGCTACGGGCGCATATCAAATGTGTAACATATGAGATAATACCACATCTGAAAACAAATTGCAAGCCCTTTTTAAGAAAAAATTTCCGATTTTAGAAATTTTTCGACAACAAGTTTAAAATATGGCTAAATTAGCCGCTTTTTGTTATTGGGTTTTATTATGGGATTTTTCATTTCATATATCTTAACATCATGGTAAAGCCCTTCGAGCATCTCTTTTGCCAAAAAGGCTACATCTTGATAATGCTTTGCAAATATACCGACTTCAAGACATCCTTCTTTTAGCAATGCTTCAAAGAAAATTATATCAAGCCCACCAAGCGCTTCTTCTATTTCTATCAAGAGAACTGTTTTATGGTCCATCTCTCGGTATTTATACATTCTCCCTTTTACATGCGAAAGCCTTGGTGCTGTGACGCCGCACTTGCAGACCCCTTCTATAATATAACCCTCGTCACCTGTCTTGTACCTTATAAGCGGCATTGCACGGCTCGACAAGGTCGTAAGCACGATCTCCCCCCTACCCCCATTTTCCACGGGCAAGTTTGTTATGGGATCTATTATCTCTACCAAAAATTCACCATCTCTCATGTGCATCCCATCTTGACAGCGGCAATCTACGGCAAACCCGTATCCGGTCTCGGTAAGCCCGTAGTGGCTGTAAACCTTTGTTTGCCATATCTCCTCGATTTTCTTGACGGTAGATAACGGGATATAATCTGCACTGAGCAGTACACTTCTTGGTCGCAAGTTTGGATAGAGCATACAAAGCGCCCTTGCAAAGGCAGGCTGAGCGACTATTGCAGCGGCCTCTTTTGCAGCTATATAGGCTTGATGCAAGTCCTCTATCTCCCAGCAAGACATGCAAGAAACCCCAATTTCAGCAAGCCCTTCACGCAAAAGGCTAGCTATGGTATTCTCTCCGTCACGCATGAATACCGTTACGCTATCCCCTCTCGTTACAAGCTCCGACATACCTCTTGCAAAGAAATTTACAGTTGATTCTAAATCGACTTCGCCAAATAAAATGCGCTTTTTTCGCTTTGTACCCGATGTGCTTAGCGTTACAATACGAGATATTTCAGATGGGGGTACAGTCAGTAGCGCCTCTGATTTGTCTATGTCATCTTGCGAAATAAAAGGAAGCTTTCGAAATCCCTCGAGAGTATCAATGCCCTCAAGATCTATCCCCTTGTATAGCTCTCGGTAAAAGGGGGATTTTGTAGCCCTTATTGCTGCTTTTATTGCTCTTTGAGCCTTGGTGTGCTCCGACACTTCCCAATACAAAACAGGCGATGATCCGACATCTTTTTTAATGAGCCTTGCAACAATAAGGCAATAGGACGGTTTTACTTCTTTTAGCTTTTTAAAATCTACACCGCAGACGGCATTGCCCTCTATAATGCACTGTGCTATGTATGATTTAAGTATCTGTGCACAGTCCTCGAAGATCATAACTTCAAAACCCTGCTTAGTAAGCGCCTTTTCAAGCATATCCTTCGTGCGAATGTTAATCTTGCCGCTTAAAGTTTTGCCAGTCGAATAGAGGTCGGTTATAATAACCCTCCCCCCAATTCTAAGCACCCTTGCCGACTCTTGTAAAACTGTATCTATTTGGTCTACAAGCGACATAGAGCACTCGTACAAAAGGCCATCGAGCATATTTGTCTCAATAGGAAGATTTTTCATATCTCCCTCGACACAAAGTGCCCCTTGTGATTCGCACTTTGTACCTTCTTTATCGACCCCTATCGCATTATATCCGCTTTTGTTAAGGTAAACAACCGTTGCGCCTTCTCCGCATCCGATGTCGGCTATAACACCGCCCTTTTTAATCTTGGCAATTTCAAGTGCCCTTTTGGTTAACTCCATGCCTCCCGGTCTTTCGCAGGTAATATCAGTCACCGTAAACCCCCGAATAGTGGCCGCAAAATGGTAGCAAACGGCCGTTTTCATAAACATGTAGGCTGCATTTTTCAAGCCGCTCTATATCCATGTTGTATTGATCTTGAAATGCCATCGCCGTAATTGTAAAGCCGTGAGACTTTACACGTGAAATAAACTCGTCGAGCGACATTGCTCCACTTTGTCCTGAACATGACGAACAATCACCACCGCCACATGATGAACAATCTCCCCCGTTCTCATGTTCATGTCCGTGCTCATGCATATCATCATGCCCATGCGCACAACTGCCCTCCACGCTGTAATCGCAGCTCTCGCAATCCTCTTGACATCCGTCGCATCCGACTCCTTTTGCGACCTCTACTACCTCCTCATCACGCCTTAACCAGCGCCTTGCAACAAAGTTACAATTCGCCTCGGGTGACGCTTCAGAGCGCTCTTTTCCTTCGTCAAACTTATGCAGAGGAAATAGGGTAAAATCCTCCCTAACAAGAAAATCCCCATGCAATCCACATAGCGGATGATCGCAGGTCGACGGAAGGAGCGTGCCCTCCTCTACAAGGCCGTAGCTCTGCTCGTATATCTCCGCAATTAGCATGTCGAGTGTAAATCTTTTTTTATCGTTCGGTACACTACCCACCCTGCCAAAGTAGCTTACAGGCTGAAAATGCACCCCTCTAACGCTTGGCGAGCGGTTTATTGCAAAGCGAAGAATTGCACCGATCTCCTTAACATTTACACTCGGCACAAGCATGGGCACGAGCACGACGCCAAGTCCAGCATCGCCGCAATTTTTTATTGCTGCTTTTTTAATCTCGAGCAGTTCTTTGCCACGTAGCTCCTTGTATACACCATCTGTAACGCCGTCAAACTGCAAGAAAACAAAGGACAGTCCGGCCTCCTTTAAAGTGGCGGCATAGCCTTCTTCGGCAAGAACTATTCCATTTGTGTTAAGTTGAATATAGTCGATTCCGCTATCCTTAGCAGCTTTAATTATCAGCGGAAGATCATCCCGCACCGTAGGCTCGCCACCCGATATCTGAAGTAATGCGCAATTTGTCTTTGCAATGCTATTTATATCGGCGATAACCTCTTCCAGCAGCCTATCCACTCCGCCGCTCTCGCCCTCAGCAAAGCAAAAGGGGCAGTTTAGGTTGCAACGCTTTGTTACCTCGAGCAAAATGCAACAGCTGTCCTTTTTTATCTCGCTCTTGTCAATGCCATCTGTCACACTTGGAGCGGTCGAGGCAAAACATGAGCTTTGCCCTCCTCTCCACAGATCAAAATCGACCTCGCCATTCCAAATAACACTCGAAAACTCGCCGCATGTGTCGCACTTTTTTTCTATATAGACCTTGCGCCCACGTCTCTTTCTGCTCGCATCAAGAGTTTTTTTACATGTCGGGCATATGCTCTTTGTGCTCTCTACCGTCATTTATCCTCCAGCTCCTGTTCAACCTCTGTCATTTTACCCTTTGCAATTTCCTCGGAAATAAATATCTGACCGCAAGAGGGACAACATGGGAAATCATGATGAAAGACCGCTCCCATATAGGAGAACTCCACCTGACGCTCCTCGAGCGCTATATTGCACTTAGCGCAAATTAGCTCATTTTGCATGATTTTCATCCCCCTTTATATCCATCCTGTGACTATAAGCCGACAGCACTTCAAAGCCATCGTCTTTGACTTTGTATTTCGCCCAAAATGTGCGATAACCAAGGCGAAAATGTCCAATAAATGCGCCTGTCGTCTTGTCGATTAGCTTGCTACCGGTATTCTCGCACCATTCAATTATCGCTGCTATGTCCTGTTCGTTTATATATTCTCTGTCCATTTCAGCTTGCAGATCTTCGCCAATGTATAGCTTCATATTGTTCTCCCTCTCTATATCAACTTTGCCAAAATCCTTTGCGAGAATCTCTCTATTATGCCTACGCACACTCCATGTAGGAGGGGCAAATTCTTCCAGCCCGAATATCACATCGAGGATATGCACAGCCCTCTTGCCGCTACGCAAAAAAATGTCCTTGCAGTTTGTGCAATAGGTAAGAATGCTTTGTTCTATACCCTCTGTGCGTATATCGACAATCTTTTTTGCCATATGTGGGTTTGCAGTAAGCATTTGACCACCAAAACCGCAACACCTCTCCTCGCCAAATTCCGCAGACCTTGTCACTTCAAGACCTGCCTTTTCTGCAAGTGCTTTAACTTCACTTTGAAGGCCTTCCATCCCTCTGCTCGTGCAGGGATCGAATAATGTGGCGGTCTCCTTTTTTGTTGTGATTGGCTCTAAATATTTGTATAAATACTCTGTTTTAATCTCGGGAATAAACTGCCTTAGCATATCTTCGCACGAAGGACATGCAAGAATAAATATAGGCCGTCCGCTACCTTCCCACAGCTCTTTAATCTCTCCCATTTTTCGCTCTGTCCACTCCACATCGCCTGCCCTATATGAAGGAGCGCCACAACACAAGGAAGTAATGCCAACATTAGGCAACTTTTTTTGAAGCGCCTCATACGACATCGTGACATATCGCCTGTCGTAAGCACCGAGCTGACATCCGGGGAAAAACATATGTCCGGCACCCTCTTTTACAAAGCCGCATACCTCGTCGGCGTGATGCATATCCTCGAGCCAAAATCCCGAAAACGCAGGTGGCATCTCGCTTTTTTTAATCATGGTACGGCGTGCATCGAGTAACATCCCCTCGATGTCTATACCCTTTGGGCACTTGTCGACACACATGCCGCACATCTCGCAACTGGCAATCATGCGTGTTGCAATTCTATTGGAGAATATCGCCGCAGGGTTGACAGTTCCTTCTACTTCGTCACCTATGCGCCTTGGATCTTTCTTGTAATAGGTCATAAGGTCGCAATGTGAAAGGCAAATATCACAGTCACACTTCATGCAGCGCAGAGCCTCTTTTTTTGCCTCATCGACTGTGTATACATCACCCGTAACAGTCGTCACGATTTGAGTATTCATGCGCTTTTCATCTATAATTAGCCTTGTTGGCTCTCTTTCCTTTTGCGTGTCAAACGATCCGGTCGTAAGATAACTGTCGATAGAAGCGGCCGCCTTTATACCATGCCTTATGCCTTCTGTTATATCACGACCAAGTAGACCGCCACCTAAAAGTATAGGCATGTCATGGCTCGTAACGATAAGACTTGATTGCTCAACCGCCATGCCAAAGCTGTCGCCATTCTCGCCCGTAGCAATGTAATAGGCATCTGCCGCTATCTCAACTAGAGAGCTAACTTTACACTCTGTAACAAAGTTGCACTTCTCGCTTGAAAATGCAAGTGTTATGTCCTCCTGTGCCACATCGCCAAGGAGCGCCTTCGCACGACCACCCAAACTTTCCGACATCTCGTATACCGTTACATCGTATTTCTTCATGCACAACCTAAGCGCACAGGCAAGGCCGCTCATACCTCCGCCTATAATGGCAATTTTTTTGCCCTTTTCGGGTATGTTATAGCTCGGCGGCTTTTTGCTCTTAGCATGTGCGCATAAAGACCGCTCGAGCTCAGGCAGAGCAATAGCCCCTCCGTGCTCCTTTAGCGGACATGCCAAAGCGCATGGTGCAGGACATAGCCTCGACACAATTTCCGGAAAGAGCACTGCGTCTCTGTATATGCGGTATGCGCCATCTATCCTGCCTCGACCGAGTTTTGCGGCAAGATCTCTTATATCGAACCCGAAGGGGCAAACCGAGCTGCAAAATGCATCTTCGCCTCTAACACATTCTGATATTTGCTCTTTAAAATTCACACTACACCTCCTATAACAAAGGGTCGGGTCCTTCGACCCGACCCCGAGATATTGTTAAATACTGCTATTACTCGGCTTGAAGCTCGCCCTTATTTTCGCCGACAGGATTTGCTACAATCTCGTCTATCTCGTCGTAGAAGTCTGTGCCGAAGAAGTATGGTGTGTACTGCTCAGCCTCGCCTCTTGCAATTCTGTCGAGCTCTGCCTTTACCTTTGGAGCAAGGGCAGGAATCTCGTAGATACGAACGCCGCAAGCATTGTAGATGGCATTTAGTACAGCCACATGACCGCTCGACTGGAATAGCTCGGAGCAACCGGCAGAGCCGTAAGGTGTTCTCGAGCGTGGGCTCTCAATGTAGTATAGCTCGAAATTGTCAGGTATATCCTTAATTGTCGGAATACCTGCGCCTACAATGTTTGCATGTTTCTTAACATCATGGTAGTCCTCTGTAAGAGCATAGCCAATCGAATGAGACAGACCACCGTATGCCTGACCGTCAACCGAGGCTTTGTTTCCGATAACACCGACATCGGCAACCGAAATGTAGGAAATTACAGTTGTCTTTCCTGTTGCAAGCTCTACCTTGACTTCGCTTATGAACATTGCGTACATGTATGTCGGGATTGGATCACCCACACCTGTATCGGGGCTGTACTCAACAAGCTCTGGGAAGTTTTGGGTGTTGGAGTAACGACCCTCGAATGTTGTTGGTAGGCCCTCTGCAACCATTTCGGCATGTGTTCTGTATGTTCCGTCTGTCTTGCGCATTGCCGTTAGCATCTCTGCAGATACTTGATTTATTGCATAGCCGTTCATCATGTGCGAACGGCTACCACCTGCTATGCCGCTATCAGGCGATAGCTTAGAGTCGTTTATTGGCTTAACATTTACCATTTCGGGTGTTAGTCCTAGTGGCTTTAGTGCTTCAAGAGCAAACATAACAGAACCAACATCGCCGCCCTGTCCTATATCTTCCCAAGTGTTGTAAACAGTTACGCTACCATCGGGGTTAAGGTCGATCTTAGCACCTGCATTATCGTGCTTGCCGCCTGTGCAGTTGTATGAACCAAATGCAACGCCGACACCGTACTTAACACCATCTTCACCCTTGGCATTTAGCTCCTCGACATGCTTTTTAGCCTTCTCATAATGGGGGCGAGCGTAATCCATTATTTCCTCCATTGGGTATTCACGGTAGGGATAGCTGTTTGGCGTTGTGTCGCCCTCTCTTGCGATGTTTATATAGCGGAACTCGAATGGGTCTATGCCTGCTTTTTCTGCGAGCATATCCATAATGCCTTCCGAAGCGGTAGAGATCTGTGGCGAACCAAATCCACGATATGCAACACCGTAGTTGTGGTTTGTGTTTGCCATTCTTGCAAGTCCCATAATGTTGGGAATGTTGTAAGGCCAGCCCATAAAGCGGATAAAACGAGTGATAAGACCTTCGCCGCCGTCTGAGTATGCGCCGTGGTCGATGGCCGCATCGTACTCAAGTGCTGTAATCTTACCCGACTCGTCGCAAGAAAGTCTTGTGTTTGTGTGACAAGTTGTACGCTTGCCGCTAAAGTGCTGGAACTCCTCGTAGGACATGGAGAGCGACACAGGCACTTTAAGATGCTTTGCGGCAACAGCAGTAACGGCAAAGGAGGCCGCACTTGTAGACCAACCAAAGCTACCGCCTGTAACATTCATAACAATTCTAACCTTGTCGGCAGGCTCGCCAACAGCATGAGCAACGGCATTACGAGCAGAGTAAACTGCCTGTGCCTTACAGTGAACGGTTAGCATATCATCTTCGTCGTAGTATGCTTGGCAAATGTCGCCCTCGATTGACATATGAGGCTGACGAGATGCATAAAAGCTACCCTCGGCAGAGAATGCCGAAGATTCGATTGTCTCGGGAACGCCTTCAAAGTCGCCCTTTAGTACGGGCTGACGGATAAACACGTTTGGTGTATCGGCATGAACACGCACAGCATCGGGCGCACATGCTTCCAAGAAGGAAAGATACTCTGGGAGCTGTTCGATTTCAACAGTAACAGCGGCAGCTGCTGCCCTTGCCTGCTCTTTTGTTCTCGCTGCAACAACACCTACTATGTCGCCATAGCGGAATATCTTCTCGTCGCAGAAAACAGGATGGCTGGGGTCTACAACGGTACTGCGCTTATGGTTGTTGTATGCGGGAATACGGTTAACACCCTGCACGTCCTTAGCCGTAATAACAGCTACGACGCCTTCCATTCCCTCGGCTTTGGCTGTGTCTATCTTCTTTATATTTGCATGATGAGTAATTTTCGGCTGAATAATTGCAAGATGAAGTGTGCCATCAGGCATCTTGTCTGCAATGTCGTCGCCATATTCTGCAAGTCCGCAAACCTTTGCCACTGCAGAAGGTCTTGGTAGCGGCGAGCCGTAGTATGCGCCGTCTTCGGGGATCTTATATGTAATATCTTCCATTGTAGCCTCGCCACGAAGTACCATAGCGGCATCCATAACGGCATTGACAAGAGGCTTATATCCTGTACAACGGCAAATATTGCGATGCTTTTGGAACCAGTCTCTAACTTCCTCACGTGTGGGGTTGTTGTTCTTTTCAAGCAGTGCATAGGCAGAAACTATAAAACCGGGCGAGCAAAATCCGCACTGTGCCGCACCATGTGTAATCCATGCTTGCTGAAGTGGGTGAAGATTTGTAGGCGTGCCTACACCTTCAACGGTAGTTACAGAGCTGTAATCCTCTATTGTGGAAACCTTTCTCGTACATGAGCGAATAACAGCCCCGTTTAAAATAACAGAACAAGAGCCGCAAACACCTGTGCCACAGCCCACCTTAACGCCTGTAAGACCTTCACGACGAAGAACATCTGAAAGCTTGTCTTTTTCCGCATCACAGACCATCATACGGTCTGCACCATTGATGTTTAACCAAAGTTTGCGAAGTTTCATTTTGCAAGAACCTCCTTAAATTTTGTAACATTTATTTTAATTATTTGCTATGCTTTTTTATAGTCATGCCGCCTATCTTTTTAAGCAAACGACACAACATGTTTTATCCAAAGTCTATATAAGACCTGCCTGTGACAAAAGACTCTTTGCCTTGACAAATGTTCCCTGAACGATTAGAGGACATCGCATCTTTTTCAAAGCAGAGTCCCCTTCTATTATGTCGCCACAGTTCATACCGCCGTATTTTTCTCCTACTTCGTCTTCAAACCACTCTGTAAGTTGCGGTATAAGTTCTTCATTTGCAACCTTCGCATCGAACATGCTTAGCATTAGCGCCCCACCTGTAAGAGCGCCGCACAAAAGTCCGCTTCTAACCCCTACGCAAAGACCCGATGCCGCCGACACCAAACGATCGTTTTGCTCTCCTAGCATGTCAAGCCCCATTAAAACAAGCACTTGTGCACAGCACATTTTTTTTGCACCGTACATGGCAATCTTCATATTATCAGTCATAACAATCCTCCATAAACAAAGCATGAACATTATCTATGCTTATCATGCAAAATTATACCATAAAATAGCATTCAACGTCAATGCGAAAATGCAATGTATAATACAAGTAGTTTTCGACATATAACATATAATGCGGCAAATCTAATATAGTTCTAAGTTTATTATATATTACTACTAAAACAGGAGGTTTCAATGAACATTTTCTCGCTCTCTGCCGAGCTCTATATTATGCTCTCTGTGCCTATTTTATTTATATTCGGCGGACTTTTTCATTTTATCTATCTCTTTTCAGGCAAAAGCTTTATAGTAGGTCTCGTTGCCCCTGTAAATGAAAGTGTATTCGAACACACAAAAATGGTACCCTTCCCTCTATATATGTGGTGGGGCATCTACTATTTTTTTAACAGACATTTTCTTGACCTCGACATATGGATTACAGCTGCATTTGTCTCTATGATATCCTCCTGCTTTTTTATGATAGTGTTATTTTATTTCTACACAGGTGCATTTGGGGTGCAATATCTTTATGTAGATATAATGCTACTATTTGTAGCACTGCTAATCGGTCACGCTTTTGCACTGCTATGTTTTAAAGCAAAGTTGTCATTGGGAGTAATAGCTCTACCACTTGTAATTGGAACATCACTTCTTTTTGTTCTTTTTACACTAATCCCCCCACGACTGCCGGTATTTCGAGATAGCATAGACGGTCAATATGGAATGTTAGGCAAATAAAAAGAGGGCGTAAGCCCTCTTTTTCAGGCTGGAGAAAAACCTAAAATGTAAAGTTCACGGAAGGAGGGGGAGCGGCGAGGGGGCACCATCAGGGTGCCCTCTGGCGTAAAATTCCCGCCCCGAGGGCGTTAAAATCAGCGCCAGCTGATTTTTTCAGCTTGGAGAAAACACTTTTTCTCCAAGCTGAAAAAGAGGGCGTACGCCCTCTTTTTATTTATTGTATATCTCTTTAAAACTTTCTATCGGCATAGGCTTATAAAATAAATACCCTTGCCCATAATCGCAGCCAAAATGCATAAGCATATCCCTTTGCTCGACGGTCTCGACCCCTTCGGCAAGACATTTCAGGTCGTTTAACTCCTTTACCATTGCAATAATGTTTTTAACAACGGTATAGCTCTTTTTGTTTACACATATCTCATCTACAAGGCTTTTGTCTAACTTGATTAACGAAAAATCCATTGTAGAGAGCATGTGAAGGTTGGAATACTGTGCGCCAAAGTCATCGAGCGAGACCGAAAAACCCGCCTCTATAAGCGAAGTCATTTTACTCTGCAAAAGCTTGTTATCGAGCTTTTCTATGCTCTCGGTAATCTCTACATCGATATATTCGTGCGGAACATCATACTCCTTGCAGATAGCTGATATCTTCCGAACTATGTCGTGTTCCATAAATGTCACTCTCGAGAAGTTAATAGACACTTGCAAAGGCTTTCCTATGTCAATTTGTTCTCTTAAAAACTTACAAACAGACTCCAAAACAAAAAAGTCTACATGCCTTATTATACCGCTGTATTCATATACCGGTATAAATTTAACAGGTGTGATTATGCCGCCCGACTTATCTCTCTTACGAATAAGCGCTTCTGCATCCATAATCGCTCCGCTTGAAAGCTCCACTTTTGGTTGTAAGTAAACCTCGAATAGCCCAGCCTCAATCTCGGCTACAAGCTCTCTTGCAGCCTTGGAATTTAAGTTCTCCGAAGAAGCCCCTGTAACGTCTGCCCTACTGACAGTTTTATAGTATAACTGCTTTTCAGCATGTAGCATTTCATCGGTGCGAGTTAACTCCTTTTGTATGTCTACATTGCTCTCTTTCCAAGATGAAGCAACGGTAAAACTGCATGTTTCGTTAATCTTGGAAGATTTTCTTATATTTTCTACAATGCTATCAAATTCGCTTTTTTCGATATTTTCACAAAAGGCGATAAATTCATCGCCACCCGTGCGATAAACATTTCCGCCAAAATATCCATGAAGCACCTTGGCAGTACCTATTATGACCGAATCGCCATACGCATGACCGAATATCTCGTTTGCGTGCTTCAACCCGTTTACATCGGCATACAAAATGCCAAGTTTTTGAGGCGAAATTTCCTCGAAACGCCTTACCGTATCAGAGTATTTATTTCTGTTAAAAAGCCCTGTTAAAGTATCTGTATAGCTCATTTTCTCAAGTTCTGCATACAAACGCTTTTTGCTTATGTCGTTTTGCACAAAGTACGAAACCGAACGTAAAAGTGTAACATCTTGATTATTCTCGGTAGGGTTATCAACACCGATAAAACCTGTGATTTTATCAGACCTAATGAGAGGTGCAATAAACATAGAGTTAATTAAGCTCTCTCTTAATTTTCTATTCATTTCACTTTTTTCATCAAATTGGTTCTCTAAATCTGTAATAAATACCTTTCCGTCTTTTTCTGCTCTATCAAGCCAAGGTGCCACATATTCAATAGGTACACCTTGCCAATTTGCCATGTCAGGCAATACTCTGCTATCGCACCACTCGTATGTATTATCAGCAGTACCCTCCTTGTGGTTTAGCTCGAAAATATACGCTCTGTCCGATTTATAATAGTCACACACAATTTCAAGCAAACTGTTTATAGCCTCGTCTATGTTTAGTTTTTCTGTAAGAGTGTGTATACACTTAACGAGAGTCTCCTCTGTCGAAAGCTTGTTGGAGAGATCGACAACCTCTCCTTTTTGCTTGGTAATGTCAAAGGCCATCTCTACTCGCACTTTTCTACCTTCAAACATTACAAGTGTATCTGTTAAGGAAAAGCTCTTATTTACTAAGGGATTTGTTATCTCCCATTTAATAAACCTACCCACCTCAAGCCTATCATTGTTGCAAAATTCGCAAGGCTTGTCTTTGCCTTGCAAAATCTTGTAGCACTGCTTGCCTATATAATCATCTGAATTCATAAGCCCAAAGGACTGTCTGCCCATTTCATTTAGATACAAAAGCTCATTTGTCTCTGTATCAGTCATATAACAGATAAAATCTTGACTATCCATCGCAAGTGCGGGAAGCTTATTATATTGCATGAGCATTCACCTCTTTTGTAACATTAAGGGTAATATATAGCATTAATGCTGAAGCCGCTTAATACAAGTGTTAAAAAATAATATCACAACATTTTAACACAATATAACATTTGTTTCAATAGAAAAAATATGACTAATATAATATATTTTTGTTAATTTTATTCACCTATACCTACCGCAAGTGCAATGATATTAGCGGCTGTCACAACATCAACTTCATATGTGTCTATACAAAGGTTGTAGTTTTCGGTCTCGCCCCACTTTTGACCGGTGCAAAAGCGGTAATACTTCTCTCGTTGTTTATCTATTTTGTTAATTTCAGACTCTATTGCATTTCTCGACTTTTCTTTGTCTTCAGGCACTGTGTCGTAGCATCTGTCTATTCTTGCGTCCATATTAGAGGAGTAAATAAAAACCTTAAACGGATCTTTGTCTCGAAGTATATAATCAGCACTTCTGCCAACTACGACAGAACCTTTTACCTCTACTATGTCCTTAAGCACTTCCGATTGTGCCGCTTGAAGATCGTCGAGCGGCGACTTTTTATATGTCCCGAAAGCACGGCCTATTGTATAAGGAAAACTGCTTGGAGTTGTAACTTCGCTGTATTTGTCGATATACTCTGCAACAAAGCCGGTTTTTTCGCTTACTGCTTTTATAAGCTCCTTGTCGTAATAAGAATAGCCTAAAAGCTCGGCAAGTAGGCGCCCGACCTCTCTGCCGCCGCTCGAGAACTGTCTGCTTATTGTAATAATTCTGCCCATAATACGCCCTCCTGTAATTATCAACCGTAGTTGTAGATCGATTTGTATTTGAATAAAAAGAAAACCGCAAAGATTAACGACAAGACCTCAGCTATTGGCACCGCTAAAAATACACCTGTTACATCAAGATGCTCTGGGAGTATCACGAGAGCGCCGACAATAAAAACAAATGTTCTTAAAAACGATATAAGTGCTGATATCTTTCCGTTTGAAAATGCCGTAAATAGCGAAGATGCAAACATGTTTATGCCTGAAAATAAAAAAGCAGGTGCAAAAACTCTAATGCCATATGTCGCAAGTGCCATTGCCTCCGGTGCATTTTTTGCAAATATCGTTGCTACATAAGGAGCAAAAACTTCTGATGCTATAAAGATAATTACCTGTAACGCCACTAAAAACCTAACACTTATCTTGAATAGAGCTTTAAGCTTTGCGTCGTTACGCTGTCCGTAATTATAGCTAAATAGCGGCGCAATGCCTGAAGAATATCCCATATATACAGCGCTAAACAAAAACTGAGAATATAAAACTATCGTTATTGCCGCTCCCCCATTAGTTCCTGCTATTTCCATAATTGTTATGTTAAATAAAAAGTTTGTAAATGCATGAGAGAGGTTTGTAACCATTTCGGAAGATCCATTTGTGCAAGTAGTAAAAACAGTTCTTCCTCTAAAGACAGGGCGCACAAACTTTAGCTGTAAATGAGACAACTTCCAAAAGCAGTACAAGCCGTACAGCACACTTAATGTCGAACCAAGGCCTGTTGCAATGGCCGCTCCCATAAGTCCCATTTTAAAGATTGCTATAAAAATATAGTCGAGTACAATATTTGAAAGTCCACCTATAATTGTAAGTATAAGTGCATTTTTAGGCTCGCCGGCTGTTACAAGCATAAACTGAAATACCGCTTGCAATATAAAGGAGGTTAACGATATAGCAGAGGGAATATAATACTCGTAGCACATGTTGTATATTTCCTCTGTGCCTCCAAGCATATAAATTATGCTTTCTACATTAAAAAGACATAGCAAGCTAAATAAAATCCCACAAATTGCAGATAGTATTACTATCGCTGTAAAATCCTCGCTCGCCTCTTCCCTTCTATCTTGCCCAAGCTTTATTGCACATACAGCACTGGCACCCGCACCATACATTAGGCCTATGGCCATTGCGACAGTTATTATTGGATAAACAATATTTAGAGAAAAAAGCGCCTGCGCCCCCACAAGTGTTGAAACAAATATTCCGTCTATCATGACATATAAAGACAAAAATATCATCAAAGCAATGTTTGGTACAGAAAAGCGCATTATAGATTTAAAATTAACATCTATTGAAAGCTGATTATTCATCAAAACCTCTTTTTATAATATAGGTGGAAAATTATATTTATAAGGACAATTATTAACTGACAATTGTATAATACTTCTTTTCCCCAAATTATATCCACCTTATGTAACTGCGTGTATATTAACTAAGATTTACCTTATTATGTAAATAATAATATCATCAATATATGCATACTGTCAAGCCTATTCTAAGTAGAGCGTTATGATAATTTAAAAAATAACCATGTGGAATATTTTGCATAAATAAAATGAAAAAACAACCAAAAGCATTGACAAAGGTAGCGTTACCTATTATAATAAATATTAGTAATCTGTAATATTTTTCACATAACAGATGTAATGTTATTTGAATAATATGTACACTTTACTAAATATTTCTAATATACGAACGGAGGTAATATCTATGGCATCGGCAGACAAGAAGTTTTTTATTTGTAAGCATTGCGGTAATATTTTAGGTTTAATTTTAGACACAGGTGTACCGCTCATGTGCTGTGGTGAGGCTATGGAAGCCCTAATTCCCAACACTAAGGAAGCCGCAACAGAAAAGCACATTCCCGCCGTTACAAAGGAAGATGGCTATATCAAGGTTGATGTAGGAAGTGTTGCTCATCCAATGACAGCAGAGCACAATATTTCTTTTGTTTATGTAGAAACAAAGGCCGGCGGTCAGCGTAAAGCTCTGCTTGTAGATGGCGAACCATGTGCAAAATTCTGTTTTATCGATGACGAACCTGTCTCGGTATATGCATATTGCAACCTTCACGGGCTTTGGAAGACCGATCTGTAAGGTTAACAATCTTATACGATTTGTTTTGAATTACAATCGCATGGAGTTATCACTCCATGCGATTTCTCATGTGAACCTATCTTTGCTTCATCTGTATATCAAGGATATATACCAAGTAAAATAAATATTGCATAAATGAGCTGAAAATCGACTTTTTAACTTGATAATATACACGCAATATGGTAAACTTTCTATATAATAAGTATTTTGAAACTACAAAAACGGAGGGGATAATATTGAAACTGCTTGCTGTTAGTTATTTCGGATGGAGCGATGCAACCTACGATGTTTTTAAAGACATGGGTTACGAGGTTGACATAGTTAAACCCGATCAAGCGCCGATAGGAAAAGGATACCAAGTTCTATTTTGTGAGGCTTCTTACATAACAAAAAATTACGAAGAATACTACGAGAATTTAAAAGACGTACGCCTTATTCAAATGCAAACGGCTGGGCACAATCATCTGCCTGTCGAGTTTATGAAAAAACACCCTGAAATAAGTTTTTGCAGTGGTTCTGGTAGCTACGGCAAATCTATTTCCGAGTGGGCAATTTTTGGAATACTCCAAATCCTTCGCCAAACCGAACTCTTTGAAAATTACAGAAAAGAAAAGAAATGGACATGGGAGGGAACCTTTAGCAGCAGAGAGCTTTGGGGCTCTACATGCGGTATTTTAGGAACGGGCGACATAGGCCTTGGATGTGCTGAAAAGCTTCATGCCTTCAACTGCAAATGCATAGGACTTAACACAAACGGTCGTCATGTTGAGGGTTTCGACGAATGTGTTCCTGTCTCTGATATAGACGAGCTAATGCCAAAGTGCGATATAATTATAAATACACTCCCTTTAACAGAGGGCACAGCAATGCTCGTTGGCCGTCGCCAGCTTGAACTGTGTAAGGACGGGGCTGTTATAGTAAATGTTTCCCGTGGTGGTATTATAGACGAAGTTGCCCTAATGGAACTGCTCGAAAGCGGAAAGCTCGCAGGCGCTGCCTTCGACTGCTACGATGTAGAGCCTGTTCCGGAGGATTCTCCTCTATGGACTACAAAGAATTTCTTTCTAAACCCTCATTGCTGTGGTGTAACACAGGGGCTTTCGAGAAGATATGTGGAGCAATACATCAGAAATGCTCAAAACTACATAGACGGCAAAGAGCTCTACGGCATTGTTGTGCCGGGGAAGGGGTATTAAATTATGAAAACACTTATATCAGATAAGCACCTCTTTACAGAGGCTCAACTTCAAGAAATCCGTGAAATGGGATACGACTTTGATATACTGCCCGACGAGGAGAGAATATCGCCCGAACAGGCCGCTAAATACGAAGTTGTGCTTGCCTTTGGGTTTTTCCGCCATAACGATCTTTCGGAGTTTACAAACCTAAAAATGGTGCACAGCTATGCAACAGGGGTTGATGCAATGCCCTCTGCCGAGCTTGCAGCTAGAGGTATACCACTATACAAAGGCAAGGATCTATACAGCATACCAATGGCAGAGTGGATCATTTGCAAACTGCTCGAAGTCTGCAAACAGTACCGTGCTATGAAGGATGCTCAAGAAAATCGTCAGTGGAGAAAGCGCAGCTGGGCTTTTGGCGATTCGCTTTTCGACGAGCTTAGCACAAAAAATATTCTATCTGTCGGCACAGGCGATGTATCCTTTGCACTTTCCGCCATGCTTAGAGCTTTTGATGTGGGCGAGATTGTAGGCGTTAATACCTCGGGCAACCCTGTAAACGGCTTTGACCGAACGGTGTCTTCCGAAAACTTAAAAGATGAAGTTAAAAATGCCGATATAGTAGTTCTCGCCTGCCCTCATACAGAAAAGACCGACAAGATGATAAATGCCGAGCTTCTTAAAAACTTTAAAAAGGGCTCTATCCTTGTCAACGTGTCGAGGGGAAAGCTTGTCGATAACGATGCAGTTATTGCCGCACTTAACGATGGCACCCTTTCTTGGTACATTTCAGACGCATTTGACCCCGAGCCCCTCCCCAAAGATTCGCCATTTTGGGAGATGGAAAATGTTATCATAACACCTCACAACTCCTTTATAACCAACGTGAGGGGCCAGCGCCTATCGGCACTATTATTAAAAAACCTCTCGGCATATATCAAGGGCGAGGATGTCGATTCAAAGGTTGATTTCAAAAAGGGATATTAAAAGAAGGAAGAATTTTTAACAGATGAACAAAAACATACATGCACTTGTTATTTTTAGAGGCCTACTCGACGACCCTGTTGTGCGCAGCGCCTTATATTTGTCGGAAGGTGGCGGGTATAGCACGGTAGACGCTTATGCCGACTTTGCCTCGCTGCTCTTTGTTCATACCGAAAATTGGAGCAGATACCTACTTTCTCGCATATTGGAAGATGAAAATTTATATCTGTTAAAGGCGGCACAAGGGGGAGAGATTTCCAAGACCCTTGAAGATTGCCTACAAGCAGAGCTCACTGCTTTAAAGGCCTTTGCCGAAATGTCTCACTCTGATATAGAGTTGCCAAGCGACCTCTACCTCCCCCCTTGGGAGACCGAGGAGATCGACTTTATAGGCATATACAAAGAGCGCATAGCCGAAATCGGCGAAAAAGGATATGGGATTTACGCCCGTCATCATGCCTTCCGCTTGCAAGATGGTTCGCTTCTCCCTGTCCTCTACCCGGACAATGTTAAGCTTAGTGATCTTGTTGGCTATTCTCGCCAAAGAGAGATGGTACTCGACAACACAAAAGCACTGATGAGAGGCGCACCTGCCGCAAATGTTCTGTTATACGGCGACAGCGGCACGGGCAAGTCCTCGACAGTAAAGGCGGTAGTTAACCAACTTGCAGAGGAAGGGCTTCGTCTTGTGGAACTTCGCAAAGAACAGCTCCACGATATACCTTCGCTCCTCGATAAGCTCGGCGGCAACCCTTTAAAGTTTATTCTCTTTATAGACGATCTGTCCTTTACAAAGGACGACGACAACTTTAGAGCGCTAAAGGCTGTGCTCGAAGGCTCTATTGCCTCTCGCCGTCAGAATGTTGTTGTATATGCGACAAGCAACCGCCGCCACCTTGTCAGAGAGACATTTTCAGACAGAGATGGAGACGAGGTTCATATTGGCGACACGCTCGAAGAACAGTCCTCCCTTGCCGACCGTTTTGGCCTTTCTGTAACATTTACAAGGCCTGACAGAGAGGCATATCTCGAGATCGTCGAGAGTCTCGCCCGTCGCAGTGGGCTTTCTCTACCATATAACGAGCTTGCCGTACAAGCGCAAGCCTTTGCACTTCGCAGAGGCGGCCGCTCGCCTCGAGTGGCAAAGCAGTTTGTCGAGCATCTTGTTTCTATGCGTATAGAACACGAGGGTTGATAAAAGTGATAAGTAGCACCACTTTGCATGGAGCATGAAGGAAAGTATGATGATAATTAAAACTGCTTTGCATGGTGCTTAAATTTTCATTTAACTAATTATTAAAACCATTAAAGGGATATGTCCGTTTTAAAAAAACAGGCATATCCCCTCTTTTTTTCGCATAGTAATTACTATGTCAAAAAGAAGGGGGATACCTCATGAAGGGACTGCCGGAGGAGCGTGCAGTTGCACTCGCCCGCTACATAATAGAAAGCAAAGCGACCGTAAGGTCGGCTGCAAAGCAGTTTGGCGTATCTAAGTCCACGGTGCACAAGGACATAACATATCGCCTTGAACGTGTAAATCGAGCGCTTTTCGAGGAAGTGCGCAAGGTTTTAGAACACAACCTAAAAGAGCGCCACATAAGAGGCGGCCTTGCAACAAAAAAGAAATGGGGTAGTTAAAAAAAACTTACCCTTTGCTCAACCCTACTTATGGAATATGAGCACAAAAAGGGGTACTGCTATTGATGCAAATCAAAAGCAGTACCCCTTTTTATCTTTGTTAAAAGTTAGCTGTAACGACAGACAAATGCTAAATTTTAGCTAGCATCTCATCGACGGTCGGCATGTCCATTATCGTCTTGCCGTAATGCGCCTCTATTACCGTCATATCCTTGTCGACATAGAAGAATGCCGGTAGTTGCTCCTCTATACCCTCGTAGTCTCCGTGAGCATATCCAAGCTCCCCTGCTTTGGCAACCTTTTCCTTAACCGCAGGTAGCGTGTCTCCAAGTAGGCCTTGCATGTCGGGGGCGGCATTGATCTCGAGAGTTTTGTATATCTCCTGTGCCTCGTCGCAAACAAAGTGGAAAGGAAGTTCCTTACCGTCTAAATCTCTCACAACGGTCGATGCAGGCGACTGCATAACTACGACGACATTTACCCCTTTATCGGCAAACTCGTTATAGCGTTCTGTTAATAGATGCACATCGTAGCGACAAACAGTACAACCGATATAGCGTAGCACCACAAACATTGTAGGCTTTCCGTCAACTAGGTTTTCAAAATTTGTCTCCTTGATAAAGGCTGTTTCTACTGTGAAATTAGGCATTTTCTCTCCGACATTTAATCTTGGCATATTTTGCCTCCTTTTAATATATTACCGCAACTTTAGCGGCATTTAAATGCAAAAGTATTATAGCTACCTGTGCTCCCTCATATAAGCTTCTTTTTCTTGCGCTTTAAACTCTGTATTCATACTGCTGTCGTATATAGTATATGTGTTCTTTCCGATGTTTTTAGAATTGTACATAGCAACATCGGCAAGATTAAAGAGCGTTTCAAAATCCTTGCCGTCCTTAGGAGCTACCGCAATTCCGAGACTGCAAGAAATTTCAATATCAACTCCATTTTGGGCATGATATACCTTGCTTAACCTCTCGCAAATACGCCTTGCCTTTTTCTCTATTGTCGACTGTTCAACAGCATTTAGCATAAAGACCAAAAACTCGTCACCACCTATGCGACCAACTAAATCATGACTGCGGAAAATGGACACGGCATCGGCATAAACCTCTCTTAACACATCGTCACCTGCAAGGTGTCCCATATTGTCGTTAATACCCTTAAAGTTATCAAGGTCAAACATAAATAGAGTGCCTATACCACCTTCTGATAGATGTTTGTCTACCTTCGTAGTAAAGGCATTTCTGTTAAAACCGCCTGTCAACGCATCGGTTTCCGCTTTATGACGCAGTGCAAGCTCCTCGATTTTTTCTTCGTTAATATCGTCGATCGTCATAAGGCATATAACATCATCTGTGTCACTCTCTTTGCTCAAGTTAATACGCATCCTGTACCATAGATATTCCTCGCCCTCGCTCTCAACGCCTCTTTCCTCATCAGAAGCTACAATTCGTTGCGATCGATATTCAAGCATCTTTTCGGTAAATCCATTCTTAAAATCTTCAATCATCGTAGCTGTGCTTACTGCGTTGATCGACTGAGCATCTTCAGGATGTGTAAAGAGACTGCTCTGCTTTTCTACAAACTCTGTAAAGGTACTTAAATGTTCAATCGGTCTTTCAACGGAGTTTATATATAGTCTTACTATCTTGTCGGTCGTGCAGTTAATTTCAAGTAATATCTCGGCAAAAGAAAAAACTGCATTTGCAAGCACTTTATCTTTATCTAACTTGTTTTCAAGTTCTATATTCTTATCCTTATACATGCCAAGGCTAAATATTTGGATCTGTTGCAGCATCATTATATAGAAAAAAGCAAGAGCAAAAACAGAAATAACGATCTCTTGCACTGCGAGGTTTACTGAAAAATGATTTTCCAAGAACATTCTTGAATTAAATATCATGTATAAATCGAGTATTACGGTAAGAATTAAAAGAGACCTATAAAAAACCTTATCTTCCATTATAACCCTTAGAGTTTTAAGAGGAATAAGGTTTATAAACATGGTTAGCGTTATAAGCTGAAACGCAAAGGAAGCTAAATTAACATATGGTAAAAAGTCCATATTATGTGAAACTTCAAACATAGAAATGTTTTTAGCAATAGAAACCGAAGGTATTAGCACCGACCGTATTACAAACAAGTGCAAAAGCGACCCGATGGCAACTCCAAAAATACCAAGTATCTGACCTTTAAAAAGAAGGTACATTTCAAAAAGCAAGATAGACGTACACAAAAAGTAAAATGTCGTAGTGCTATCATATTGTATATTCAAAAGAAGCGGAGACAAAAGTCCGTTAATTAAGCAGACTATATATATAGACGACTTATGAAATCTTGTGCTGTCACTTAGCTTGTTACATAGTGAAAAGTTAAGCCAAGAATGAAAAGTTATAATTACAACCGAAATAATTAAATAATTTTGAGCTGAAATAACGGACACCTCCTTTATAAATAATGTAATTTAAGCTTAATAAATCTATAATTTAATCTTTGATATAAATGCTTAAACAACATTACAATTTTATTATTATACTATATATAACTTTAATTGTAAACTGATTTTGAACAACATAATATAATAATTCAATACTATTATACTATATTATGATAAAAAAACAACAACAAATTGTTAAATTTATATTTAACTGCAATGCTGACTAAATAAAAGCAGGTCAACACATTTGTGTTGACCTGCTTTTTAGATTAAATATTCTGACCACTATCATATCGGTCGTTTAGTCCGTCAAAGAGTATTTCGTTTGTAATAAATTGATCGGCAAACTCCAAAATCGATCTTAAATCTCGTCTAAAAGTATCTTTTAAGCTGTTTAAATCGGTGTTATTTGTATTGGAAATAAATAGAGGTCCTCCTGTTTGAATTGCAATGTGAAGTCTCGAACCTTCGATTGCAAAATAAAGTTTGCAATCGAGCTTATCGTGCACTCTCATAACATCTTGCATTAACTTTGGCGTTATAATTTTGTAAGTGAATGCATTGTCGGTCGAGGCAATATTATATCTGCTGTTAAAGACCTGAACTACATCCCCTCCAACCTCTCTTTCGCCAAAGAGCTTTTTGGGAGCCGGACTTACTATAAGCTTTTGTCCAAAATCTTCGTACATATCGAAGATAAACCACTGGCCGAAAAACGACACATGTTCGATTGTCCCACCTTCACCGCCTGTGCTCTCTGTTGCTGTTCGAACATCGCTAAAACGGAATGTGACATCTTTATACCGTCCTGAAACATAGCTCTTGCTGTTAAAAACGGTAAACCTGTCTATGTCAGACCGTCTTATATCAGCCTCAGAAATACCTTTGTAGTAATCGTACTCGTACACGTTAAAAAACTCGTCGAGCAGATCACGCACTATCAAATCACCTACCATGGCTTCAAGCTTGTTAATATTCTTCGAGGCATATTTCCTCATGGGGAAGCTTGCAAAACAGAATACCAGCGTTATCAAGGTAGCCACAATATATATTTCGTCTGCGTAGAAATACATATTAAAGACTGTGTTTATTATAAACTCGAAAAAGAAGAAGAGTATTAAGTTTACTATAAGCGGAGACATCATGAAAATAATAGAAAGAGGCATAAGCTTATAAGATTTTGCACGAAGCTCTTGCAGTTCTTCTAATGTAACAGGAGTAAAAGTTCTATCGCTACCCTTGCTTTTATTCATTTACTCCACCCCTTCATAGAGCTGCCAATCATCTGAGTTTATATCATCGTTATAGTATATCTCGCCACTATGACTTACCGCATAATGCATATCTGCTGTAAAGCTCACTTCGGTTTCCACGCCAACAGAAAATATGCTTAGCATTTCGCCATTTATCTCCACTTCACCCATTTGTGAAATAGTTCTGTCGCCAAGCGAATGACCTATTACATCATGCAGATATGGCCCTAAAGCTTCAATGACCTCGCCATCTGTATCACCGTCTGTCTCGTCTGTGGCATCGTCTTGATCTTCTGTATCTACCGAAGGCATGTCAGAACCGATAAGTTCAAGCGAAATAGAGTCGCCACCCGGCCATGTGGTGTAATCCATCATCTCAAGCGTCTCTGTTTCGTTTACAATATGAATCGAACAGCCATAGTCCCCTATTGTATCAAAAGACATAACGACGGCCGCAAGACCGTTGAGCATTCTCTGCTCGTTAAAATCTACATAGCCATAGTCTATCTCGTTTAGATCGGCGTCGTATGCAACAACATAGTTATAGTCGACCCAAAGCGTGTCGAAAGGCAGTCCTTCAGACGCTTTCCAGTAGCCCATAAAGTCCTCCATCGGATCGACATATCCGTTAGTAATGACACTTGGATCCGAGGTTGGTCTGTACATATAAGTATGCGAGTATTTCTTAGATACGTTAATATACACACCCATATCGTCCTCGCCGGCGCTGTATATAGCGTAGTCATTTCCGTCGCTCGTGTTAAATACATGTGCCGCACCATCTTCAAATGCTTCGTCGTCACCGCTTTGTTCAATCGGACCACTTCCAACGGAAAATCCCTGTGCATTATATAACTCTACGTAATTGTTAGCACCGTCTATATAGATATAAGCAAAGGGCTCGTCGGTAGTTCCGCCAACCATTTCTGTGTAATAACTCCACCAGCCATTATACTCTGATATTTCGCCAACGCTACCCGAACACCCTACAAGCATTGTAAGTAGCAACAACAAGGCTAATATTTTTTTAATATTCATGTTTTCCCCCCACGCTTTCTTAGTTTATCAGCATCTGTTACTCTACGTCGCTATGCTGTGCATAGAATTTTGTTCCCATATATGGAGCATCAAAGGGTAATTCTTTTACCGGTTGCAGCTCCTCGAAGGCAAGTGTTTCTCCTCCCGACATCGTATAGTAAACCTCTGCTACATCTGTATTTTCTAGAATGGAAAAATACAAACTGTCCATCATAAACCAGCGCATTGTATCGGCATCGTATACGAAAAATTCGTCCGGTATTTCTTCGTCTGTCAAATTTGCTATTAAAGAAGAATTCTCAGACCAGTCGATAGTAACGATTGTATCTTCAATAACAACGCTGTTTAATGTAAAACGGTATCCCGTCCACTCGGTTAGCTGAGCCGCTATTTGCTCTACCGTTATCTCGTCTACCATTACTTCAAGCTCTTTGTTTAGCGAAGGATCAGGGCTTATAATGCTCGTGTCGAAAACAGCAATAATATTCATTGCTTGCTGCTCTACAACAGGCTCAGATGGCTCGTCGACATCGTCTGCTTTGTCTGCCTCTTGAGCATCGTCAGGCTCTGCAGGATCAACCACTGCATCTACCATAACCTCGCCGGAACCTCCGCCATCTACCTCTCCCCCATCATCTCCCGAGCTACAAGCAGTAGCGACTGCAATTAATGTTATGGCGAGCAGTAAAATCAATACTTTCTTTAACATAGTCAAGTTCTCCTATACAGCATTTAAAAATATAATATTGAGCACTATATACCCAACCGACGCAAGGCAAAGACCTCCTAAGAATGATAATAAAAATATGTTCTTTTTAGGCTTTTTAAACTCTATTCCAATAAAACATAAACTTAAAAGCGCCAAAACACCTGCAACCCACAATGACAAATATTCTCACCTCCGCTTGTTTTCTTCAATTGGAAATATTGCCATATCATTGTATCACATTTTTTTCACATTTGCAAAATTAATCTACAACCTCTACGGTCTACTTTCTGTCAAACATACGAGAGATAAGCAGAATGCTCTGCTCGACAGTTGCACGCCCCTTAGGCGACAAGTGCCTTTCCGAAACACCCTTCATTATACCGTTGTAATTAAGGCAAGATACCGCCTCTTTCGCCCAGTCCGACACGTCGTCGTAGTCGTCGTACATCTCTATATCGTCGTCTTTAACCGTAAGAATTGTACTGCCACCGTTTTGAGCTATGTATAGCGACGCACGATAGAGCATAACGGCTATTTGCTCTCTGTTAACGAGCGAATCAGGCTCGAATGTCGTTTCTGTCATGCCGTTTATAACACCTATTGTGTAGGCCTTTACAATGTCTATATTTTCGGTATCGGTAAAGGGATTTGTTGTAGGCACGATCTCCTTGCCTGTCGAAACCTCGACCATATTAACAATGCTCTCGGCAAACTGCTCTCTTGTTATATCGTCGGTATACTGAGGCACTCCTGTCATTATAATAACAAGACCATTATTTTTAGCCTTATCTATCTCAGGGTCGGCCCAACTGCTCGGATTTCCTGCAGCTTCTTTAGAGTCTGTTATGATTATTTCGCCGTCTGAAGTGTAAACTTCTGTACCTATCAGCATTTTATTGTTGGAATGAATATCAATGCCGTTCCACATGGCGGCAGTGCCTGCATATTCAACCCTTTCCAAATCGTCACACTGCCAAAACACCTTTAGGTCTATCGACCTTAATGAAGATGGGAGCTCAACAGTTTTAAGATCGTCACTGCCGTAAAAGGCCATTTTTCCTATCTGCTCAACACCTTCTGGTATAATTAAAGTTTCAAGCCCTGTAAGCCCAAAGGAAGTTTGACCTATTACATTTAAAGTGGACGGTAAAGACAAACTTTCTAAATCCTCTGTTTTATAAAATGCACTAAGACCGATCTCCTCTACGCCTTCTTCTATAACGACGGTCTTTAACTCGTCGCAATGGGCAAAGGCATTCATTGGGATTTCTTTAATGCTACCGGGAATTACAAGGCTCTCGAGCTCGTCAGACTTAGCAAACAAAGAAGGGGCAAGATACTCTACCGCAACACCTTCTATTTCCGAGGGAATATCGGCAATGGTAATGCTGCTCTCTGCCTCTAAAATCTTACCGTTTTCCTTATCAAACAGAATTTTGCCTCCTACAATTCCTGCCACTTCTACCCAGCCCATTTGGCCGTTTTGACCTATTGTCGGAACAAAAATTTCTCCGCTGTTATCATGAAGCGTTGCGGTGTAAAGTTCTCCATTGTCACTGCTAATTTCTATGTTATTCCACATCTCGGTAGTACCGCCATAGTAAATATCGGACAGTACATGGCACTGCCAAAATGCATCTTGACCGATCTCCTCTAATGTCGAAGGAAGGTAGACCGTCTTTAGGGCAACACTACCGTAAAATGCCTTGTCGCCAATATCTTCCACTCCTTCGGGAATGACAACTTCTGTTAAGCCTGTTAAACCAAAGGCTGTATCGTCAATGTCATCGAGGCTCGATGGTAGAGTAAGTGTTTGCAGCGCTTCACTCTTGTAAAAAGCACTAACGCCAATCTTTTCAACACCTTCTTCAACAACCAAACTCTCGAGCCCATAGCAGTGGGCGAAGGTGCCAAAGCCAATCGCCTCAACAGTACCGGGAACTACAACGCTTACAAGGTTTTTATTATAGCTAAAAGCATCGTTAGATATCCCTTCAACAGTCACTCCATTTATACTGCTCGGTATATGCGCTTTGGTAATGCTATCTTGAGCATCTGTTATCTTGCCATTTTGCTCATCAAAGACAATCATGCCACCCTCAATCCCGTCTACTTCGATCCAATTGCTTATAGTATTACGGTATTGATCATTGTCATGCTCTCTGTTTTGCGGCTCGTAATGTTGTGTGTTATGATGTGTGTTATTATGCGAGTTATTTGCACTTACTGCAAGGGTTAGTAAACCTGTTAGTAAAAGAAAAGATATAAATTTTTTCATGATAACCTCCTTAAAGTTAATACTTATATTATAATAAATCTTACTAAAAATTTCAAGTGTCATGTTTATAAAAATTGACTATTTTTAATAAAAATAGTCTGCAAATACAGTTATATTATAAATTTTATCTTGTATGTATACTTTTATGTAGTAACTTTCATAATTACACTTCAATTTAATACAAAAAGCAGAGCACAATTTTGTGCTCTGCTTTTTGTATATCTCAGCATACAAGTCGCACATCGAGATATAAGTTTAAATTGTAAGAAGCTTCTCGTCGCTGTTTAAAATCTCTGTTAGAGGCACACCATAGTAAATAACATTAATACCAAGATCCTTAAGCTTGTCCACAACGCCAAAATTAGAGGCACAAGCAAGGCAAGCATTTATTTCTACACCGTTATGAAGTGCCAGCTTGATCTTCTCTTGTATTCCCTCGTCCTCTGCTACAAGTTTTGCAGTTGCACCCCAGATTATAATATTTACCTCGTCCCACCACTCCTTTTTCTTGGAGTTTATACCGTACATAAAGACCATATTATGTGCTGTATCGGGGTTGTCGTTTGTCCAAAGAATATTCAGTTTACTCATTATTTGCGCCTCCTTAAGTTATAATATAGTAATATTATACAGCATATTCACTGCTAGGTCAATCAAAATATGCATTATTAACAAAGAGTTCAAATATTGATACAGCATAATATATGCATAAATCTAAAACGAAACGTCCTTTATACTACGCTCGAAAATGCCCTTTGTTTTGGCAATAAGTGTGCCGTAATTTGTAATGGGAACACCCTGTGCCATCGCTTTACGCTGTCTATATCTGATCGTTCTTGCAGTTAGCATACAGCCGCCGCAATGTACAATAAGGCTGTATTTCGACAGATCGTCTTTAAACTCTCCACCACTGCAAAACTCGTAGTTAAACTTTTTGCCCGTGTACTGTTCTATCCATTTTGGCATTTTTACAGTGCCAATATCATCGCACTGCCTGTGATGGGTGCACCCCTCGGCAATAAGGATGCTGTCGCCCTCCTTCAAGGTGTCAAGAGCCTCTATGCCCTTAACAGCGGCATCGAGCAGCCCTTTATGACGGGCGAATAAAATTGAAAAGGAGGTTAGCGGAACATTTTCGGGGACAATCTTTGCGACCTCCTCAAATGCCTGACTGTCTGTCACAACAAACCTCGGCTTGCTACCAAGTGCCGCAAGTGCATTTTCGAGCTCTGTTTCCCTACATACCACCGAGATGCCGCCGTTGTCTAAAAGATCTCTTATTGTCTGTTGTTGAGGCAGTATAAGGCGCCCCTTTGGTGCGGCTTTGTCGATAGGAACTACAAGGACAACGACGTCGCCCTCTTTTGTCATGTCAGAGATTATAGGATATTTCGAAATCTCGTTTGGCTTTAGCTGACCGATCTGCTCCTTTAAGCCCTCTATCCCCTCTTTTGTTAAGGCACTTACAACAACAGTTTCCGGATAAAGTTCCCCACAAGTCGCCCTGTCGCATTTGTTTAGCACCGTAATAAATGGTACTTCTCTTAGCTCGAGCTCCTTTATCAAATCCTTTTCAAGCGATGTTATGCCTTCCTTTATGTCTGCCACAACAAGCGCAATGTCGACCTTTTCGAGTGTCTGCATTGTCTTTTCTATTCTCGCTTTTCCAAGCTCGCTATCGTCGTCGAGCCCTGCCGTGTCTATCATAATAACAGGGCCTAACGGTAAAAGCTCCATTGCCTTGCTGACAGGATCGGTCGTCGTGCCTGCCATCTCCGATACAATTGCAAGTTCTTGCCCTGTAAGGGAATTAATAAGGCTCGATTTTCCTGCATTTCTCTTGCCGAATATCCCTATGTGCACTCTGTTTGATGATGGTGTGTTGTTCATTTTTATGCCTCCTTTAAATGTGTTTTTTACATATTGCGATGTTATTTATATATAGGTAGTGCCGCAAGGCTACCCTTGCGGCACGCTGTATATTAGTTATCGATCTATCCTATAAAATCGCCTATCGCCTCAACAATTCTCGCCCGTTGCTCTGTTTGACTAATGCCTGCCGCACCATCGCCCTCTTGCAGACCGTAGCTACCAAATCCCGAGTGATTGCCGCCCTCTATCTCGTGATGCTCTGTATCTGTCGGCAGCTTATCCGCATAACGCTCTTGACGCTCCTTATCGAGCACCATGTCATTTTCTCCTGTAATGCTTATAACATCAAAAGAAACTTCCGATAAATCCTCTTGAGAGTATGCTGCAAGCAAGATTAGTCCTTCAAAGGCTTCTTCATTTTCAAGCGCAAATGCAGATGCACCGACTCCACCCAAGGAATGTCCGGCTATGTACCACATTCCGTCATACTGCGGATATGCCTCTAAAATCTCGGTTGCGGCATCTGAACTAAGAATTGCAAGATTAAATGTCATTTTCGGCAGTGCTACAAAATACCCACTCTCTGAAAGCTCTTTTGCAAGAGGCGCATATGCAGTGTGCTCCACCTGACCACCGGGGTATAAAATGATAGCAGCTTTAGCCTCTCCTTGCGGTTCAAATATAAGAGTGTTTCCCAATAAAGTTGCGCTATCTGCTGCCGCTATTGCAGTTTCATCTGCAAAATAATTTGTCTTAAGTCCCATCCAAGCTATCTGACATATTGTAAGGACCAAGAAAAATGTTAACAAAAGCTTTTTGTTACGCTCCCTTTTTGCCTTTTGCTCCTTTGTCAGCTCCTCCCACGGCGGTACTTCTTCCGGCTTGATAATTGTGCCGTCCTTTAGTTTTATCTCCTTTGGCAGTCTCTGCTGTCTTTTCTCTTCTTTTGTTTGATGATATGGATCTTTAAAGTTTGGAGTAAACTCATCGTCGTCACTTTCAAGCTCATCGTCGTATTGCCCATCAAAATCGTCTTCTAATTCGTCTGCAAGATCCTCTGCATTGTCATCTCTTCCAATATCCTCTGCAAAGTCTTGTTCTTCTATGCTACCTTCCGGTAACTTCTTATCTTTATCCATTTAACATTACCACCTCAATATGCATGATAGTCAACATTATATACAAATTCTCACATAAAAGCAACAAAAATATTGCGAGTATATAATAAAAATAAACCGCCCTTGATAAGAGCGGTTTATAGAGTTTAAAAAATATAACCTTACAGTCTCATGACCTTTAATGTATCTGTTGTGCCTGTTACCCCGAGCGGAACGCCTGAGGTTATAACGACAATATCACCCGAGCGTGCAATTTGCGTTGACAAAGAACGTTCTGAAGCAAGTCTGAATATATCCTCTGCGTTTTCAGGTTGCGGAGTCATCACAGGGCATATTCCCCACGACATTGAAAGCATGTTAAATGTACGTCTCGAAGGTGTACAACAGATTATCGGCACAGCAGGGCGGTAGGAGGAAATTGTGCGTGCCGTTCTGCCCGAGATAGAGCAAGCGACAATTGCCGCTGCATTTAGATCGTGTGCAGTCGTGCATGTTGCGTGGGATATAGCCGCTGTAATGCCATTTTCATTTAACTGAAGATTTTTCATGCGTTTTTTGTAGTCAATATCTTCCTCTGCCTGACGAACGATCTCCGCCATTGTTCTAACCGTTTCAACGGGGTACTTGCCGATCGAGCTCTCTCCCGACAGCATAACAGCAGATGTGCCATCGTATACGGCGTTTGCAACGTCTGTTACCTCTGCTCTTGTAGGTCTTGGATTTTTTATCATGGAATCGAGCATCTGAGTAGCCGTTATAGAGCGCTTGCCCTTCTTTAGGCAGGAGGAAATCATGCTCTTTTGAAGTCTTGGGAGTGCCGCAAAGTCTATTTCTACTCCCATGTCGCCTCTCGCTATCATTATACCGTCCGACACTTCAAGTATGTTCTCTACATTTTCAACACCCTGTGCATTTTCTATCTTGGCTATTATCTGCACATGCTCGCCACCGTGGATATTTAGTAGCGCCCTTATCTCCATTATGTCCATGGCAGTACGAACAAAGGAGGCCGCCACATATTCCATGCCCTGTTCTACTCCAAATATTATGTCTGCCTTGTCTTGTGGCGACATGTACGGGAGAGATAAAATTACACCGGGAAGATTTAGCGACTTTGAAGAAGAAAGCTTGCCCGAGTTGTTTACCTTACAAATTATCTCTGTACCCTCTACTTTAACTACCGTCATGGAAATACTTCCGTCGTCAAAGAGGATATTCATGCCAACTCTAACATCTTTAGCAAGGCCCTTATGGGTGACACAAGCTCTGTTTTCATCGCAAATGCACTCGCCTTCTGTTGTTAGTGTATACGTCTGCCCTTCCACAAGATCTGCCGGCTTATCAAATTTGCCTACTCGTATTTCAGGGCCCTTAGTGTCAATTAAAATGCCTATCGGAACATCTTTTGACTCACGCAGATCCTTTATCGCCTTAATTCTCTCTGCATGTTCCTCGTGCGAGCCGTGACTCATGTTAAAGCGTGCGACATTCATTCCTGCCGCTACGAGTTCCTCAAGTTTGCCGTCTGTCGCAGGGCCAAGTGTGCAGATAATTTTAGTTCTCCTCATTTTTTACAGCCTCCTCTATTTTTGTTATTGAAAATTCCGCAGTTTCAAGTCCATTTTGATTTTGTTTCGGTCGACATGTTAAGTAGGGTTTACTTCCTGCCGAATAGAGTATTCGACCACGGTTTTCCGCCGCAAGTCGAGATACAACTTCCATAGAAATATTGCTTGCATCTATAACAATATTTCCGCTACGTTCTACAATATCAAGTATTCCGAGTGCACCTGCCCTATTTCGCAAAAGAGATGTGCGACAGAGGTTTTCAAGCGGCTTTGGTATGTCGCCAAATCTGTCTGCAAGCTCGTCGTACAGATCGGATAGGTCGTCGTCATTTTCTATTGCCGATATTTTTTTGTACATGTCTATTCTAAGCTCGGTCGATTTTATATATTTGGTCGGAATGTTGGCATCTATTATAAAATCAACTGTGCAAGAGACCTTTTTAGTGGGTGTCCCCTTTTCTTCAAGTACCGCTTCTTCGAGCAGTTTTAAATACAGGTCGTAGCCGACGGCCTCCATATGCCCGTGCTGTTCCGCTCCAAGCACACTGCCAGCCCCTCTTATCTCAAGGTCACGCATGGCAATTTTAAAGCCAGAACCAAACTCTGTAAACTCTCTTATTGCCGATAGCCTTCGAGCACCGTCCTCGGTTACCACTTTGTTTCTCGGATATGTCAGATAAGCATAAGCTCTCCTACTCGACCGCCCCACACGTCCACGGAGCTGATATAGCTGAGATAGCCCCATTTTGTCGGCATTGTCTATAATGAGCGTGTTGGCATTTGGCACGTCTATTCCCGTTTCTATAATTGTCGTGCAGACAAGAACGTCTACCTCGCCCTCCATCATCTGCTTCCATACCTCCGACAGCTCCTCCTCGCCCATTTTACCATGCGCCGTAACAATATTGGCACCCGGCACCCTTTCGGCCAAGGTGTTTGCCACCTTGGAGAGCGTGTCTATTCTGTTGTGCAGGTAAAATACCTGACCGCCACGCCTAAGCTCCCTGCGAATTGCATCGGCTATTATGCCAATGTCGTGCTCCATAACATATGTCTGCACAGGTCGCCTGTCGAGTGGGGGTTCTTCTATAACCGACATATCCCTAATGCCGGAAAGCGCCATGCCGAGCGTTCTCGGAATTGGGGTCGCTGTTAGCGTAAGCACGTCGACATCCTTTGTAATCTGCTTTAGTTTTTCCTTATGCCCTACCCCAAAACGCTGTTCTTCGTCTATAATAACGAGCCCCAAGTCTTTAAACTCGACATCCTTTTGAATAATGCGATGTGTGCCTATAACCATGTCAAGCTCGCCTGTCTTAAGTCGTTTTAATATGTCTTTTCTCTGCTTTGGCGAGCGAAAACGTGACAGATTATCTATTCTTATTGGGAATGTCGTCATTCTTGTCAGAATTGTCATATAGTGTTGCCACGACAAAATTGTTGTCGGCACGAGTAGCGCCACTTGCTTGCCGCCCTCTATCGCCTTAAATGCCGCCCTTACGGCAACTTCGGTCTTGCCAAAGCCAACATCGCCGCAGAGTAGTCTGTCCATCGGAACAGGGCGCTCCATATCTAACTTTATCTCTCTAATACACCTTAGCTGATCATCTGTCTCGACATACGGAAATGATGCCTCGAACTGGGCTTGCCATTCGCTGTCTTTGGGGAAGGCAAATCCGCCTATGCGACTGCGCTCTGCGTATAGCTCTGTAAGTTGCTTTGCCATGTCCCTTGCAGCGGCAGAGGCTCTGCTTCTCGTCTTTGCCCACTCTGCTCCACCAAGTTTAGCAACACGCACACGGCTACCCTCTCCGCCGCCGATATACTTCGACACAAGGTCGAGCTGATTTGCCGGAACATATAGCACATCTGTGCCTGCGTAGGCAATTTTTATATAGTCCTTTGTCGCCCCTTCGACGACAAGCTGCTGTATGCCCATATACTGCCCAACTCCATGGTTTTGGTGAACAACATAGTCCATCGGGCTAAGATCGGTATATGTGCGCACCTTCTCTGCCGCTGTCTTTTTACGAGGGCGCACCTTTCGCTTTTTAGAGATTGCGGCATCACTTAGTATTGTTATATTGTCGGCAGGATAGCTAACACCGCTCGACAGTGCGCCGACATGCATAGCGGCACGACTGCCCTCGGCAATTCTCCGCATAGCCTTTAGCCTGTGCTCGTCTGCCACAAAGATATGAACCTCTCCATGCGCATCGTCGAGCTCCTCAAGCAGTAGCTCGGGCGTTTCGCCAAAGCCGGGGATGTGCCTCTCCTTTACCGAAACGAGCGAGTTTGGCGCAAGCTCGTAAAAGGAGTGGGGCAGCGAGTCCATATGCATTATCTGCCTTTTTGATAGAGCATGCCACAGTTCTGCCGGTGGAAGTGAATAACTGCAAAGCTCGGCCACAGTCTCGCCATTTTCCAGTGCCTCTTTAAAATCGAGCACCGACAAATCAAAAGCCGTTGTCAGCGCTTCGGTACAACTTCGCTCCTCCGATACCAAAACAGGGCACTCTATATAGTCGAGCAGTGTACAACGCTCGCTCCAAAGTAGCGGTTGAAGCATTTCACGCACGCCGAGCGTGTCAAACCGTTCGAGCTCTGCTCTAATAAGCGAGCCTGCCTTGCGGCGAGCATACTTTTTTTGCAGTAGCACAAGTTGCTCTCTTACGTCGTTATCGGCAATGAGGTGGGTGGCAGGGAGCAATTTCACACTGCTTACCCTATCCCCTCTGCGCTGAGAAATGATGTCAAATGTCGAAATGGTGTCGACTTCGTCGCCAAAAAACTCCACTCTAAAGGGCACTTCTTCGCCTGTAACAAAAAGATCTACTATACCGCCTCTAACGGAAAACTGACCTGCACCCTCTACAAGTTGAGCCCTTGTGTAGCCTGCATTTACAAGCCTTAGCGACAGATCATCAAGCTTTATCTCTTGCCCTTCTTCTATAACGGTAAGCGAGGATTCAAGCAGTTTTGGCGGCGGCACAAACTGCGACAGCGCAGCGGCAGTCGTTACTATAACAGGGCGATCCCCCTCAAGCAGTGACCGCAGTATAGCAAGGCGAACATTCATAAACTCTCTCGATGCGCCCTCTATGCCGTGCACCATAATGTCGCAAAACGGATACTCGACAACAGGCACGGAGAGTGCCTCGATATTTGCCGCAATACTCCTACATGCACCATCATCCGATGTAATAATGATCCCGCCGTTTCCCAAAGCACCACACGCCAAAATGGCCTTTCCGACAGCGGAAAGACCTGTAACACCGACAGGGCTCCCCCCCTCGGTAAGTTGTTTTATGGCCTCTTTATATGCAGAAATTTTCCCTACAAGTTCTCTTACCACTTAGCCACCTTTATGCTTTAATTTGTAGGCAGTTTTAGCATAGCAAATATCTACACTAAAACAGCCCTAGACCGATATGCGAGCCCTACCTCGAGCCTACGAATTAAACCTGTTTTGCGCCTCTTTTATCTGTCCTTTTGAAATGAGCTCACATGCCTTTAGCACATTTTCGAAAAGCTCGAATATAACCTTTTGCTCTGCCTTGTCAAAAGAGCCCAGCACATGGTCTGCAAGATCCATATCAGGGTGCGCCTTAGCTCCGACTCCTATTTTTATCCTTGGGAAAACATCTGTGCCAAGGCAGGATATAATGGACTTTATACCATTATGCCCACCGGCAGAACCCTTTTCCCTAATTCTCATAGCGCCGACAGGGAGCGACACATCGTCGTAAATAACAATTATATTCTCGTTTGACACCTTGTAAAAATTTGCCGCCTCTCTTATAGCTTCGCCCGACAAATTCATATATGTCTGCGGCATCATAAGAAGCGCGCGCTCGTCCCCTAAATTGCATGTCCCTGTTAGTGCTTTAAACTTTAGCCTTTTTATATCTTCCCTTTTGCTTTGACTAATAAAGTCAAGCGCCATAAACCCTACATTATGTCGTGTAAGGCGATACTTAGTTCCGGGGTTACCAAGGCCTGCTATTATAACGCCTACCCCGCTGTTTTTAAAAATCATATGTTAGATAATTCTCTTTTTCCTAATTATTGTATAATTTCAAATAGTCGTACAAACTGCAAACTAATTAAAGAGTGTAGAAACGGAAAGTTCCTCGTATATACGCTCGATTGCCTCTGCAAAGACACCGGCAACAGAGAGAACCTTTACCTTTTCCGTTATCTTTCTATCGGGAATTGCAATAGTGTCCATAACGATAAATTCCTTAATTGGGCTTGCAAGTATACGCTCGGTTGCAGGGTCGCTCAAAACTCCGTGAGTTGCCGCTGCGTAGACCTCGGAGGCATTTCCTATCTCGATTAGCGCCTTTGCCGCATTGCAAAGTGTACCTGCAGTATCAACCATATCGTCAAGAAGTATACATTTCTTGCCCTCTACATCGCCTATAATGTTCATAACTTCCGACACATTTGCCTTGGGACGGCGCTTGTCGACAATGGCAATGTTAACATCTCCTAATTTTTGCGAGAACTTTCTTGCTCTTGCAACAGATCCAACATCGGGCGATACAACTACAAAGTTGTCCTTGCCTTCCTTTTGAACCTTCTTTTTAAAGTAAGCCGCAAGCGTGTTAGCGCCGAGGAGATGATCGACGGGAATGTCGAAAAAGCCCTGTATCTGCGATGCGTGAAGATCCATGGTAAGCACCCTGTCAGCCCCAGCTGTTGTAAGAAGGTTTGCAACGAGCTTTGCCGAAATCGGGTCTCTCGCCTTTGCCTTTCTGTCCTGCCTTGCGTAGCCGAAGTACGGAATAACGGCAGTTATTCTGCTTGCCGACGCTCTTTTGAAGGCATCGATTAGAATAAGCAGCTCCATCAAATTGTCATTAACAGGCTCGGAAGTCGACTGAACGATAAAAAGATCGCTTCCTCTAACAGATTCGTTTATAGAAATACTGCACTCCCCATCGGAAAACTGCGTTACATCGGCAGCGCCGAGACGAGTGCCGAGTGCCGCTGCTATCTCCTCTGCTACCTTGTTGTTAGACGACCCCGAAAAAATCTTAAAAGCATGACGCGCGTGTGGCTGTATCATATTACTTCCTTTCCCACTTTGGTTTCCAATTTTCTTTATTTGTCTGTCTCGCCCTTGCTATGGCAAGAGCTCTTTTAGGTACTTGCTCTGTCACGGTAGAGCCTGCCGCAAGATATGCCCCCTCGCCTATTGTAATGGGAGCTACCAAGTTAACATTGCAACCCACAAAGACGCCGTCCTCTACCACCGTGCGGTGCTTTTTGCTACCGTCGTAATTAACGGTTACTACACCGCACCCGATGTTGCACTTTGCGCCAATGTCCGAATCCCCTATATATGTAAGGTGTGCCGCACTCGTCTTCTCCCCAACTGTGGAGTTTTTAAGTTCGACAAAGTTGCCAATTTTAACGCCGTCTGCCAAACGGCATCCCGGTCGAATGTGCACATATGGGCCAACTCTTGCACCCTCGCCTATTTCGCTGTCGTATACCTGACTTTGATTAAGCCTTGTATTTGCTCCGATTACCCCATTTTGAACAAGGCAATCAGGCCCGATCTCTGCGCCTGCTCCGATAAATGTATTGCCTACAAGCCTAACACCCTTATGTATAATCGCACCGGGCTCTATAACAACATCAGGTCCAATTGCAACCCCTGTGTCGTCCGACACCATAACACCGCTCGACATATGGGCATCGAGCGTCTTTTCCATTGCAATTTTTTGTAGTGCAAGAAGTTGTTGCTGGGTGTTTGCTCCTAAAATTTCATAAGAGCTCTCAACTTTATGCGCCCCAACTTCAAGCCCTGACTTCAGCATTAGTTCTATAACATCTGTAAGATAGTATTCGCCCTTAGCGTTGTCGTTTTTTACATTCGGCAGTGCTTCGAGCAGTGCCTTTGTCTCGAACCAATATGCCGAGCTGTTTATCTCGTTAATTCGCTTTTCGGCATCGTCTGTATCTTTTTCTTCAACGATACGCTTAATCTTTCCACCATCTCTAATAATTCTACCGTATCCCGTAGGTTGCTCAACCTCGGCCGTTATAACTGTCGCCGCACAACCGCCCGCTTTGTGTGTATCATAGGCCGCTGTTAAGGTTTTAGCGGTAATCAGTGGGCAGTCCCCTGCAAGCACAAGGCAAGAACCAAGCGACCTCTCCTCGAGCTTTGGCACTGCCTGCATTACAGCATGAGCAGTTCCAAGCCGCTCTGCTTGGGTAACACATGTTGCCTCGTCTCCAAGTAGCTTTGTAACATCTTCACCGCTCCTACCCACGATAACAACGCTCTCTGCAATGCCTGCCTTAGTAGCCGCATCCAAAACCCAATTAATCATGGGTTTATCCATAACTTTCAACATAACTTTAGAGGTCGGCACCTTCATCCTTGTGCCGTCCCCTGCCGCTAAAATAACGGCTATGTCATTATTTTGCATTATATACCCTCACCTTTTGTTCACATATTAATAATAAAACCCTAATGTCAAATTATACACTTCTATTATTACGTTTTTACCCGATATTATATTATCGCAAATTTGCTATCTATTCAAGTGGTTTATTAAAATTTTTGTTTTTTGTTCTTCGATTTAATATATTGTTTAAATTTAGATATTATGCTCTATTTTTTAATCGTCATTTTGCACAATAAAAGTTCGATTTTCGGTGCAATATGAAAAATTGTTCAAAAAATAGTAAATTGTTCTTGCTTTTTTACTTTATTTTATCTATAATGTCAATTGAGTAAAAATATGGAGGGTGATCACCATGGCAGATAAAAATAAAAAACTTGATGCTGTTGATACTAAAATTATTAAAATATTACAAGGCAACTCCCGTACAACTGCTTCTGACATAGCAGAGAGCATCGGCATGTCGGTTCCTGCGGTCAGTGAGAGACTTAGAAAACTCGAGAATGCAAATATTATAGATAAGTATACTGTTATTCTAAACCACAGAAGACTTGGTAAAGAAATAACTGCTATAATGTTTGTCTCTCTATCAAACCCGGACTTTATGGAGGCATTTAATCAGCTCGTATTAGTAGAGCCTGATGTATTAGAGTGCCACTATATCACGGGTGAGTTTGACTATCAGCTAAAAATTATAACAGCGAGCACATATTCTTTAGAGCAACTGATCTATCGCATTAAAGCGGCTGTCGGCGTTGATAAGACAAGCACTTATATCGTTTTATCCTCTGTTAAGCTAAGCTTCCCGATAGAGCTTTCGTAAGATATGGCGAAAAAAAAGAAGAAAAAGAAAACAGGTGCCAGCTCCTCGAATTACGTCGGACAAAAGTCCGGCGTAGCGGGAAGCTTGCGCCCTGTTTCTATTGAAAAAACTGAAGATACGGCAGGTGACGGTGCTAAAGCAAGCAAAGCCCCACCACCTGCCTATTCTCGCACATTCGATAATATTCCCGAGACGGACAAGCAGTCTACACATTCAGATGATAGAGTAGACAGCATGAATGATGATATTATTAAAAACGAGCATGATCAAGTGGATTTAGAGCTTACCAATGATCATGTAGAGAATATAGAACAAACGAAGTCTCAAGATATCGCACAAGCAGAGCAAGTAGCATATGACACTTGCGATACCGAGCAAAACGAGAGCATTTTGTCAGGCATGGAATCAGATATGGAAGAAATAGCTGACGAGCTCACAGCCGTCCCGCCCTCAGACATGGAGGGTTTGTTAGTCGAGCCCATGCAGGCAGATAATGTAGAGCCTTCAAACAAAACCACTTCGGATAGCTTTGAAGATTTGATTGCAGATACACTGCCCGATGATGACGAGCATATCGACGCTCCAAGCGATTTTGACGAAGACGGAGATGTTATTCCACTGATAAAAGCCGACGACAGACAGTCGTCTCGTAAACCCCAAAACTCAAAAAACACTCCACGAAGTGAGCCACGAAAAGAATCGAAAAAAGATCCAAAAAATGACACGAGGAGAGACAACATAAATCGTCCTCGAAGTAATAACACAGCCAGAACTTTCTTGGTCGGGCTTGTAACTTGGATTATAATAGGTGTTCTTCTTTATAGCGGTGGCGCTATGCTGCTTCGTGCAGTTGTAGAACAAAGGGACAATACGGTTGAAAACCCTCCCGAAGTGCCGGCAGTTCCGACACCTGTCGTAGAGCCTGAGGACATAGTATACGACGAGCTTAAACCGGGCGACCAGATCTATACAGGGCCTATTTCAACACTCGTTACAATAGACTTCCCCGATTTCGATGATATTGAAGATGTTTCGGAAGATAACATTATCAACTTTGGCATTTGGCAAGTTTTAAAAGATCCACGCTATGCCGAAGGTCTAACCTATTCAGAGGACAGGGTCTATGTCTCGGCAGATTTTGTAGAACAGGCAGTCTCAATGGAGCTTGGCTATAACGAGCCTATTACCCATATGTCGGTATCCCTATACGGCGACTTCCAGTTCGACGCCTTGACAAACAGCTATACCTCGCTCTCTCTCGGCATAGAATTTGGCACGCTGCCTGTGGTAAAGAGCGTTGGCGCATCTGAAACCATGATAACACTTGTTGTCGACACATACCCGATAACACAATATTCTCCCGAAAATGTCAGCGATCAGGACATAACAAACACCATAACATTTATCATGGACAAGACGACCGAAGTTCCGACAATTCTTTCCATGGAGCGAAAATAAAATCGATTAAATTAAAAGGACGGAAATAAAAATGAAAAAGCTATTAATTTTATTAACTGTGCTAACATTAGCACTTTCAGCATGTAGCAGCGCCCCGACCGATGATCTTGTACAGTACAACAGCTACAACGAAGTTGCAGATGCTCTTGGATACAATCCAAACACACCCTTCGATCTCCCAGGCGTTTCTTATGAGGAAACATTTTGGATTGTAGATGGCGAGATATTCCAAGCTATTTATAAAAACGACGAGCAAACAATAACATACCGCATGGTTAAAGAAACAGGTGCGGATATAGGCGGCGTTGATCTTTCGACATACAACGAGAGCGAGATAAATAAATCCAAAGGATTTGATGTAGAGATGCTCGGCAAAGACGGTGTGTTGCACTTTGCAACTTGGAGCGAAGATAACAAAACATTCTCGATCTTCTTCGAAAATGGAGTTTCGGCCGAAGATTTCGACATTGCAATTAAAGGTGTATAACAACTAAAATGCCCTTGTGGCGAAATTTTAGCGCCAAAGGAAACTTTGGCGCTTTTGTTTAAAATTAACTCTTTGTCTACGAATTATTTTAGCTAAAGCTATATATAAAAGGAGGCTGCAATTATGAGTTATATCGAAATAGCAAAAAGATACGAAGGGTACATTAAAGCACAGCGTGCACATTTTCACGAAAATCCCGAGGTTTCAAATCAAGAGTTTGAAACATTAAAGCACATCAAGGGAGAGCTTAGCAAGATCGGCATTGAATATGTCGAAGTCGAAAACGGCGGTATTTTAGCAAAAATTGTTGGCGACATACCATCGGGCAGGGCTGTTGCGCTTAGAGCCGATATCGATGCTCTGCCAATCGACGAACCTGAGAACAATCCAATTGGCAAGAGACCTCTTAGGAGCAAAAACAAAGGTATTATGCACGCATGTGGACATGACGGTCATGCCGCAATGCTGCTTGGCGCAATTAAAGTGCTCCTCGAAAAAAAAGCAGAAATAAGCGGCACAGTATATTTTTGCTTTGAAAGAGGCGAGGAACTTACAGACAATGTAGATTATATATTCAAATACATCGAAGATAACAAAATTCACATCGACTCTGCTTTTGCTTTCCATACACATTCACTATCAGATGCAGGTCACATTAGCATTAATGATGGCGGCATGATGGCAGGTTTCTTTTGGTATAATGTTGAAATAGAAGGTACAGGCGGGCATGGGTCAAGGCCTGATCAAGCAAACAATCCGATTGCTGCTTTCCTTGCGATTGGTAGTGCAATAGACGCAATGAGAATGACAAAAATAGATCCATTCAGTCCCCTAACGCATTCAATAGGCGCTGTTAACAGCGGAACAGCGCACAACATAATACCTCAAACACTTACATTTACAGGTACAGCAAGATTTTTTGATATTGTAGGTGTAGGCAAGGTTTTCAAAAAGGAATTTATGCATATCGTCGACAGCATTTGCAAAGCATATAATTGCACTTATAAGTACAATATACTGCATGGACCAACATTCCCCGTTGTAAACAATGCCGAGCTTGCAGCCTTTGCACGTGGGATATTTGCAGAGGAAATAGGCAGTGAAAATGTGGGAAACATAGAGCCTTGGATGGCATCTGAAAGCTTTGGTAGATTTGTAGCGCAATATCCCGGAGTATTTGCTCTTTTAGGAATGCGGGACGAATCAAAAGGCGTTGGTGCTCCTCACCACAACCCTAATTTCGAGTTTAACGACGACATTCTTGTAACGGGCACAGCGTGTGCGGCAAAATATGCTGTTGAGTTTTTAAAGTCAGAGATTGAAACTTCTGACAATAAGTTTAAAGGAGGTTTTAAAGCACTGCTTTTAGAGCTTGAAAACTACGAAAGATTAGACGAGCTCGGCTATGAGTACGATAAGCAAAATGTGAAATAATATGCGCATATATACAATGCGATAAATAGGTAATTATTAAATTTGGAGGTATAAATTATGACATTTCTCGACATTGCAAAAAAACATGAGGACTACATTATAGCACAAAGAAGGCATTTTCACGAAAACCCCGAAGTTTCCGGAAAAGAATTTGAGACAGTTAAGCATATCATGGCAGAGCTTGACAAAATGGGAGTCGAATATGTCGAAATTGAAGATGGCGGCATATTGGCGAAGATTGTAGGCGATGAAAGTTCAGGCAGGGCGGTAGCACTTAGAGGCGACATAGATGCTCTTCCTGTCAACGAGCCCGACAACAACCTAACACAAAAACGCAGTTGCAAGAGCAAAAAAGAAGGTGTTATGCACGCTTGCGGACACGATGGTCACACAGCCATGCTACTCGGTGCAATAAAGGTATTGCTTGAGAAAAAAGACGAAATTAAAGGTACAGTATACTTTTGCTTCGAGCGAGGCGAAGAAGGAACAGGCAATATTAAGCATGTATTCAAATATTTAGATGATAATAAAATTCACATCGACACATGCTTTGCATTCCACCTTCACGCACTGTCTGAGGCTGGCCGTGTAAGCATAAACGACGGTGGCATGATGGCAGGTAGCTTTTGGTATGGAATTGAAATCGAAGGCACAGGAGGTCATGGCTCGAGACCCGATCAGGCAAACAGCCCAATTGCGGCTTTTGTAGCACTCTACAATGCAATAGACGCAATGAGAATGACAAAAATCGGCCCCTTCACCCCTCTCGCACACTCTGTCGGCGCTATCAATGCAGGCTCTGCACCTAACATTATTCCTCAGACCCTGCACTTCACGGGCACAGCAAGATTTTTTGACAGAGACGGTGCAGGCAAGACATTTAAAGAGGAATTTATGCATCTTGTAGACAGCATATGTAAAACGTATAAATGCACATATAAATACACTCTCCTCGGTGGGCCGACATACCCTGTCGTTAACGATGCCGAGCTTGCAGGCTTTGCAAGAGGAATTTTTGCCGATGAAATCGGCGCTGAAAATGTCGGCACGATCGAACCTTGGATGGGTTCTGAGAGCTTTGGCAGATTTATCGCCCAATACCCCGGTGTGTTTGCACTTCTCGGTATGAAAGACGATGCAAAAGGCATAGGTGCCGCTCACCATAACCCCGAGTTTGACCTAAATGAAGATGTCCTTGCGACAGGCTCTGCCTGTGCCGCTCGTTATGCAGTGGACTTTTTAAAGTCAAGCTACGACACTTCTTCACGCAAAGTTAAAGGCGGATATCGTGGACTGTTATTAGAGCTTGAAGACTACAAAACACTTGACGAGCTTGGTTATGAGTATACAAAACCCGAGTAGAATACGAAATTTTCTCTTAATACGAGTAACCAAACAACCCCCAAGCACCATATAGTGCTTGGGGGTTGTTTTAATCGGTATTTTTACTGAGATAATTCTTATAGGTTAAGCTCTGCCTTTAGTGCGGCAAGCTCGTCGTCAACGCTCTTTGTGTTAGCGCCTTCGTACTTGGAAGCTATCGAAGAAATGTCGTCTTCAACAGCTGCATCGAGCTCTGCAGAAGCATTTGCCATGTCGAGCATCTTATTCGCCTTGTCTTCCATACGGCGCATTGCACCCATTGTGCTGTTAAAGTTATCTGCCGAGCTGCCGAGCTTGTTTACCTTCTCCTGTGTCTCTGCAAGAGCCATTTTTGCCTTGATTTGCTCTCTCTTGCCCTCAAGAGTCTTTATGTCGTTTGTTAGTTTTTCGTATAGCTGACGCATCTTAGCGGCATTTGTGTGTGCAACATCGTATGCAGCTTTTAGAGTCTGGCCTGTAACTTCAAGCTCTTGCTTTTTGGCAAGGAACTGCTTAGCATCGCCCTCGTTACCACTCTGAAGTGCCTTCTTAGCAAGGTCTGTGTAGCGGTCGATCTCTGCTGAGTTGCTGTCGAGCTCTCTCTTTGCACGGTTGACCTCGGCGATAACTCCGCTTGTTTCTACCTTAACCTCTGCAAGATCCTCTTGCGCTTGTCTTAGGTACTGATCTACCATCTTAGCAGGATCCTCTGCCTTGTCGATAAGTGCGTTGATGTTTGCCTCCACGATGTCTGCAAATCTTCTGAAAATTCCCATTTTTCATTTCTCCTTTAAAATAATATTAGTTTTCGATGTCTTCGTATTTCTTAGCGAGCGACTCCACGCCGCCCTTGTCGAACTCCTCGAGTTCTTTGTTAAGGATCCTATCGGCACGTTTAACGTTTTCATCCTTCTTATGTAGAGATACACTCCAAAAAATAAGTCCGATTATAACAGCTATAACGATCAAGCCGATAACCATTGCCCCTGATATAATACCGCCCAAAATTGCTGCACCTCCCGCTCCGCCTACTACGGCAAGAGCTATTATTATCGCCCCGACAATAAGTGCACAGCCTATTCCGCCAAATCCTTTTTTCATTGCGAACCACCTATATACTTATTACCCGACTTGTTAGGGAATCTTTTCTCTACCCTACGTTTAATATTATACAGCCTTTTTCAAAAAAAGTAAATGTGCCGTTTGGCACATTTTAAATAAATTTTTATTAAATTGAAAAACGAGGAAGCATCAACTCCCCCGTTCTAAGATTTTCTCTTGTTTTCTCTTAATATCTCGCTATTTCTCGGCGACCATTAATTTGAGCTTTGTTAAAATTTTCTTTTCAAGCCTTGATATATATGACTGTGATATTCCAAGCAGGTCTGCAACATCCTTTTGTGTTTTTTCAGGCCCTCTCATGCCAAAGCGATGTTCCATTATAAGTCGCTCACGGTCGGCAAGTCTTGAAACAGCCTCGTGAAGCGCCTCTTTTTCCTCTCTCGCCTCTATCTCCTGCGACGTCGTGTCCCCTTCTGTGCCCAGTATATCGGACAGTAGTAGCTCGTTACCGTCCCAGTCTACGTTAAGCGGTTCGTCTATCGATACATCATAGCGTGAGTTTTGGTTTTTTCTTAAAAACATTAAAATTTCATTTTCAATACAACGAGAGGCATATGTCGCAAGCTTTATCCCTCTGTCCGGCTTAAAGGTGTTAACCCCTTTTATAAGTCCTATCGTGCCAATAGAAACCAAATCCTCTATACCAATGCCTGTCGTTTCGTACTTTCTCGATATATAGACCACAAGACGTAGATTTCGCTCTACCAGCCTGTTTCTTACAACTTCGTCACGCCCAAGCCTCGACAAAAGCTCCGCTTCCTCCTCTCTCGATAGTGGCGGTGGCAGTGTGTCGGGGCCGTTTATGTAGTGCACGTTGCTCTCTGCAAGCCCCATCGCCCTTAAGAGGGCAAGTTTTGCCTTAACTGCGGCAATAACCGCCCTCTCCCTTAGTTTAAATGCTGATTTCATTAAATAGCTCCCCCTTATCAAGCCCCGCCATTACTGCGTGACCAAGTATTATTTGATAACTCCCGTCCCCCGAGAGTGGTCTGTCGCAAAGTGCCGCATATACCCCCATATGTGTAACCCTTTTTTCTCCGACCATAACCGAAATATTGCATTTTACTGCCTGCATAAAGTCCTCGCCAGATACTGTGGAAAATGGCACAAGACGTGTTTTGCTCATGTCTATATTATTAATTATCGGTGCTATTAAGCTCTTTTGCACAATTATAGCCTGCCGCCCCGACAACGGTTCGCAGAGCGATGCGCCTGTGTCGATAAGCCCTTTGCCAGAAAATTTCATGCCCTCTATTACAAGCTCTACCGATGCTATCTGACGAGACATGCCGCTAATTGCAAAGATTTTATATGCTAAGGACACTATTATATAAGAAATGGGTAGTGCCGCCACAAATGTTAGTGGAGATATATTAAGGTATGCCGCCCCCGAGTATACAGCAAAGTTTGCACCGTCGCCAATAAGGTAGTAGAGTGCAAAAATTCCACCGCCAATCCCTGTGGCAACGGCAAGCAGTAGAAGTAATATTTTTATATATCTCCCCCTGCCCCCAAATCCAAATGCTATAAGCACCATTATTGGCGCTCCAAGTATCCGAACTGTCATTCCACTGTCAAGCAGTACCGCCGCAACGGCAAGTAGCCCTCCTACTGCCGCACCTGCTATATGTCGGGTTAGGCGAATGTCTGTTTTGGATATGGCCTTTACTCCCGAAATAAGTATGTAGTCGAGAACAAAATTAAATGCAAAAAGTGTATCAAGGTATATAACCCTATTCATCACGCCCTCCATTTCTCTATATAGCTTGGCTTTTGTACACATACAGAAGTATACAACCTATCATTCAAAAAATGTGACGAAGCACGCTGTCAAATTTAGTTGAAAAAAAACATTTTTTGTGTTAACATAATAGTATAAGATTACTACATATTATATAAGGAAGAACGATAATGAAAAAATTTATATGCCTTGTGCTGACAGCAGCAATGCTCAGTACCTCTGTTTTTGCCTTTTCCCCCGAAGATATAAGCAAAAACAGGTTCTTGATCAGTACAACATCTCCTTTAGATAGCGAATATATACCACCAAACTTAATGCCTCTCATGAATGCAGGCGTTAAGGTTACCCTTGCCGCCATACAGTTAAACGAGCAAGCCGCCTCCTTTGCAAAGGCAATGATAAGTGCTATGGAGGCAGACGGGGTGACAGATTATGTTGTAGTTAGTGGTTACAGGAGGTATTCCTCTCAGAAAAATTTATTCGACAACAGAGTGGCATCCTACTTAAATCAAGGATACTCACAAGAAGAAGCCGAAGCCGCCACCGCCTCGATAATTGCAATCCCTGGTACATCAGAGCATCAAAGTGGATATGCTGTGGATATTTCCAACTCCTACCAAGGAGGAACACTTACTTCCAACATCGAAAACAGCCCTGCCGGTGCTTGGTTTTTATCCAACATGCACGAGTATGGCTACACACTGCGTTTTCCTAAAGATAAAACCGAGATAACAGGTATTACATACGAACCATGGCACTACCGCTATGTTGGCCTCCCTCATTCTGAGATACTATATAATATGGATCTCTGCCTTGAAGAATATGTCGACTATTTGAGAGATGGCGAGGTAATATCGCATACAGATAAAGATGGCATAGCCTACTCGGTCTACTACTCGGCGACAATAGAAGAACTTCCCGAGGAGTTAGAAGTTTCGGGGGTCTGGGAGATAGGAAATGGCGGATACATCGTTGTAGAAGTGGCTCACGAAAAAGAGGTAACCCCCTTTAGGTGGAAATAACCAACATCACATAAAAAAGGGAGCAAATGAATTTCTTCATTTACTCCCTTTTTTGTACCTTGTAACCTAATAAATCTTCAAAAACTCCGTAAGCTCTGCCGTTTTTGGGTTTTCAAGGCACGATCTGTCGCCATGTTCTAATATTTTGCCTTCCTTTAGGAAGATTACATAGTCTGCAAACTCTCGTAGAAATGCTATCTCGTGGGTGATAAAGATAAAATCTCGTCCGTCGTTTTTAAGCGAAACGACAGCCTTTAAAACTTCCTGTGTCAAGATCGGATCGAGTGCCGCTGTCGGCTCATCCAAGAACATAAGTTGCGGGTCTGTCGCAAGTGCTCGTGCAATCGAGGCACGTTGCGCCTGACCGCCTGACACCTCATGAGGTTTTTTATCTGCCTCTTTTTCTATTTGTAATCTTGATAGCAAATTCATAGCCGTTTCATCGGCTTTGTTTTTGTCCCATTTCTTAATCTTGTTTAAAATTAGCGTTATATTCTTTTTAATTGTAAGATGCGGAAACAAATTGTGCTTTTGAAAAACCACACTAATATGCTTCTTAAACTCGTCGTTATTCAATATGGGAGAGCTGCCGTTTATAACAATCTCGCCTGTATCGGGCATTTCTATTCCTGCAAGCTGACGAAGCAAGGTAGACTTACCACACCCTGACTCCCCAATTATACCGACAGAACTTTTACCCTTTACCTCGATCGATACATCGTCGAGTACTATTTGAGTACCATATCTTTTTGTAACATTCTTTATTATAAAATCCACTACGACACCTTCTTTCCTATATATTTTGCAAGGAGCGAAAGCGGTATTGTTACAATTAAATACATACCCCACATAACATAATAACCCTCTATAAAGACAAAATCTCGCGCAGCCGTTACTTTAAGTATATATGTTATCTCTGTTACAGAGAGCACATTTAGTAGAGACGAGCTCTTAATAACGCTCGATAGGTTGTTTATTAGCGATGGAATAAAGGGCTTTACCATCTGCGGAACTATTACATAAATGTACTTTTGATACCACTTAAAGCCATATAGATCCATAACGGTATACTGATCAAGATCTACAACAGCGGCGGCTGTTTCGTATGCGTTTGCGGTATATGGGCCGTTGTACAAGACGAGCGCTAATATGCCGAGCACCAACTTATTGTCGTAGTTTATAACAGGGCCTAAGACATATGCCACCATAAATATCATAACAAGGAGCGGTGTTCCCATTATAATTTCATTAAAAACATCTGCTATTGCCCTAAGCATGGTAACTTTCGAGCGCATCATCATAAATAAAATAAACCCAACAATAAGCGTCCCCATAAGCGTTATAACGCTTATGAGGATTGTGCCTATAAATGCATCTAACAAAAGATCGCTTCTGTCGAATATTGCCCCATAGTTGGGGTTTCCGGTTGAGTTGAAGACCGCATATATAGATAGCATAGCAAATGCCGCTATTACAATAATATATTGCAGTGACTCTGATTTTTTCTTCATGTTTCTCCTAAATGTCCCGATTTACTGGCCGGGAGGTGTTATTATATAGTCAAGCCCAAGCTCGTCGTTTTGTAGGAATTCGGCAATGATCGGATCGAATTCTTCTCTTATCTCATTATATAGGCCATCTTCTTCATACATCGAAGCAATAAACTCGTTTGCCTTCTCAAGCATTTCGGTATCGCCCTTTCGCACTGCAAAACTCGAGCCCGAAACATATCCTATACCACTGTACACAATTGTTGTATCGGGATTTTGTGCGTGAAATCCATGAACCTCGTTCGAGGCTACAAGTGCAGTCGACTCGCCGTTTGCCACTTCTAAAATGCCAATACCTATTTCTGTTACCTCTTTTACCTCTGCTCCAAAGTCCTGCGGAACAACAACTCCGAATGTTCCTGCAAGGCCGATAAAGTCAGAGCCTGTTAGAGCAAAGAATTCTTCCGGTGGCATATCGTCTGTAATGTTATGTTCTTCGGCAAAATCTTTGTTTACAAGTGCAAGTGTATTGGAATATCTGTACATTTCAGAAAAATCAGCCTTCTCTGCACGTGCTTCTGTCTCTGCCATGTCAGCTATAAGAATGTCTACATCGCCTGTCTCGAGAGCAGGAATGAGTAGGCCGAAATCGGTGTTGACAATTTCAACTTCCATGCCTAAGTATTCAGCAAATGCTTCCGATATAACAGGCTCGAAACCTGCTGCCTCGCCATCGTCTCCTACATAGGAAAAAGGTGGATATTTTAGATCCATTCCAACTCTTAAAACATTGCTCTCTCCGCCTTCAGCCGGCGGTGTTTCCTCGGACGAACATCCTGCAATCGGTATCATAATAAGTAGTAATACCATGAATAGTGCTATTAATTTTCTCATTTTTATTCCCTCCTTGAAATATAACTTTTTTCGTCTATTGACAAAATTATACTATAATTATATAATCATAATGTCGATTTGTAAAGTAGGTACTATTTAGTTCCATAGTATCCTTTTAGAAACTATTGGAGAGGTGAAATTATGACAGATATGCAGACAGGTTGCCCGGTGGAGACCACTTTGAATCTTATCGGCGATAAGTGGAAGGTTCTTATAATTAGAGATTTATGCAATGGAACAAAGCGTTTTGGTGAATTAAAGCGCTCCGTATGCGGTATATCTCAAAAAGTGCTAACTGCTAACCTACGCCAAATGGAGACATTCGGCCTTGTTAATCGCAAGGTCTATGCCGAGGTGCCCCCACGTGTAGAGTACTCTTTAACCGATCTCGGCTTTAGTCTAAAACCTATAATAGATTCTATGGCCGAGTGGGGCAGGCAGTATAATAATCATGTAATTATTAAATAGACAATTTTTGTGTACTGTATATAATCTGTAAATTTATTGCATTTATTAATTTTTATTCAAATTAGCTTTAGTACCAAAGCCCTATCCTCCTTATAAAACTTATCTAGCTTAATCTAATGATAACAATTCAATATAAAGAAAGCGGGTGGCGATGCCACCCGCTCAGGCTAGAGAAAAACCCAAAATCAAGCCCATTCGGAAGGTGGGGGAGCGGCGAGGGGGCACCATCAGGGTGCCCTCTGGCGTTAAATTCCCGCCCCGAGGGCGTTAAAATCAGCTTTAGCTGATTTCTCAGCTTGGAGAAAACACTTTTTCTCCAAGCTGAGCGGGTGGCGATGCCACCCGCTTTCTTTATATCTTGGTTAAAATAACATGGTTAAAATATGCCACCTTAACAAAGTCTTGATTTTCGAGAAGCTTAAGCTCGAAATTAAGCATATCTTCCACCCAGTTTTCCTTTGCCTGCATAGAACCGTCGTGTAGGCTTGCAAGAACACGAACTCCATCTACCTTTTCTATTTCAAGGCTGCCATCTGCCATTTCAAGTAGTTTTTTGTTGTCGTAATACCTAATATCACCAAACGCACTCGAATAGGAATATCCGCCACCAAGCAGTGTTTCGACCTCTGCAAAATCATAGTCTTGCACGATAGCTTGAATAATGCGCCCTGCCCTATTGTGTCGCACAATAGAAATCTGACCGCCCTTTTTTAGCACTCTAACAAGCTCTTTAAGCATGTCTTTTGGATTTTCGGTAAATTCAAAAACAAGATGACAGGTTATAAAATCAAAACTCTCGTCGGGCATTTCTCGAATTTTTTCAAGTCCACCTTGAATTTGTGTGTAGCTCTCTGTCTTATCGCAGACCTCTATCATAGCAGGGTCGAGCTCTACCGCTGTAACTATGTTATTTTTTGCTAAAAAATTTGTTGTAAAGCCAAATCCGCTGCCAAAATCAAGAACAGTTTTGCCCTTTACACCTTCAAGCTGTTTCCAAACGGTGCGATAAAAGAGCGTTCCCAAAGGCGATATGGCATAGTCGTAGTATAGCTTCATTCCTGCATCCATTAAAAGAGTCCTCCAAGTTAAAATTTTATTTTGTTATAAAAGTCAAGCCCATCAAATGTTGCAAAATAGTCTTTTGGAGTTTCTGCCCTACGGATGAGCATCGTATCTCCGTCCTCTTTCAAGAGCACCTCGGCAGAACGCAGTTTGCCATTATAATTGTAGCCCATTGAAAATCCGTGAGCCCCTGTATCGTGAATTACCATATAGTCGCCTATTTCAATTTTAGGTAACATTCTGTCTATTGCAAACTTATCATTGTTCTCGCAAAGAGAGCCTGTAACATCATATTTAAAGTCGCAAGCTGCATCTTCCTTGCCAAGTACAGTTATATGATGATATGCCCCGTACATGGCAGGCCGCATAAGGTTGACAGCACAGGCATCTACCCCGATATATTCCTTGTGCGTATGCTTTTGATGTATAACCTTTGTTACAAGATGACCGTAAGGAGCTAACATAAATCTGCCGAGCTCGGTATATATCGCAACATCTCCCATTCCGGCAGGCACAAGAATTTCCTCGAATGCCTTGCGCACTCCTTCGCCTATTTCCATTATGTCGTTTGCCTCTTGGTCGGGTCTGTAAGGAATACCGATTCCGCCAGATAAGTTTATAAACTTAATATCTGCGCCCGTTTCTTCCTTTAGCTCGACCGCAAGCTTAAAGAGTGTCTTTGCAAGTGTCGGATAGTATTCGTTTGTAACTGTATTGGAGGCTAAAAATGCATGAAAACCGAAGTTCTTAACTCCCTTTTCCTTCATTATTTTAAAGCCTTCAAACATCTGCTCTGTCGTAAAGCCGTATTTGGCATCTCCGGGGTTATCCATTATATCATTTGCAATGGAAAAGAGCCCACCGGGGTTAAACCTGCAACTTAACGTTTCGGGAAGGTAGCCTATTGTTTTTTCCAAAAAGTCTATGTGTGTAAAATCATCGAGATTTATCGTTGCACCGATTTTTTCGGCAAAGATAAATTCTTCGGCCGGGGTATCGTTGGAGGAGAACATTATGTCCTTCCCATCAAATCCCATCGCTTCGCTCAGCATTAACTCTGTCATGGAAGAACAGTCTGTTCCGCAGTCGTAGTCTCTTAGTATATCTATCAAGTATGGGTTTGGCGTCGCTTTAACGGCAAAAAATTCCTTAAATCCCTTGTTCCAAGCAAAGGCCTCTTTTAGTTTTTTTGCATTCTCTCTTATGCCCTTTTCGTCGTAAATATGAAATGGTGTCGGATATGTTTTTACCATTTCTACTATCATTTCCTTTGTTACAAACGGCTTTTTCATTTTTATCCCCCTTATTTATAAATATAAGTTTATTATACTCTGCCATAGTTTACCTGTCAATCGGTCTATCTCCCAATATCGGTTATAATTAACTTTATTTTGGGCATAATGTTATCATGAATATTATGACAAGTGATTTAAAAGAGAATATCAAAATAATGCAAGAACACTTTAAGGACGACGGCACATTTAAGGAGCGTTTTATCGGCAACAACATGTGGATTTGCTTTGTTGATGGCATGATAAATGCACGTGTTGTAAACGAAAATGTCATAGCTCCGCTCCAGCGTGTCGATCTTTCCGAGCTATCTGCAAATGACATTGCGCAAAATGTTTTTTCTGCATGCGAAGTTGATTACAGCTTGGACTACACCGAGATATGCGAGAGTATTGCCTTTGGTGATACTGCTCTCTTTGTAGACGGGCTCGACATTTGCATTGTGGTAGACACAAAGGGCTGGAATGCCCGTTCTATTTCCGAGCCGCAAAACGAGCGCAATATAACAGGCCCTCGAGAAGGTTTTACCGAAATGCTTATGGGTAATTTAGCGCTTGTAAGGAGGCGACTGCCATCAAATGCATTCAAGGTGGAATTTTCACGCACAGGGTCGGTCTGTCCAAATAATGTCGCCCTATGCTGGGTAGATGGACAGGTAGACCAAACGACACTTGCAGAAGCTCGAAGGCGGCTTAAAGCGGTAGATCTTACGGCACTGCTTGACAGCAACATGGTGCAAGAGTGCATTCGAGATGCGCCAAACTCCCCTTTTAAGACGATCGGCACGACAGAGCGCCCCGACGTCGTTGCATCTAAGCTTTTGGAGGGAAGAATTGCAATTTTTGTCGAGGGTTCTCCAATAGCCTTAACAGCCCCTCATTTGTTTATGGAGCTCTTTCAGACGAGTGAGGACTACTATGTAAACACGGTCTATGCCTCTTTTCAGCGAATGCTTAGAAGTGTTGGCTTTTGGCTCTCGATTTGTCTCCCCTCTTTATATCTCGCCCTTGCCTGCTATCAGCCTGAACTATTACCGTCAGAGCTTATGTTCTCAATAATAGAGGCAAGACAGGGCGTCCCATTTCACACTGTATCCGAAATATTCGGCCTACTGCTAATATTCGATCTTCTGCGAGAAGGAGGTGCACGGTCTACCGCAAATGTCGGCCCTGCCCTATCTGTTGTAAGCTCGATTGTGCTCGGTCAGGCGGCGATAGAGGCAAAACTTGCAGGAGCACCTGTATTGATTGTAGTTGCATTTGCAGGTGTTACCAGCGTGCTTATTCCCCGAATGAGCGGAGTTTCGATAGTGGCACGTTATCTGCTTTTAATAATAACCGGCACACTCGGCATTGTCGGCTTTACAATTGGTATGCTGCTACTCTTTATTCATGTAGCATCTATCAAGAGCTTTGGAGTACCATATCTCGGCTATTACTATTTAAGCTCGCAAAAAATAACAAAAGATACAACAGTTCGAGCCCCTTGGAACAAACTTGGAATGGGAAGGATGTTTCCGAAAAAATGAAATTATTACCGCTAATTTTCACCCTCTTTTTCCTATCAGGCTGTGCCGACTACCGAGAGCCTGATTCCTACCCCGTCGCAAGGGGGCTTATATTCGACATGGAAGATGACAAAATAATAATGACGGCCGACTTCGCCGTAACCGAACGTATATTTACGGTGGAAGATCAAAGCGTAGAACTTTGCGCTGATAAGATGTCTGCCGAACTTGGGGAGCAGATTTTATGGAGTCATACAAATACCGTTGCACTGCTTTCGCAAGATACTATGTTAACAGACGGTATAAAAGAATGGGTAACCTCGACCTTCGGCCCAGAACTTGACGTTAAACTTTGTGTAATATCGGGCGAAACAGATACGGTTGATTTTATGCAACTCGAAAAAATCCTAATAGACAAGGGGCGCTTTATCCCCTACTACACAGATGGCGAAGTGTTACCGAACGTTGAAATACTAAAGGACGGAGGCATGAAACTTGTATATCAGTGACAAGCATCGCTTTACCACCCCTATGCTAATTATCTCCTTCCTTGCGGCAAGCGGTGTTGCCTGTGAGTTGCTGCGTAGTATCCCGTGGGCATTTGCTGTCATCGCCGTTCTTGCAATACCCATTTTATACCTCGCCGACAAAATACCCCCTCTCCCCCATCCCATTGCGGCATCTTGGGAGTGCGCAAGGGCGACACTGCTACTCCTTCATGCAAGTGTCTTTTTATCAAGCGTGACACTGCCAAACACCCCACTTATCTTTATTGCGGTTGCAATGTTTTTCTCGGCAGGTTGCTTTGCCGCATCAAGCATTGACTCGATAGCAAGGTTATCAAGATTTTTACTGCCGGCACTTTTAGTTGTATTCTTTTTAACCTTTGCACTTCGACCGGCCTCCTACGAACTTCAACGACTACCCCCATTTTCAATGCCTACCGAGGGCGACATGCTGAAAATTTTCGGCGTAGCTATATTTACCTTTGTAAGAGTGCCTATCCTGACAAAGGGCAACAAGGGTGCAAAAACAGCCGTTCTAATAGGCGCACCGCTCTTGTCGCTTCTACTGCTAATCCCAATACTAACGCTCGGTACAGAGTTAACATCGGTGCTTAGATACCCACTTTATCATGCGGCAAATGTCGTTGTCGGTCGATTTGGTTTTTTTCTTGTTTTGCTTCGTATTACACTTGTAATATTTGATGCAGGTCTATCATTTTCCCACTGTATGCGCAGAAAAAGCGTTTAGTCTATCGAGAACACACTTGTTATTACATTTGTGTTTCTTTATGTAAAACCGCTTTACCAAGCGCTTTATTTGTGCTATAATAATTAACGTCGCAAATGGCATTTCTTGTAAAGGGGGTGAATGTATGCCAAAGAAGACCGATTCTCGCACCATTGCTCAAAACAAAAAAGCAACGCACGAATATTTTGTTGTAGAGCGCATGGAAGCAGGCATAGCACTTGTCGGCACCGAGGTTAAATCTATCAGAGCAGGCAAGGTAAATTTAAAGGACAGCTATTGTCAAGTAGAAGGTGGCGAGCTTGTAGTTCGTGGTATGCATGTCAGCCCATACGAGCAGGGCAATATTTTCAACCACGACCCTATGCGAAAAAGGGTTCTTCTTATGCACAAAAAGGAAATTATGCGGCTACTCGGTCAGGTAAAACAGCAGGGTATGACGCTAATCCCCCTATCACTCTACTGGAAGGGCTCCAATGTTAAGGTTGAGCTTGGACTTTGCAAGGGTAAGCAACTACACGACAAACGACAGTCGTCAGCTTCAAGAGATGCTAAGAGAGACATCGAACGTGCCATCAAGTCACGCAACACGGGGGCGTAAAGGCTTCGACGGGGGTTTTGAAGTAGGATAAGCAAGCCGTGGGGCAGGTCCACGCAAAAACTTGCAATTTTTTAATTTAAACGCTAACGATAGTTACGCTTTAGCAGCTTAGTTTAAGCTGCTCGTCTCGCCCGAGTAAACCACGGCTCGGGGTCGAGGCGTCGATTAGTGGTGAACGTGAGGCGGCTTAGCTTTAAACCGCCCATGAAAAAAAGCTACCAAACCATGCAGTCTGCCGAGTGACGGCATGGCAAGGGAATGTAAATACTCAGCTAAGCTTGTAGAAAGTCCTATGAATGAGCTTTCGGACACGGGTTCAATTCCCGTCGCCTCCACCAAAAAGCTATACCTATTTGACTACCCTCGAAGAAAAACCGAGAAATCGGGAGCATTCGAGAGAAAAACAGTCAAATAGGTATTTTTTATTTTCAGAAATAGATAGGCTGTTATTTGACTCCCCAAAGCCAACTGATGTGAGCTGAACCCTTGCCCATAGATTTGAGCATGAGGTAACAGCTAAAAATCAGATTATTATAAAGATGAAAACTGCTAAAATTAGTTAAAAATTAATATCGGATTTCTATGAGGTAACAGCGGAAATGTAGCTGTTACCTTATTGATTTTAAACTATGAGGTAACAGACTAAAAAACTGTTACCTCTATTTTTTTGCCCTAAAACAGAAAGAGAGGAAAACAAAATGTATTACGAACTTA